>NZ_CAUQHZ010000010.1:0-162441 GCF_963518075.1 uncultured Plantibacter sp.
GGACTTCTTCGTTGAAATGGCCACCCAAGGTTCTTGGGTGGCCATTTTGCGTTAAGTCGTCGTTTCACGGGTACCGTGGGACAAGAATTCAACAGTAGGTTGACGCCGGGTGACGGCGTCCGAGCACCGTGGAGATCATCGTGAGTGACCAGTCAGCAGACCAGCCCGACAAGGGTGAGCGACGTCCTCCGAGATCCTCCGGTGACAACCGTGGGAACGGTGGTGCTGCACGGCGCGATGATCGCGCTCGTGGCACCGATCGTCCCCAGCGATCCGACCGTCCAGCACGGAGTGGTGACCGCCCGTCATCAGGGGACCGTCCGCAGCGTTCGGACCGTCCGGCTTGGCAGAAAGATCGTCCGGCGGCGGGGGATCGTCCGCAGCGTTCGGATCGTCCCGCGCGCAGCGGTGACCGTCCGTCATCAGGGGACCGTCCGCAGCGTTCGGATCGTCCGGCCTGGCAGAAGGATCGGCCAGCGTCCGGCGACCGTCCGCAACGGTCAGATCGGCCTGCCTGGCAGCGGGACCGCACGGCGTCGGGGGATCGTCCGCAGCGGTCCGACCGTCCTGCACGGAGCGGCGACCGTCCGTCGTCCGGCGATCGTCCGGACCGTGGGAACCGGACCGACCGTGGACACTCTTCTGAGCGCGGTGGCCGTCCCGACCGCGGGCGCGACAGCGGTGGACGTGAGCTGTGGACGCGCGATGGTGCTCCAGCCCGCGGCGACCGAGACGCCTTCCGACGCGAGCGCGAGCTGACGGAAGAAGAGCGCATCGCGTTCGAGCTCAAGTCGATCCGGCCGCGTCACGACGACCCGGAGATCCCTGACGACGTCACGCCGCAGGACCTCGACAAGGGTGCGCGAAACGAGCTGAAAACCCTGAGCAAGGAGAACGCCGACGGCGTCGCCCAGCACCTGGCGATGGCGGCGCGACTGATCGACAGCGATCCTGCGTTGGCCCACCTCCACGCGATGTCCGCTGCCCGTCGGGCCGGCCGGATCGCGATGGTCCGCGAGACCCTCGCCATCACCGCGTACGAGACCGGCGACTACGCCCTCGCGCTTCGCGAACTGCGGACCTACCGCCGTATCTCCGGTAAGGACGACCAGTTGCCACTCATGGTGGACAGTGAACGCGGCGTCGGCCGACCGGAGCGTGCCTTGGAACTCGGACGGTCCGTCGATCGCTCGACCCTCGATGTGCCGGTCCGCGTCGCCCTCGCGATCGCGATGTCGGGTGCCCGGCTCGACCTCGGGCAGACCGAGGACGCGCTGCTCGAGCTGCAGATCCCGCAGCTCGACCCGAAGCGCGCGTTCTCCTACAGCCCGGCGCTGTTCAACGCGTACGCCGAGACTCTCGAGGTCCTCGGTCGTGAGGAGGAAGCGGCCGTCTGGCACGACCGTGCGATGATCGCTTCCGAAGCGCTCGAGCAGTCCGCTGCGGACGACGAGGGCGAGACGATGGTGGTCGTGGAGGAGTTCCTCGAGTTCGACGACGAACCCGAGTCGCCCGCGGCAGTGGCCCCTGAATCCGACGATCAGCCCGGGGAGGAGCCGTCCGGTGAGCCCGCTGCTGACGAGAAGGCCTAAGCCCGTGACCCCGCTCGACGGCGTCGACGTGGTCCTCGCCGATCTGGACGGCGTGGTCTACGCCGGTCCGAACCCGATCCCGCACGCGGTCGAGTCGCTGAACCTGGCGGCGGAACACGTTCGCGTCGGATACATCACGAACAACGCCTCCCGGACGGACGCCTCCGTCGCGCAGCACCTGACCGACCTCGGCCTCAGCGTCGCGCCGGCAGAGGTCGTCACGAGCCCACAGGCCGCGGTCAGACTGCTGGCCGGTCTCGTGCCCGCCGGGTCGACGATCCTGGTGGTCGGTGGCGCCGGGCTCGTCGATGAGGTCGAGAAGGGTGGCTTCGTCGTCACCCGTTCGGCTGAGGACTCGCCGGCTGCGGTGATCCAGGGGTTCGCTCCCGAGGTCGGCTGGTCGCAGCTGGCGGAAGCGGCGTTCGCGCTGCAGACGCCGACCGCCGACGGTTCCGAGCTGCCGTGGGTCGCGACGAACACGGACTGGACCATCCCGCAGGCTCGCGGGATCGCTCCGGGAAACGGCACGCTGGTGTCGGCCGTCCACACGGCGGTCGGCCGTCTGGCGACCGTCGCCGGGAAGCCGGAGGTTCCGATCTTCGACGAGGCGAAGGTGCGTTTCGGCGCATCGAAGCCGCTCTTCATCGGCGACCGACTCGACACCGACATCCTCGGCGCGAACCGCGCCGGGATCGCGTCGGCCCTCGTCCTGACCGGCATCGATCGGGCCAAGCACGTCCTCGCGGCCGACCAGCACTCCCGGCCGACCTTCATCCTCGAGGACCTGCGGCAGCTGCATGAGCCCTATCCGGCCACCACCATGTCGCGCGACGGCAAGGCGGCGACGGTCGGTGCGGCCACGGTGCGGATCCGTGGGAACGACGTCGTGGTGGAGTCCGACGGCCCCTCCCGGATCGACCTGCTGCGTGCCGCGTGCGCCGCGATCTGGGCGTCCGGCCGTGCCATCTACGGGCTCAACGTCCCGGAGCACCTGTACGCGGAGTGATGCCCACCCCTCGGGAGGCGCGGGTCGCCACCGGTGTTCGCCCACAGCGGTTCCCGCGGGCGGCGACGGTGGCGGCCGGTAGGGTTGCCCTGTGACGAACGAACCGGAGCACCCGACCGACGGCCTCGTGTCCCGCGTCCGCCTCATCGACGAGCAGCCGCTCGAGGAGCGGGCCGCCGCGTACGGTGAGCTCGTCGACGAACTCCGGGCGACGCTCGAGGGGAGCGACTCGCCGAAGACGTCGGCGTAACGCATGGAGAACACACCCGAAGCATCGGCTGCAGCCGATTCGCCGAACGGCGCCGCGCAGCCCGCCCGCCTCGACGCCGCCCTCGCCGCGCGAGGACTCGCCCGCTCCAGAACCCATGCGGCCCAGCTCATCGCCGACGGGCTCGTGAGCGTCGACGACCGCACGATCGTGAAGGCCTCCCACCGGGTCCACCCGGATGCGCGGGTCGCCGTCGCCGGCGCCGACCACTACGTCAGTCGAGCCGCCCACAAGTTGCTCGCCGCCCTGGACACCTTCCCGGTCGTCGTCGACGACGCACTCGTCCTCGACGCCGGCGCCTCCACCGGCGGGTTCACCCAGGTCCTGCTCGAGCGCGGAGCGCGTCGGGTGGTCGCCCTCGACGTCGGGCACGACCAGCTCGTGCCGCAGCTCCGAGACGACGAGCGGGTGCGGGTCGTGGAGGGGTGCAACGTCCGCTTCCTGACGCCGGAGCAGCTCAGTGACCTCACCGGCCTCGACGAGCGTCCGTCGCTCGTGGTCGGCGACCTCTCGTTCATCTCCCTCACCCAGGTGCTCCCGGCACTCGTGTCGGTCGTCGCGTCACCGGCGGAACTCGTCCTGCTCGTCAAACCGCAGTTCGAGGTCGGTCGTGGTGGCGTCCGTGAGGGCGTCGTCACCGATCCCGCGCTCCGTGCCGACGCCGTCGCAGGCGTCCTGTGGGCGGCCTGGGACCTCGGGCTGGGGACGGCCGGGCTCATCCCGTCGCCGATCGTCGGCACCCACGGCAACCGCGAGTACGTGGTGTGGATATCGGCCGAGCACGGAACCAATCCGACAGAATGGATGCAGCAGATCACCTCGATGGCTGGAGCGTAACCCGATGGCACATTCCACCGATCCTGCGGTCGCGGCGAGGAACATCCTGGTCGTCGCGCACACCGGTCGCGACGACTCCCGCGATGCCGCCGTGCTCGTGTCCAGGCTGCTCCTGGAGGCGGGCGTCCGCCCGGTCCTCAGCGCGCTGGAGCGGGCCGACCTCATCGCCGTCGACCCGGAGCTCGACGTCGTCTCCATCCTCGACGAGGAGGTCTCCCTCGGCGACATCGAACTGGCGATCGTCCTCGGCGGCGACGGCACGATCCTGCGAGCGGCCGAGGTCACCCGAGGATCGGCGGCGCCGCTGCTCGGGGTGAACCTCGGCCACATCGGCTTCCTCGCCGAGAGCGAGCGCGACGACCTCGCCGAGACGGTCGAACGGGTCGTGCGTCGCGACTACTTCGTGGAGGAGCGCATGACGCTCTCCGTCCGGGTCAAGGTCGGCGCGGAGGTCGTCTACGAGACCTGGGCGCTCAACGAGGCCACGGTCGAGAAGGCGAGCCGGGAACGCATGCTCGAGGTCGTGATCGAGGTCGATCAGCGTCCGCTCTCCTCCTTCGGGTGCGACGGGGTGGTCATCTCGACGCCGACCGGCTCAACCGCCTACAACTTCTCGGCGGGCGGCCCGGTCGTGTGGCCGTCGGTGGAGGCCATCACCCTCGTCCCGCTCAGCGCGCACGCCCTGTTCGCGAAGCCGCTCGTGGTCGGCCCGGAGTCGTCCCTCGCCGTCGAGGTCCTGGAACGCACCGACGGCCTCGGCGTGCTCTGGTGCGACGGACGCCGGGCCAAGGACCTCCAGCCGGGCGCACGGGTGGTCGTCAGACGCTCCTCGGTGCCGGTCCGTCTCGCGCGCCTCCACGAGAGCACCTTCACCGATCGTCTCGTCAACAAGTTCCGGCTGCCGGTCACCGGATGGCGCGGCCCCGTCGGACGCGAGGAGCCGATGACCGGCACCATTCACGTCCCGGCCTCCACGGCCACCCGGCACCACAGCGATCAGGAGGGCACCGCATGATCGAGGAGATCGAGATCCGCGACCTCGGCGTCATCGCGTCCGGGACGCTCCCACTCGGACCCGGTTTCACCGCCGTGACGGGTGAGACCGGCGCGGGCAAGACGATGGTGGTCACCGCCCTCGGGCTGCTCCTCGGTCAGCGGTCGGACAGCGGCGTCGTGCGAGCGGGCCAGAAGCAGACGAGTGTCCAGGGACGCTGGTTGGTGCCGGGCGACGGCGTGGTCGCCGAGCGCGTCCGCGAGGCCGGGGGAGACCTCGACCCCGCGGGTGATGCGGCAGAGCTGCTGCTCGGTCGGATCGTGACCGCCGAGGGCCGCGGCCGCGCGATCGTCGGTGGCCGGACGGCGCCCATCGGTATCCTCTCCGAACTCGGCGAGCAGCTCGTCGTCGTGCACGGGCAGTCCGACCAGATCCGGCTGCGGGCCGCGCCGGCCCAGCGGGACGCCCTGGACCGCTTCGCCGGTGAACCGCTCCAGCGGGCCCTCGGCGACTACCAGCGGCGCTACACGGAGCTCCTCGAGCTGCGGACGGAGCTCGAGACCCTGACGAACGAGCGCGACACGCGGCTCCTCGAGGCCGAGCAACTGCGCGTCGCGCTCGCCGAGATCGAGCAGGCCGACCCGCAGCCCGGCGAGGACGCCGAGCTCGCCGAGCGCGCCGATCGACTGACGAACCTCGAAGAGCTCCGTCTCTCGGCTGCCGGCGCCCGAGAACTCGTCTCGGCCGAGGCGGGCGAGGAGAGCGACGTCGTCGGACTCCTCGAAGGCGCGCGGCGGCAGCTCGACCGTGCCTCGGTGCACGATCCCGCCCTCGGCGCGATCGCCGCGAGTGTCGCCAACGCGAGCTACCTGGCCGCGGAGATCGCCGCCGAGCTCTCGAGCTACCTCGCCGGACTCGACGAGGACGGCGCTCGCGAACTCGAGGTCGTCCAGGAGCGCCGTGCCACGCTCGCGACACTCGCCAGGAAGTACGGGCCGACGCCTGACGACGTCCTGCACCTGCTCGAGACGGGCAGCACCCGCCTGATGGAGCTCGACGGCGACTCCGACCGCATCACCCAGCTCGAGGGCGACGTCGAACGGCTCTCCGGGGAGGTCGATGCCGCTGCCGCGACGTTGAGCGCCGTCCGGGTCGAAGCCGCTGCTCGACTCGGCGCAGCCGCGAGCGCGGAACTGCGCTCGCTCGCCATGGCCGAGGCGGAGCTCGTCGTCGAGGTGTCCGATCGCGACGACCTCACGCTGCATGGCAAGGACGTGATCGCCTTCCTCCTCCGGCCGCACGCCGGTGCCGAGCCCCGACCGCTCGGCAAGGGCGCCTCGGGCGGAGAGCTGTCCCGGGTGATGCTCGCCCTCGAGGTCGTCATCGCCGGCGCGGACCCCGTACCGACCTTCGTGTTCGACGAGGTCGACGCCGGCGTCGGCGGAGCCGCGGCGATCGAGATCGGGCGTCGCCTCGCGGCCCTCGCCGAACGCTCGCAGGTGATCGTCGTCACCCACCTCGCGCAGGTCGCGGCCTTCGCGAACAACCACCTGAGCGTGGTCAAGGGCGGAGACGGTTCGGTGACGGCGTCGAGCGTGCGCCAGCTCGTCGGCGCCGAGCGGGAGGCGGAGATGGCGCGGCTGCTCTCCGGGCTCGCGGAGTCCGACAGCGGCCTCGCCCACGCCCGCGAACTGCTCGCCCTCGCAGCCTCCTGACGACGCGACCGCGAAGGAAGCGACACATGGACCCGAACTGGATGGTAGGATAAAAGCCCGTGGTGAATACTTCTGAAGCGGGCAACCTGAACTCTCCGATCGACGGCATCGTCTCGGGCTCCAACGGCACGACCAAGCACATCTTCGTGACTGGTGGTGTCGTTTCTTCGTTGGGCAAGGGGCTCACCGCAGCCAGCCTCGGCAACCTGCTGACGGCGCGCGGGCTCCGGGTGGTCATGCAGAAGCTCGACCCCTACCTCAACGTCGACCCGGGCACGATGAACCCGTTCCAGCACGGCGAGGTCTTCGTGACCGACGACGGCGCCGAGACCGACCTCGACATCGGCCACTACGAGCGGTTCCTCGACATCGAGCTGAGCCAGGCCGCGAACGTGACGACGGGTCAGATCTACTCGACCGTGATCGCCAAGGAGCGTCGCGGCGAGTACCTCGGCGACACCGTGCAGGTGATCCCGCACATCACGGACGAGATCAAGCGCCGCATGCGCCTCCAAGCGTCCGAGACCCCCCAGCCCGACGTGATCATCACCGAGATCGGTGGCACGGTCGGCGACATCGAGTCGCAGCCGTTCATCGAGTCGGCACGGCAGATCCGCCACGAGCTCGGCCGGAACAACGTGTTCTTCGTCCACGTCTCGCTCGTGCCGTACATGGGCGCCTCCGGTGAGCAGAAGACGAAGCCGACGCAGCACTCCGTCGCGGCCCTCCGGTCCATCGGCATCCAGCCCGACGCACTCGTGCTCCGCAGCGACCGCCCGGTGACCGAGAGCAACAAGCGCAAGATCGCGCTCATGTGCGACGTCGACGAGGACGCGGTCGTGAACGCGGTCGACGTCCCGAGCATCTACGACATCCCCACCATGCTGAACGACCAGGGCCTCGATGCCTACATCGCCGACCGCCTGGGTCTCGTCACCAACGAGGTCGACTGGAGCGGCTGGGCCGACCTCCTCGAGGCCGTCCACCACCCGAAGCACGCCGTCACCATCGGCCTCGTCGGCAAGTACATCGACCTGCCCGACGCCTACCTGTCGGTGACCGAGGCGCTCAAGGCCGGCGGCTTCGCCCACGACACGAAGGTCAGCATCCGTTGGATCCCGTCCGACGACTGCGAGACCGTCGAGGGAGCGATCGAGGCGCTCGCCGACGTCGACGGCATCTGCGTCCCCGGTGGCTTCGGCATCCGCGGCATCGAGGGCAAGCTCGGCGCCCTGAAGTTCGCCCGCGAGAACGGCATCCCGGTGCTCGGCCTCTGCCTCGGCCTGCAGTGCATGGTCATCGAGTACGCCCGGAACGTCGTCGGGCTCGAGGGCGCCAGCTCGTCCGAGTTCGACCCCGACACGCAGTTCCCCGTCATCGCGACGATGGCCGAGCAGGTCGAGATCATCGCCGGCGGCGACCTCGGCGGCACGATGCGCCTCGGTCTGTATGCGGCGAAGCTCGACGAGGGCTCGATCGTCGCCGAGCTGTACGGTGCGGACGAGGTGTCCGAGCGTCACCGTCACCGTTACGAGGTGAACAACGGCTACCGCCAGCAGATCGCGGACGCCGGCCTCCAGTTCTCCGGCCTGTCGCCCGACGGCACGCTCGTCGAGTACGTCGAGCTGCCGCGCGAGGTGCACCCGTTCTACGTCGCCACGCAGGCGCACCCCGAGCTGCGGTCGCGCCCGAACCACGCGCACCCGCTGTTCGCCGGCCTCGTCGGTGCTTCGCTCGAGCGTCAGCAGGCGAGCCGGCTGTTCGACGTCGCCAATGGTTGAGTCGACCGGCGGCGCCGCGTCGTTGCGCGACGAGTCGCACCCCGTCGAGGTGGTGTCCTCGGAGCGCGCGTTCGCGGGCAAGGTGTGGGGCATCCGTCGGGAGACGTTCCGCTACGGTGACGGGGAGGTCGTGCGCGAGTTCGTCGACCACACCGGGGCGGTGGCGGTGTTGGCGCTCGACGCCGACGAGCGCGTCCTGCTCATCCAGCAGTACCGTCACCCGATCGGGGAGCGCGACTGGGAGCTGCCTGCCGGCCTGCTCGACATCGCGGGGGAGGACCCGGCCGTGGCCGCGGGTCGCGAGCTGGAGGAGGAGGCCGATCTGGTCGCCGGTTCGCTTCAGCTGCTGACGGAGTTCTACACGACGCCCGGTGGCAGCAACGAGTCGATCCGCATCTATCTCGCGCGTGACCTCACCGCGACCGCCGAGGCCTTCGCCCGTGCTGAGGAGGAGGCGGACATCCTCGTGGAGTGGGTGCCGCTCGACGACGCCGTGGCCGCGGTACTCGACGGCCGGCTCCACAACTCGATCCTGATGCTCGGCGTCCTCACAGCCGCCGCGGCTCGGGATCGCGGGTGGTCGACGCTGCGCGACAGCGGCGACTCCACGATCGGGCCGGGCGGAGCCTGAGGCGTGGCGCTCGATCGCGCGGTCGCCGACTACCTGCGGCACATCGCGATCGAGCGCGGCCTGTCGGCCAATACGCAAGCCGCCTATCGGCGTGATCTCGAGGGCTACCTCGCCTGGCTCGGGGCGCACGGCGTCGTCGAGGCTCCGGCCGTCACCGCTGCGCACGTGTCGGAGTACACGGCATCGCTCCGGACACCCGAGGGGCAGCCGGTGCGTGCGTCCTCGCTCGCCAGGGTGCTGTCGTCGATCCGAGGTCTCCACCGGTTCCTGCTCGACGAACAGCTCGTCGAGGTCGACGTCGCACGTGAGGTGCGGCCGCCGAAGCTCCCGGGGCGGCTCCCGAAGGCGATCACGATCGACCAGGTCCGCGCGCTGCTCGAGACGACCGACGGCGACGACCTGTTGGCCGTCCGCGACAAGGCGCTCCTCGAACTGCTCTACGCGACCGGAGCCCGGGTCTCGGAAGCCGTCGGCCTGAACGTCGACGACGTCATCGACACCGACATCGTCCGACTCCTCGGCAAGGGCGGCAAGCAGCGGATCGTGCCGCTCGGCAGCTTCGCCCGCGACGCCGTCGACCGCTACCTCGTGCGCGTCCGGCCGGTCTTCTCCGGCCTCGGTCGTTCCACGCCGGCGCTGTTCCTGGGGCAGCGCGGTGCGCGACTGTCCCGGCAGAGCGCATGGCTCGTCCTCCAGCGTGCCGCCGAGCGCGCCGGACTCGAGTCGCACGTGTCGCCGCACACCCTCCGACACTCCTTCGCGACGCACCTGCTGCAGGGCGGAGCCGACGTCCGGGTCGTGCAGGAACTCCTCGGTCACTCCTCGGTGGCGACGACGCAGCTGTACACGCTGGTGACGGTCGACAACCTCCGTGATGTGTACACGCAGTCCCATCCCCGGGCGAGATGGACCGCGGGCGGAGCGGCACCGCAGGCCTGACCCGTGGCCCGGTAGACTCGTCACTCGAACGACAGCAAGCGGGAGCGAGGCAACACCGGTGGCCGGTACGAAGCACACGAGCGCAGTGCAGGATTCTGCGCGCAAGACCGCCGCCGAACTGAACCCGAACGGCCCGACCGGCCGCCCGCGTCGTGAGTTCGCGGTGCCGCCCACGCTGGCGCAGCACGGACCGGCACGCATCATCTCGCTCTGCAACCAGAAGGGCGGGGTCGGCAAGACGACGACCACCATCAGTCTGTCCGCCGCGCTGGCCGAATACGGCCGCCGGGTGCTCGTCGTCGACTTCGATCCGCAGGGTGCGCTGTCCGCCGGTCTCGGCATCTCCACCCACGACTCCAACACCGTGTACGACCTGCTGCTCGGCACCGTGAAGGACCCGGCCGAGGTCATCCAGCACACCGCCATCGAGGGTCTCGACGTGCTTCCGGCCAACATCGACCTCTCGGCCGCCGAGGTCCACCTCGTCAACGAGGTCGCGCGAGAGACGATCCTGGCCCGGGTGCTCCGCAAGGTGTCCGACGACTACGACGTCATCCTGATCGACTGCCAGCCCTCGCTCGGCCTCCTCACGGTCAACGCCCTCACCGCCAGCCACGGGGTGCTCATCCCGCTCGAGTGCGAATTCTTCGCGCTTCGCGGTGTCGCGCTGCTCATCGAGACCATCGACAAGGTGCGCGACCGCCTCAACCCGGCGATCGAGCTCGACGGGATCCTCGCCACCATGTACGACTCCCGGACGCTGCACTCGCGCGAGGTCCTCGAGCGCGTCGTCGACGCGTTCGGCGAGAAGGTCCTCGAGACGGTCATCGGACGGACCGTGAAGTTCCCCGACGCGAGCGTCGCCGGAACCCCGATCACCGAGTTCGCACCGGAGCACGCCGCCGCGAAGGCCTACCGTCAGCTCGCGAGAGAGCTCATCTCCCGTGGCGCGATCGCCTGATCCCGCGCGGACGCCCGTTGCCGTCCTCCCTCCGGCCGGCGACACCGGCTCGCGCTCCGATGAGGCGACGACCGTCGACCCCGCACCGGCACCGTCGTTCCGGGTGTCGTTCGAGGGCTTCGAAGGACCCTTCGACCTCCTGCTGACCCTCATCGGCAAGCACGAACTCGACATCACGGAGGTCTCGCTCAGCCGCGTGACCGATGAGTTCATCGCCTACCTGCGGACGCTCGAGGCCGATGACGAACTCGACCAGGCGAGCGAGTTCCTCGTCGTGGCGGCCACCCTGCTCGACCTCAAGATCGCGGGGCTGCTGCCGCAGGGCGAACTCGTCGACGCGGAGGACGTCGCCCTGCTGGAGGCGCGGGACCTGCTGTTCGCCCGCCTGTTGCAGTACCGCGCGTTCAAGCAGGCGTCCGCGTGGTTCGCGGAGCGCCTCGACCTGGAGGCGGCGCGCCACTTCCGGGCGGTCCGGCTGGAGGAGCAGTACCGCCAGCAGACCCCGGAACTCGTCTGGACGCTGACCGCGCAGGACTTCGGCGCACTCGCGACGCTCGCGTTCACGCCACGCGAGGTGCCGACCGTCGGTCTCGACCACCTGCACGCACCGCTCGTGAGCATCCGGGAGCAGGCGGCGCACGTCGTCGCCATCCTGCGCCGCGGCGGGTCCCACACCTTCCGCGAGCTCGTGGCCGGTGCGGAGCTGAAGGGCGTGGTCATCGCGCGCTTCATCGCCGTGCTCGAACTGTACCGGCACGCCGCGCTGTCCTTCGAGCAGATCGAACCGCTCGGCGAGCTCACCCTCCGCTGGACCGCCGAGACCTGGAACGACGACAGCCTCGCCAACCTGGGAGCCGATTACGATGCCTGACGCGTCACCCGAGTCGATCGAGCGGCCGACGGACGCCGCCGAGAGCCTGCCGCCCGAGCCCGCGCCGGTGCCCGCACCGGACGTCCCACGGGCGCTCGAGGCGATCCTCATGGTCGCCGACGAACCGCAGAGCCTCGTGAACCTCGCCGCTGCCGTGCACGTGCCGGTCGGAGCCGTCCGACGGGCCATCGCCGACCTCGTCGCCGACTACGACGGCGAACGCGGTGGCGTCCGACGCGGATTCGAACTCCGCGAGGTCGGCGGCGGCTGGCGGATCTACGTCCGAGCCGACTACGACGCGCTCGTCACCGACTACGTCGTGACGCAGAACCCGACGAAGCTCTCGCAGGCGGCGCTCGAGACCCTGGCCGTGATCGCCTACAAGCAGCCGATCAGCCGCGGCGCGATCGCCTCGATCCGCGCCGTCAACGTCGACTCCGTCGTCCGCACCCTCCTCGGGCGTGGACTCATCACGGAGATGTTCACCGACAGTGAGACGGGTGCCATCAACTACGGCACCACCGATCTCCTGCTCACCCAACTTGGTATCAACGCCATCGAGGAGCTGCCGCGGATCTCGCCGTTGCTCGACGATGGCCGGGAAGGATTCGACAGTGACCAGCACTGAATCAGAGGGCATCCGCTTGCAGAAGGTGCTGGCGAACGCCGGCGTCGCCTCGAGGCGCGTGTCGGAGCAGCTCATCGAGGACGGCCGCGTGGAGGTGAACGGCGTCGTCGTCACCGAGCTCGGCTCGCGGATCGACCCGGAGCACGACCTCGTGTCCGTCGACGGCAGCGCCATCCAGCTCGACGCCTCGAAGCGCTACCTCATGCTCAACAAGCCGGTGGGCATCTACAGCTCGCTGAAGGACGACCGCGGTCGCCCCGACCTGCGCCGCTTCACCGAGCAGTACGAGGAACGACTGTTCAACGTGGGCCGCCTCGACGCCGAGACGAGCGGTCTGCTCATCCTCACCAATGACGGCGACCTCGCGCACGTGCTCGCCCACCCCTCCTTCGGTGTGCAGAAGACGTACATCGCGAAGGTCACGGGCAAGGTGACCCCGCAGGTCCTCGCGAAGCTGACCGCGGGCATCGAACTCGAGGACGGACCGATCTCCGCCGACAAGGCCCGCCTGCTCGGCACCGAGGACGGCTCCAGTCTCGTGGAGCTCACGCTGCACTCCGGGCGGAACCGCATCGTCCGTCGCATGCTCGACGCCGTCGGCCACCCGGTCGTCGACCTCGTGCGCCGTCAGTTCGGTCCGCTGCACCTCGGGACGCTCGGATCCGGCCAGTTGCGCGAGCTCAGCAAGGACGAACTCGGCGCCATCCTGACCATCGCCCGCGCACACGGTCCTGAAGCCCGCGCGGCCGACGGCACGGCAGCGGAGGCGCCGGAGCCGACGGCATGAGCGACCTGAGCGCAGCTCCCGCGCGCGTGCAGGGCTCGGTCCGCATCGTCGGAGCCGGCCTCCTCGGCGCGAGCATCGGACTCGCACTGCGCGCCAAGGGCGTCGACATCATCCTCGACGACGCGTCGCCCAGCCAGTTGCGCCTCGCCATCGACTACGGCGCGGGTCGTGCGGCGGAACCCTCCGACGACCCGTCCGTCGTCGTCATCTGCGTCCCGCCGGACGTCACCGCTCGCGTCATCGAGGCCGAACTCGCCGCGTTTCCAAGCGCCGTCGTGACCGACGTCGCGAGCGTCAAGCTCGAACCGTACCGCGCACTGCTCGAGCGCGGTGTCGACCTCACCCGGTACATCGGTTCGCACCCGCTCGCCGGCCGTGAGCGCGGGGGAGCGATCTCGGCGCGAGCCGACCTCTTCCTCGGTCGCCCGTGGGTGATCTGCCGCGACGCCGAGACACCCGCCTGGGCGCTGTCGCAGGTGGAGGGCCTCGCGCTCGACCTCGGCACCATCCCGATGGAGATGACGCCGGACGAACACGACCGCTTCGTCGCGCTCGTCTCGCACACGCCGCAGCTCGTCGCGAGCCTCCTGGCCGCCCAGCTGCAGGACGCCGAGGAGGGCGCCATCCAGCTCGCCGGACAGGGGCTGCGCGACACCGTCCGCATCGCCTCGAGCGCGCCGGAGCTCTGGGTCCAGATCCTCAGCGCCAACCACGCCGAGGTCCTCCCGGTGCTCGAGCAGCTGTCCACCGACCTCGCGTCCGTCATCTCGGCACTCCGGGACCCGGAGGTGCCGGGCGCTCGCCGCACGATCGCGGACACGATCGCCGCCGGCAACACCGGCGTCGCACGGCTCCCCGGCAAGCACGGCCAGAACCGCCGGTTCGCGAGCATCGTCGTCCTGCTCGACGACCGCCCCGGCCAGCTGGGCGCCCTGTTCACCGAGCTCGGCGAGATCGGCGTCAACATCGAGGACCTGCGTCTGGAGCACTCGCCCGGCGCGAACATCGGTCTCGCGGAGGTCCAGGTCCTCCCCGAGGTGAAGCAGCGCACCGTCGACGACCTCGAGTCGCGCGGCTGGCGCATCGCGGAAGTATAGGAAGAGACATGACCGAACAGCACCCCACCAGCACCGACGCGTCGACGACGCCGGACGCACCCGTCGTGGTCGCGATCGACGGACCGGCCGGCAGCGGCAAGTCCAGCGTGAGCAAGGCCGTCGCCCGTCGGCTCGGCTACCGCTACCTCGACACGGGCGCCTGGTACCGCGCGCTCGCGCTCCACACGCTCGATGCAGACGTCGACCCGGAGGACTCGGCGGCGGTGATCGGCTCGCTCGACGCGTTCGGTGGCGCCTTCACCGTCTCACTCGACCCGGACGTGACCGCGTTCACGCTCGGTGATCGCGACGTCACGGACGAGATCCGCGGCCCTCGCGTGACGGCCGTCGTGTCCGCCGTCGCCCGTGTCCCGGAGGTGCGTGCATGGATCAACGAGACCTTCCGATCGCTCATCGCCGACGTCGACCGCCCGGGCATCGTCGTCGAGGGACGCGACATCACCACGGTGGTCGCACCGGATGCTCAGGCTCGGATCCTGCTCACGGCATCCGAAGCGGCTAGAATGGCCAGGCGTTCAGCGGAATTCGAGAGCCACCCTGCCGGCGACGTCGCGGAACAACTGCAGCGGCGTGATCGGGCGGACTCCAGGGTCGTCGACTTCATGAACGCGGCGGACGGAGTGACCACGGTCGACTCCACGCACATCGACTTCGACGAGACGGTCGACGCGGTCGTCCGCGTCACCGAATCCCTCACAGCAAGGAACTCCCATGGCTCACGATGACGAGCAGTTCGACGGAGGCCCCGACGACCTCGCGGACCGCCTCCAGGACATGGACGAGGAGCTCGCGACCCAGCGGGCCGCGTCCCTCCGCTCCGGCCTGGCCGACTACGACCTCGAGGGCGACGACCTCGACATCCTCGACGGCGCGACGGAGGACCCGGACGAGATCCGCTTCCTGCCGGCGCTGCCCGTCGTGGCGATCGTCGGACGACCGAACGTGGGCAAGTCCGCGCTGGTGAACCGCATCCTCGGCCGTCGTGAGGCCGTCGTGGAGGACACCCCCGGTGTCACCCGCGACCGCGTGAACTACAAGGCCGAGTGGAACGACCGTCGCTTCACGGTCGTCGACACCGGTGGGTGGGAGCCCGACGCCAAGGGCATCGACGCATCTGTCGCGGCCCAGGCCGAGATCGCCATCGACCTCTCCGACGTCGTGATCTTCGTGGTCGACGCCATGGTCGGTGCCACGGCGACCGACGAGCAGGTCGTCAAGCTCCTCCGCAAGACCGGACGCCCCGTCTTCCTCGTCGCCAACAAGGTCGACGACGCCCGTCAGGAGCCGGAGGCCGCAGCGCTCTGGAACCTCGGCCTCGGCGAGCCCCACCCGGTCTCCGCGATCCACGGTCGTGGTGTCGCCGACCTCCTCGACAAGATCCTCAAGGTCCTCCCGCAGGTCTCGGCCGTCGCGAAGGACGAGTTCGGCGGCCCCCGCCGTGTCGCGATCCTCGGACGCCCGAACGTCGGCAAGTCCAGCCTGCTCAACAAGACCGCAGGCGAGGAGCGCGTCGTCGTCAACGACCTCGCCGGGACCACCCGCGACCCGGTCGACGAGCAGATCGAGCTCGGCGGCAAGATCTGGCGCTTCGTCGACACCGCAGGCATCCGTCGTCGCGTGCACCTGTCGCAGGGTGCCGACTTCTACGCGTCGCTCCGCACGAGCACGGCGCTCGAGAAGGCCGAGGTGGCCGTCGTCCTCATCGACGTCACCGAGGTGATCAGCGAGCAGGACGTGCGCATCATCGACCTCGTCCTCGAGAGCGGTCGCGCCCTCGTGCTCGCCTTCAACAAGTGGGACCAGCTCGACGACGAACGCCGGAAGTACCTGGAGCGCGAGATCGAACAGGACCTCTCGCACGTGTCCTGGGCGCCGCGCGTCAACATCTCCGCGCGCACGGGCCGCCACTTGGAGCGTCTCGTCCCAGCCCTCGAGGTCGCCCTCGAGTCGTGGGACATGCGTATCCCCACCGGCAAGTTCAACGCCTTCCTCGCCGAGCTCACGGCGGCGCACCCGCACCCGTTGCGCGGTGGCAAGCAGCCCCGCATCCTGTTCGGCACGCAGGCCGCGAGCCGTCCGCCGACCTTCGTGCTCTTCACGACCGGCTTCCTCGATCCCGGTTACCGTCGCTACGTGGTCCGTCGCCTGCGCGAGATCTGGGGCTTCGAGGGCACGCCGATCAACGTCAACATGCGCGTCCGCGAGAAGCGCCAGCGCTGAACCGCGGCGTCCGTCTGCCTGACGGTGGCGACGAAGGCCCGGGACCACTCCATGAAGTGGTCCCGGGCCTTCGTCGTCCTGGTCGAGGCGTGATCAGGGGCGAGCGAGGGCGGGCTCGTCCGCTGGCGCCAAGGCGGGCTCGTGTTGGGCCTGGAACGGCCACCAGCTCGGGAGCAGCTCGCCGATGACCTCGAGGAACGACGCGATGTCGCGTGGTGCAGGGGTGTCGAGCCAGACGCGGAACGCCGCGACGGAGCCCGCGGCGACGAAGTGCGCTGCCGATCGCGTGAACAGCTCGCGCTGCTCCTCGCTCAGACATTCGGCGTGGGGGATGGTGATCGCCCCGCGCTCGAAGATCTCGAGCACCGTCGAGGTGAAGACGCGGTTGAGCATCGGCTGCAGACTCGCACCGATGAGGTCGTCGCCGAGACCGACGCGGTAGATGTCGGCGCGCTCGTCGATGTGGCGGAGCGCGGCGACTGTGGCGCTGGTGATCGCCGCCGGGGCGTCGTCCGCGGAGACGGTCGCCAGGTGGGTCATGCTCAGTTCCGTGAGCTCCTCGGCGAGGACCGATTCGAGCAGTTCGCACGGCGCCGCCGCGTGCTGGTAGAAGGTCGATCGGTTGATGCCGGCGCGTGCGGCGATCTCCGAGACGGAGATCTCGGAGGTGGGGCGTTCGGCGGCGAGTTGCAGGATCGTGCGCGCGAGCCGTGCCCGCGTCCGGCGTTGACGTGCATCCATGAGGGTCCTTCGCGTGGGTTCGGTGCGGCGGGCGCGAGCGCTGCCGATGCAATACTGGAGTTCAATATATAACATATTCTGCACGTGGTGTGGAGATGACGGTGGGCAAGGGGGTGCCGCCCAGCGTTTCGTGCCAGGCTGGTCCAATGACTGATGCGCATCCTCCCGGCGGCCCCCTCCGGGACGCCGGGGATGCCTGGGTCGAATCCGGGGACGGCCGCAAGTTCTGGGGGAGGTTCGGTGCAGCAGGACTCCTCGTGCACGATCGGGCGCGCGGCGTGCTGTTGCAGCACCGGGCCGGTTGGAGCCACTTCGGCGGCACCTGGGGCATCCCGGGAGGCGCGCGTCACCAGTTCGAAAGCGCTGTCGACGGTGCGGTCCGCGAGTCGCACGAGGAGGCGGGTGTCCCCGCCGAGTCGATCGAGCTGCGGTTCGACTCCGTGCTCGATCTCGGGTTCTGGTCGTACACGACGGTGATCGTCGAGGCGGTCGAGCCGTTCGAACCCGTGGTGTCCGACCCGGAGAGTATCGCTCTCGCCTGGGTGCCGCTCGCCGAGGTCGAGACATTGCCTCTGCACCCTGGCTTCGCCGATTCGTGGCCCGGCCTGCGGTCGCAGCTCGAGCGCCGCGTCACGGTCGTCGTCGACGTCGCGAACGTCGTCGGCTCGCGACCCGACGGGTGGTGGAAGGACCGTGCGGGTGCCGCACAGCGGTTCGTCGCGCGCCTCGGCCGCCTCGCGCACGAGGGTCTCGACGCCCAGGCGCTCGACCTCGACTTCGACCGCTGGTGGCCGGCCTACGTCGCCGTCGTGGAAGGACAGGCCCGCGGCGTCCACACCGATGACAGCGTACGAGAGCCCGGGCACGAACTGCGGGCCGGCGTCTCGATCGTCGACGCTGCGGGGAGTGGCGACGACGCGATCGTGGACGTCGTCCGTGAACTCGACGGGGCGGTCGTGGTGGTCACCTCGGACCGCGGGTTGCGCGAACGCGTCGAGCGTCTGGGCGCGACGACGCGCGGTGCCGGCTGGCTGACGGAGCTGCTCGACGCAGTGGGCTGAGGGCCGCTGCAGTCGCTCCACAGGGGCCCGCAACCCGTCGCCGTCGTAACGGGAGACCGCTTTCCTGCACGTCGCCTGGGCGTTCAGTAGGGTTGGTGGCATGACCCTGTTCATCATCGTCGGCGCCGTCGGTCTCGTGATCGTCCTCATCTCCCTGGTCTTCGGTGAGATCTTCGACTTCCTGGACGGGGCGGTCTCGGCCACCGCGTTGGGGAGCGCGTTCACCGTCTTCGGCGCCGTCGGCGCGATCGTGCTGGCGAACGGGTTGCCCGTCTGGTCCGCCTACGTCATCTCGGCCGTCATCGGTGTCCTCGTGCTCGTCGGCGTCCAGCTGATGATCCGGAGTTTCAAGCGTTCGGAGGACGGCACGCCGAGTTCACCGCTCGGTCTCTACGGGGTCGCCCGGTCGACCATCTCGGCGTCCTTCGGCGAGGTCAGCCTCGACGGCCCGCACGAGATCGAGACGCGCCTCGCGTTCTCCGACACGCGGATCGAAACGGGCAGCCGGATCCGCGTGGTCGAGCTCCAGGGTTCCCGCGTGAAGGTCGAACCCGTGTCGAGCGGAGCCGCTGCCGACACGCAGCCCTGATTCCATCCATCCACCAGCACGCCCTCGAGGGGAAGGCACCTGCCCTATGGACTTCATCACCACCAACATCACGGTGATCGCCGTGATCGCACTCGTCGTGGTGGCGCTCGCGATCGTCGCGTTCGTCGCCGGACGCATCAAGCGCGTGCCGCCGAACCAGGCGCTCGTCATCGTCGGTCGGGGGGCCGGCGCCAAGACGGGTGAGCCCGATGGCGGTCAGCGCGTCGTCATCGGTGGGCGGGTGTTCATCTGGCCGATCCTGCAGCAGGGCTTCCCGATCTCGCTCGAGCAGCGTCAGATCGGCATCGTCGTGGAGGGTGTCGACACCAACTTCATCAAGGTCGCCATCCAGGCGAGCGTGAACTTCAAGGTCTCCGGCACGCCGGAGGGTGTGCGCCGTGCCGCGCAGCGCTTCCTCTCCCAGCAGGGGTCGCTGACGCAGATCATCCAGCAGTCCCTCGAGGGGTCGCTGCGTTCCATCATCGGCAACATGCCGATCAAGGAGATCATCTCCAACCGCAACGCCCTGTCCGAAGCGGTGGTCGAGGCGACCAAGACGGATCTCGCCGAGCAGGGCCTCCAGGTCGACCTGCTGAACATCTCCGACATCTCGACGCCGGGCACCAACTACCTCGCCGACCTCGGTCGAGCGGAGAACGCGCTCGCTCGGCAGAACGCCGAGATCAAGGAAGCCGAGACCGCTCGTGCGTCCGAGTTCGCGCGGATCGAAGCGGCGGAGCAGGTCGCGGAGCGTCAGAAGGCGCTGAGCCTCAAGCAGGCGACGATCAAGGCGGAGACCGACCGCGCGAACGCCGAGGCCGAGGCCTCCGGTCAGCTGGCCACGGCGCAGCAGGACCGTCTGGTCGCGGAGCAGGAGCGTGAGGCGCTCGCCGAGAAGGCGAAGGTGGAGCAGGAACGCCTCGACATCGAGGTGCGCAAGCCGGCCGAGGCCGACGCCTACGCGACGGTCCAGCGCGCGCAGGCGGCCCGAGACGCAGCCAATGCCGCGACGGAGGCCGACGCGTTCAAGCGCAAGACCATCGCCGAGGCGAACAAGGTCGCGGCCGTGCAGGACGCCCAGGCCGCTGCGGAGTCCGTGCGCCTCGCCGGTACCGCTGAGCGCGACAAGCAGATCGCGCTGGCCGAGGGTATCCGCGCCCAGGGTGACGCGAAGGCGTCGGCGGTTGCCGCGGAGGGTCTGGCCGAGGCTGAGGCGATCGACGCGAAGGCGGAGGCGTTGAAGAAGTACGGTGAGGCCGGACTCGCATCCGAGATCATCGCTCGTCTGCCTGAGATCACGCGAGCCGTGTCCGAGCCGCTCGGCAACATCTCGAACCTCACGGTCATCTCGACCGAGGGTGCGTCAGCCGTCACGAAGACGGTCGGCCAGGTCGTCAGCGAGGTGCCGAAGGTCGTCAAGGACATCACCGGGCTCGACCTGTCCGCCCTCTTGGGTGGGGTCGCCGGTGGCGCGCTGGGGGAGAACCTCCAGCAGGCGATGTCCGACAACGCCGCTGCGGCCGCGAAGCGTCAGCCGAATACCCCGGCGTCGCCCGACGCCGTCTGAGTCGTTCGATCCTCAGGAGCCGGTCGCCTTCGGGTGGCCGGCTCCTGGCGTTGTTCCACCGTTCCTCGGGCGATTCACCGGTGTCGGTTTGGAGCTTGTCAAGCAGTCCGGTCGCATCCCCGGTCGGGCATACGCGCCCGCCTAGGGTGGAGGCATGCGTGCGGTGCGCGCGGTGTCATCTGGAGGATCATCGTGGACCATCGAGGAAACACAGCCGAGCAGCGCGAGGGCGAGCAGTCGTCGGAGCCGACCGAGGCCGGAGAGGCACAGCGTCAGCGTCTGGCCGAACGGCCGTGGTTGTCGTCCTACGCCAGTGGCGTGCCAGCCGACATCGACGAGGTCACCGAGACGCTCGTCGACCTGCTCGACACCTCGGTCAAGCGTTTCGGTGATCGCATCGCCCTCGAGTTCTTCGGCGCGGAGACCAGCTACAGCGAGCTCGGCGAACAGGTCGCGCGAGTGGCCGAAGGGCTCCGCAAGCTCGGTGTGAAGCCGGGCGACCGCGTGGCGCTCGTGCTGCCGAACTGTCCGCAGCACGTCGTCGCGTTCTACGCGGCGCTCCGGCTCGGCGCGACGGTCATCGAGCACAACCCGCTCTACACGGCTCGGGAGCTGCGGCATCAGTTCGAGGACCACGGTGCGCACGTCGCGATCGTGTGGGACAAGGTCTACGACCTCGTGGCCGACCTCCCGGCCGACGTGATGCGCGGGCGGATCGTCTCGGTCGACATCACTCAGGCCCTGCCGTTGTCGAAGCGGTTGGCGCTCCGGCTGCCGGTGAAGCGTGCCCGCGAGTCGCGTGCGGCGATGACCGCGACCCCGTCGGCGAAGCACGTGCTTCCGTGGGAGCGGCTGATCGGCGGACGGAAGCTGTCGAAGCGGGTCGTGCGTCCGACGCTCGACGACACCGCGCTCCTGCAGTACACGAGCGGGACGACCGGGGCGCCGAAGGGGGCCATCCTCACACACCGCAATCTGCGGGCGAACGCGGCGCAGGGTCGCGCCTGGGTGCCAGGGCTGAGCGAGGGTGGCGAGGTCTTCTACGGGGTGCTGCCGCTGTTCCACGCCTATGGCATGACGCTGTGCCTGACGTTCGCGATGAGCATCGGGGCGCGGCTCGTGCTGTTCCCGAAGTTCGACCTGGAGCTGGTGCTCACGGCGGCGAAGAAGTCGCCGCCGACGTTCCTGCCGGCGGTACCGCCCATCTACGACGCGTTGTCGCGTGCGTCGAGCCGCAAGGGCGTCGACCTGACGAGTGTCCGCTTCGCGATCTCCGGTGCGATGAGCCTGCCGGTGTCGACGGTCACGCGGTGGGAGGAGGCGACCGGCGGTCTGCTCGTCGAGGGCTACGGGATGACGGAGTCGTCGCCGGTGGCGCTCGGCAACCCGATCGGTCCGTCGCGTCGGCCGGGCACCGTGGGTGTGCCGTTCCCGAGCACCGAGATCCGCGTCGTCGATCCCGAGAACCCGTCGGTCGATCGTGCGGCGGGGGAGTCGGGCGAGCTGCTGCTCCGTGGCCCGCAGGTCTTCCAGGGGTACTGGGGTCGTCCGGACGAGTCGCGCGAGGCGTTGCTCGAGGGTGGCTGGTTGCGGACCGGCGACATCGTGACGGTGTCGGCGGACGGCTTCGTGACGGTCATCGACCGGGTGAAGGAGCTCATCATCACCGGTGGGTTCAACGTGAGCCCGTCCGAGGTGGAGGAGACGCTCCTGTCGCACCCGGACGTCGAGTCGGCCGCCGTGGTCGGCCTGCCGCGCGACTCCGGTGGCGAGGATGTCACGGCCGCGGTGGTCATGCGCGCCGGAACGGTGTTCGACGCGGGTTCGCTGCGCGACTACTGCCGGACCCGCCTCACGGCGTACAAGGTGCCCAAGCGGGTCGTGCAGCTCGACGAGTTGCCGACGTCGCTCATCGGCAAGGTGCTGCGGCGCAAGGTGCGCGACCAGCTCGTCGCGGACCGCAAGGCCGAGTAGCGCTGCGCTGCCGCCGGGCACCCTGCCCGTCCTCGTGGCGCGTCGTGCAAGGCGTGCCGCGGGTGCTTCGGAGTGCCGCAGTGATCAGCCGCGGGACTCGGGGTGCACCCAGTGGCGCACGACGGGGATGAGCAGGGACAGTGCCACGAAGGTGATGGCACCGCCGATGACGGCGTCGTCGATCGGCGTGTTGCGGCTGACCTGCACGATGCCGGAGACGATCGCGACGGGCAGGGCGGTGAGTGCCGCGACGCGGACCTCTTTCCAGTAGTGGCTGTAGCGCATGGGGTCCTCCATCGGGTGGCCGGATCGGTCCGTTCGTCCTGTCGCGCGGGTGCGGACGAGTCACGGTAGCGTGCCCCGTCCGGGGGCGGGCAGGGGAGACCTCCCACCCGACGAGTGCGGCCTGTCCGAGGCTTGTCTGGGCCGATCTGCCGTCCCCGGAGTCGTGTCACGGAGCGCTCTCGGAATCCGCTAGACTGTTCGAGTTGTCTTCTCCGCCCGCGGAGATGGCATCGGGCTGTGGCGCAGCTTGGTAGCGCACTTGACTGGGGGTCAAGGGGTCGCAGGTTCAAATCCTGTCAGCCCGACCAGGAAGTCCCGGAAACCGTCTGGTTTCCGGGACTTTTTCCGTTGGTCCGCACCACGCCCGGCGCTCAGGACCGCTCGTCGAACGCCCTGCGGCTCGCCTCGATCGTCGGGACGTGCTCACCGGCCCACTCGGCGAGCGCCATCGCGTGCGGGATGAGCGATTCGGCGAGGTCTGTCAGCTCGTACTCGACCCGCGGTGGCACTTCCGCGAAGGTGGTGCGGGTGACGAGTCCGTCGCGCTCGAGGTTCCTGAGGGTGAGGGTGAGCATGCGTCGGGAGATGCCCGGGATGCGCTGCTCGAGCTCGGTGAACCGGAACGGGCCGTCATGGAGCGTCGCGATGAGGAGGAGCGCCCACTTGTCGGCGATGCGGTCGAGGAGTGAGCGGATGGCCTTGCCCTGGTCGCCCCGGACGGAACACAGCCTCTGGTAGCGGAACACGGCACCCCTCGCGGCTCGGTCACACGCGTGTGCCTTTTGTACGCCGGTCCGAACCGGTCCACACTTGCGTCGGTTACCTATCGTAACCATCAACGCACACACGCACTCGGAGGTTGCACATGGTCGTCGCTTACTGGATCGTCGCAGGACTGCTCGCGGTCATGTACCTGTACTCGGGCGGCATGAAGCTCGTCCGCTCGGCGGAGCAGCTGCGCCCCATGATGGCCTGGGTCGACACCATGCCGCTCTCGGCCGTCCGCGTGATCGGAGCCCTCGAGATACTGGGCGTGGCCGGCCTGATCCTGCCACCGCTCGTGGGCGTCCTCACCTGGCTGACCGTCGCGGCCGCGGTAGGCCTCGTCCTCGTACAGATCGGTGGCATCACCGTGCACGTGCGTCGCGGCGAGTTCCGGGTCCTCGGGCTGAACGTCGCCCTGCTCGTGCTCGCCGCCGTCGAGGTCTGGCTGGCGACGATCTGGCTGTAGCGGTGGCGGATCTGTGCCTGCCTCGTCAGCCGACTCAGGGGACGAGCACGATGCGCCCGAACACGTCCCCGACGTCCATGAGACGGTGCGCCTCGGCTGCGTCGCTCAGCGGCAGGGTGTCGTGGACCACCGGCGAGAGCGTGCCTCGGACGGCGTCGTCGAACACCTCGGCTCGCACCCGGGCGAGTTCCTCGCGCGGCACGGTGTCGAGGCTCAGGGTCCCGAAGGTGATCGATCGGCGGAAGCCGGCCAGGAGAGCCGTGCCGAAGTCGGCGGGCGGGAACCCACCCACCACGCCCACGGCGATCAAACGGCCGTTCGGCGAGAGCCGCTCGATGAACCGGGGGAGGTTGGGCCCGCCGACGATGTCGAGGATGACGTCGAACTCCACCGGGGCGTCCTCATCGCCCGTGCCGGAGCGGTCGAGCACGTGGGTTGCACCGAACGCCCGCAGACGTTCCCCGCGTTCGGAGGACGAGGTGGTGACGGCGATGACCCCGGCGCCGGCACGAGCGGCCAGCTCGACGCCGGCCAGGCCGATACTCCCGGCGGCGCCGCGCACGAGGACGGATTCGCCCTCGGTCAGGCGAGCGCGATCGAGCGCGAAGTGCGCGACCGGGAACGCACTGCCCAGCGTGACCGCCTGGACGGACGTCAGGTCGGACGGCAGCTCGACGATCTCGTCGGCGCGCGCGGTCACGTACTCGGCGTACGCGCCCGAGGCCCCCGTGAACGCCCAGACCCGTCGACCGACCCATGCGGGGTCGACGTCGGGCCCGGTCGCGGTGACGACGCCGGCGGCTTCACTTCCCGTGGTCATCCCCGAGTCCCGGGCTGCTTCGGCGATCCCGCCCCGGCGGATCACGACGTCGACCCCGCCGACGCCGGCGGCCTCTGTTCGAACGAGGACCTCACCGACCCCGGGCGTGGGGACGGGAAGGTCCGTCACCTCCATTCCACTCGGGTCGCCGAAGGTCCGGATGATCACTGCGCGCATGGGTGCACTCCGTTTCACGGCGGGGGATCTGACCCGCCTCCCGTAACGTAACGGACGCACCCGTCCACTTGAGTAATGTGAGACACATGTCCGCGCCACTGCCTCAGAACCTGCGTTCCGACGCGCAGGAGAACCGTGACCGCGTCCTCGCCGCAGCCCGCGACCTGTTCGGGACCGACGGCCTCCACGTGACGATGCGGGAGATCGCCCGCCGAGCCGGTGTCGGGCCGGCCACCCTCTATCGACGGTTCCCGACCAAAGCCGATCTCGTCAGGGCCGCCTTCGTGGACGAGCTCGGCGCGTGCCGCTCGATCGTGGTCGATGCCCTCGCGGACGTCGACCCCTGGCGTGCCTTCCGCAGCATCATCGAGGAGGTCCTGGTCCTCAACGCCCGCAACCAGGGGTTCACGGACGCGTTCCTCGCCGCCTACCCCGATGCCGTCGACTTCCGGACCCAGCGCGAACAGGCCGTGCGGGCGATCACCGCCGTCGCTCGTCGTGCCATCGACGCCGGCGCGCTGCGCCCGGACTTCGTCCTCGACGACTTCCTCGTGGTCCTGCTCGCGGCTCGCGGACTCTCGACGACGTCGGAGACGGAGCGCGTCCGAGCTGCACGACGCTACGCCGCACTCGTGATCGACGGCCTGCGTGCGTCAGACCGGCACGAAGCGCTCCCGCCAGCGCCGCGACTCATGTCGAGCGTCATCCCGGCGTAGGCGTGTGCCCGTGCCCGCGGTGACCCGGATGACCACCACCAGGCACCGAGTCGTGGGCGTGTCCGGTGGCAGGTCAGCGCTGCTGCGACGCGACCAGAGCCTCCAGGGCGGCCAATCGGTCTGACGAGTCGCCGGTGATCTCGGCGACCGTGACGTGGTCGGCGATGAGATCGGGCTCGTCGACGAGATCGAGCAGGACGGCGTTCATGGCCGTCCGCAGCTCCAGGTCTTCGTCCGCGCCGACGTGGATCCCGTCGTTCGGCGTCAACGGCAGGACCACCAGCACATCCACCGTCTGGAGCGCCGCGGCGGTGCGGGAAGTCGCCCGCTCGAGGAACCCGGTGTCGAGGTCGGTGCCGGCCAGTTCCGCTGACGCGAGGAGGTATGCGAGGAAGTCGAGTGGCCCGCGTTCCGCGATGACGTCTCCGTCATCCGACTCGTCCAGCAGTCGTTCCGCCGAGAGGCGTAGCTGGGCGGCGAACATGGCGCTGCTTGGGACGTCTCCGGCGTCCTCCACGAGGTCGAACAGCTCCCCGAGGACCGTGAACTCCGGGTGGCGGAGCGCGAAGTCCGCGATGAGCGTGCTCTTCCCGCTGGCGTGGGTGCCCGACACGACGATCTTCACGGGACCGAGGATAGACCGTGTTCCGCTCGCCGGCTCTGGCGCGTCAGCTGATGAGCTGCTCGGACGCCTCCCACAGCCGGCGAGCGTGTCATCCCGGCGTAGGCCGTGGGCGCACGTCACGAGTCGACGCGTTCACCCTGCGTCAACGGTGATCGGGGTGAAGACGTTGACGAGGTTGCCGTCGGGGTCGCGGAACAGCAGCGACCGGTTGCCCCACGGCATGTCCGTCGGCTCGTTCACGAACGTCGCCACGACGCCCTGGAGCGTCGCATAGGCCGCGTCGACGTCCTCGACGAGCAGATCGAGGATGACGGATCGGTTGGCACGCGGTGCGGCGGCGTCCTCGCCCAACAGCGGGACGGTCGCTGAACTGGCGATGGCGAGCGTGCCGGTGTCGGTGCGCACCTCGGCGAACAACGGGTGCAATCGTGCCGCGGTCGCACCGGTGACCCGTTCGTAGAACGCGACCAGGGTGTCGACGTCGTCGGTGATGATCCGGGTGGCTGCGAGGTGCATGCGAGTCTCCTTGGCTGGTGGTCTTCCCCCACAGGTGCGGGGCGGTGACGACGATAGAGCCAATACCGGACTATTTTCGCCCGGTATTCTCTTGAGATGGGACATGCCGGCTCGCCGACTGCTCGAGCGCTGCAGTTGCTCGAGCTGCTGCAGTCCGCGGAGATCCGCAGCGTGCCAGAGCTCGCCGAGCGGTTGGGCGTGGACGAACGGACCGTGCGCCGCTCCGTGCAGCGTCTCGTGGACATGGATGTCCCGATCGAGTCGGTGCGCGGTCGCTACGGCGGGTACCGCCTCGCCGTCGGCCGACGCGTACCGCCGATCATCCTCACTGACGAGGAAGCGGTCGCCGTCTTCCTCGGCTTGAGCGAAGCCCAATCGTCCTCGGACTCCCCGGACGTCGCAGCGCAGATCGCCCTCGCGAAGATCCGACGATCCCTCCCGGCCGCGTCCGTGAATCGCCTCGAGGCGGTCATGCAGTCCGCAGCGCTGAGGCCGTCGCGCCACGACGTGCCCGACGCGGGAGTCCTGCTCACCGTGTCGGACGCGATCCGAGCGAGACGCCCCGTGGAACTGCGCTACCGCGACGCGGAGGACACGCCCTCGCGTCGCACGGTGCATCCGTTCGACCTGCTCGTCCATGCCGGTCGTTGGTACCTGGACGCGTTCGACGTCGAGCGAGCGGAGGAGCGCACCTTCCGGGTCGACCGCATCCGATCGGCGCGGACGCTGCCCGGCGTCTTCTCGGGCCCGGGTGCTCGAGCGGAGCGCCCTCCACTCGTCGATCGCTTCGCGGGGGCGGACTACCGATGGCACGTCCGGTTGCGCATCCAGGCGAACGTCCCGCAGATCCGGGCCCACTTCCCGGAGAGCGTGGCCGTCGTGGAGTCGATCGATGACGCACCTGCCTGGCATCGGGTCTCGATCCGAGCCAAACGCCTCGACTGGCTTCCAGCGGTGATCGCCGGGCTGGGGGATCATGCGGTGATCGTCGACGAGCCCGAGGATCTCCGCGAACTCCTCCACGCGACAGCGACGCGGATGCTCCGCATCGCACGCGGCGCGGATGGGGCGCCTCCGCTCCCGTAGGGCGCGACCATGCGAATCACGTCGAAGCACGCCGCCGGACGTCCAGGGTGGCGGTGACCGCCACGGGTTCCGGCGGGCGTGCTCGGAGCGCCGGCCGTCCGACCAGCGCACAGCCGCCGCGTCACCGTCCGATGAGCCGCTCGGATTCGTCCCAGAGGCGACGGGCGTCGTCCAGGTTCCGCATCGGCGGCCAGAGTGCCGGGAGGAGCGCGGGTCGGCCACCCATCGTGCGGACCGGGCCGTAGAACTCGTCGCCTCGCGCGGTCGGTGCCGTCGCGGCCATGAGCGCGGGCTGAGCGGCGCTCGACACCGTGCCTGCGACGCCGATGCGTGAGAGCAGGCGGACCGCACGACGGGCTCCGGTGTCTCGCTGTCGGCCCATGCCCGGCTGGGCGGCCAACAGGTTGGTGGGGGAGACGCCGGGGTGCGACAGGTTGCTCGAGACACCCCAGCCGCCGGCTCGGCTCCGAGCATCGAGTTCGCGGGCGAACAATGCCACGGCGATCTTGGACTGCTGATAGGCCTGCATCCCGTCGTAGCTGCTCTTCCAGTCGAGGTTGTCCCAGTTGATCGATCCGCTCCGGGCGGCGATGCTCGTCTGGTGCGTGACGCGCGCTCCACCGGCCTTGAGCAGCGGTAGCAGACCGAGGGTCAGCGCGAAGTGGCCGAGGTGGTTGACGCCGAACTGCAGCTCGAAGCCGTCCCGCGTCTCCTGCCGCTCGGGCGGCGTCATCACGCCGGCGTTGTTGATGAGCAGGTCGATCGGGCGGTCCTCGGCGGTGAGCTGCTCGACGAGCGCTGTGACGGAACCCAGAGAGGCGAGGTCCAGACGGCGAACCGAGACCGCCGCGCCCGGAACCGCTGCACGGATGTCGTCGGCGACGTGCGCGCCCTTCGTGGTCGAGCGCGCGGGCAGGACGACCTCGGCACCCGCCCGGGCGAGCTCGGTCGCGATGACCCGTCCGAGGCCGTCGCTCGCGCCGGTGACGACGGCGAACGACCCGGTCAGGTCGGGGATGGTGAACGCGGGTGTTCGTGGCATGGTCGTTCCTTCATCGTGGGTGTCGCCGTGGTCCGGCGTGTGGGAACCACTCTCGACGGTCGGTTTCGGCCGGTCCAGGACCGGTTCATCCACTGATCGGCGATCCGTGGCTGGCACCGCTCTCGCACGATAGAAAGGAGGTCCACGGACCGCTGCACGACGAGGAGACGCGACATGATCGATCGGCACGGCCTGGCGGCCTTCCTCAGCCACCGCCGGCACCAGCTGCAGCCGGAGGACGTCGGGCTTCCGCGCGGTCCGCGGCGACGGACGGACGGCCTCCGCCGGGAGGAGGTCGCGGCGCTCTGCAACATGTCGACCGACTACTACGCGCGGCTCGAGCGCGGCGTCGGGCCTCAGCCGTCCGAGCAGATGATCGCGGCGATCGCGCAGGGCCTGCGTCTCTCCCTCGATGAACGGGACCACGTCTTCCGGTTGGCCGGGCGCACGCCTCCCGCGCGTGGAGCGCACGGCGACCACGTCGGCCCCGGTCTATTGCGGATCCTCGACCGCCTGCAGGACACCCCCGCCGAGATCATCAACGAACTCGGCGAGACGCTTCGCCAGACCCCGATGGCCGTCGCACTCAACGGCGACGCCTCCCGGTTCACCGGGGACGACCGGAGCCTGGGCTACCGGTGGTTCACCGACCCGACCGCGAGCGCGGCCTACGCGCCCGCCGATCGCCTGCTGCTCTCGCGCGTGTACGCCGCCGGGCTCCGCGAGGTCGTCACGATGCGCGGTCCCGGATCGCGTGCGGAACGCCTCGCGAACGCACTGCTGGAACGGAGCGAGGACTTCCGCGAGTTGTGGGCCGCGCAGGAGGTCGGTCTCCGGCCGACGGAGGTCAAGCGGTTCCTCCACCCCGAGGTCGGCGAGCTGGAACTGCACTGCCAGACGCTGTTGGACCCCGAGCAGTCCCACCGGCTGCTCGTCTACACCGCTGAGCCCGGGAGTGAGAGCGCCGAGAAACTCCGACTCCTCGCCGTCATCGGTGCGCAGACCCTGCCGGGCCGGCCGGCGGGCTCCTGAGCCTGACGCCCGGGTTCGCCGCTCCCAGCACGCCCGGAGCCCTTCGGCAAGCCCCACCCCGGACGGAGGCGCCTGCCCAGCCTCCCGGCTACAGTGCGAGCCAAGCACCACCACGTCCCGTGCTTCGCGGGACGGGCACGCACATCGAAGGAGAGCACCCCATGTCAGACCTCCGAATCGCCATCATCCTCGGCAGCACCCGCCCCGGCCGAAACGGCAAGGCAGTCGCCGACTGGGTCGTCGAGCAAGCCGCCGGTCGGAGCGCGAGCTACGAGCTCATCGACCTGCTCGACCACCCGCTGCCTCTCTTCGACGAGCCGACGCCGCCGTCGTTCGGGGCATACGAGAACGAGCACACGAAGGCCTGGGCGGCGACGATCGCGCCCTACGACGGATTCGTCTTCGTCACGCCCGAATACAACCACTCCACCTCCGCCGTCCTGAAGAACGCCATCGACTACCTGTACGCCGAATGGAACAACAAGGCCGCCGCGTTCGTGGCGTGGGGAAGCCTCGGCGGTGCCCGCGCGATCGAACACCTTCGCGGCATCAGCGCGGAACTGCAGATCGCGGATGTGCGGCAGCAGTTGAGTTTCTCGCTCTTCACCGACTTCGAGGACTTCAGCACCTTCACGCCCGGACCCCAGCACACCGAAGCCGCCGGGGTGCTGTTCGACCAGCTCGAGGCGTGGGCAGGCGCGCTGAAGCCGCTGCGCGCCTGATCGAAGGACCGAACGCTCGGCGATTCCGCCTCCCTCGTCGGCCCGAGGTCGATGGGTCAACGCCGGCGGGCTCCTGGGACTCGTGGTCGGTGCCCGGGTGTCCGCTCAGCCCGTCGGCTTCCTACGCGCCCGGGAACGGGCGCAGCTCGAGGCGGCCGTTGCGGGCCATCGGGTGGCGGGCGGCGATGTCGATCGCCTCATCGAGGTCGGCGCACTCGAGGATGTCGAAGCCCCAGAGCGTGTCGGTCGCTCCCGGGATCGGTCCGTTGGTGACGAGTCGCTCACCGGCGCGCACACGGACGCCGCGCGCCTCGCTCGGATCCAGCACGTCGCCGAGAAGACGACGCCCCGTCGTGTCCAGCTCCTGGACCCAGTGGTCGACGTCCGCGCCATCGGCTGGCTCGTCGGGCACGGGGTCCGTGAGGACGAACATCATGAATCGCATACGTTTCCTCTCCTTCGACGCTCGCGAGAGCGCACTCGTGGTCGTCACCGGACCGGGTCGACGATCGGTACTGCGCTCTCGTCGCGCCAGAGGGTCTCGATGGGAATCGACCGACCGAGGACGCGCTCGGCGGCCCGGTGGCCGGAGTGGAATGCCGCCGTCACCGTCGCGGGGTCGTCGGTCCACGTCGCCTCGCCCGCGAGGTGCAGGACGCCGCCGACCGGGGTCGCGAGGGCGTCGTGGTCGTCGGTCGTCGATCCGACGGTCATGTAGGCGTAGGACCCGCGGGAGAACGGGTCGTCCTGCCACCGGGTGACGTGCACCTCCGTCGGCTCCTCGACACGGTCGCCGTACAGACGCCGCAGTTGGTCGAGGATCGACTCGACGACGCGCGACTCGTCCCAGTCCCGGATCTCCACGGCCGTCGGGCCGGCGGCGAACGTCAGCAGGGTCGGGGCGCCGTGCGCCGTCGTCAGGTCGTACCAGGAGTGCCACCGGCGACCCTCCGGCCCCTGCTGGCGGATCGCATAGACGCCGTCGTCCCAGAACCGTCGCTCGAAACGCAGGAACACCTTCTCGAACGCGTTCATCCGCAATCGTGAGAGGGCGCCGGCGACCGGCTCCGGCAGCGGGGGATCGATCGCGAACTCTTTCGACTGCAGGACCCCGACGGGCACCGTCACCACCACCGAGCCCGCGCGCAGCACCACCTCGCCCGTCGGTCCCTGTGCGGAGACCTCAACGCCGTCCGTGGACCACCGCACATTCGTCACCACGTGCTCCAGGCGCACGTCGAGCCCCTCGGCCAGCCGTCGCGGGAGCACGTCGTAGCCGTCGGGGAACACGACCTCGTCACCGTCGATCGCGTCGTCGTCGAGCCCGTGCGCCGCGAGGTCCTCGATCCACGCGCCGTACTGCTCCTCCGAACGATGCTCCAGGTACTCACGGACCCGCTGCGCCCGCTCGGTTTCCCACGCCTGCAGGGCGAGTGCCGCCTCGGTCACGTCACGGTACGACGCGTCCGGGGCCGACTCGGCGACGACACCGAGCAGCGTCGCATCGAGGGCATGGACGTCCTCGGCGAAACCGCGAGCCTCGGCGTCCGACAGGCGCCTGCCGTCGGGACCGTAGTACGCGATCGGTCGGCTGTCCGGCTGGTAACCACCGACGGTGAACTCGACCGTCCGCATCCCGAACGCCTCGACCGCCGCGGCGACCGCGCTGTCATCGACACCGTGCACCCATGACGCGCCGAGATCGGTCACCCGCCCGTCGCGACGCTCGGTCGACACCCGCCCGCCGACCCGGTCGCGGGCCTCGACGACGACCACCGCGCGTCCGGCGGCCGCGAGCAACCGTGCGGCGACGAGCCCCGCGACGCCGGCACCGACGACGACCGTGTCGAAGCGGGTGTCTGCTTCGGGCCGCTGCGCCGACGCCTCGTCCGACGCGCTCATCGCGGGTCGCCCATGTCGCCGGTGGCCGGTGTGCCGTCGATCCGTTCGTAGCGAAGGTGTACGGTCCCTGCGGGGGAAGTGGTCGCGGGGCCGAGCAGGCGCAGCGTGGACGGGACCGTGCCGGTCGCGAAGACGCGCTTCCCGGTGCCGAGCGTGATCGGGTACACCCAGAGGTTCAGTTGATCGAAGAGCGCGTCGGCCAGCAGGGTCTGCACGAGGTCGAGGCTGCCGATGACGTGGATCTGCGAGTGACGCTCGCGCAGAGCGCGAACGGCCTCCGGGAGGTCCGGTCCGAGCTGCGTCGAGTTCCCCCACCCCAGCTCCTGCGGCTCGCGTGACGCGACGTACTTCGGCAGTCGGTTGAAGAGCCTCGCGATGGCGTCGTCCTGGCCACCCTCCTGGTGCGGCCAGTACCCGGCGAAGATGTCGTAGGTCCGGCGCCCGAGCAGGAGGGCGTCCATACCCACCATGCCGGCGTCGATCTGCTCCCCGTCGACCTCGTCGATGAGCGGCGCCTGCCAGCCACCGAACGCGAACCCGTCGCTGGGGTCCTCCTCCGGCCCGCCGGGTGCCTGCGCGACGCCGTCGAGGGTCATGAAGAGGTCGATGTGGATGCGTCCCATGTCCTGCTCCGATCTGCTGCACTCACGATCCACCGGCGGGCAGGCGGTGTCAACGCCTGTCGGCTGGGAACGCCCTGCCGAAAGGGCGCCGGTCGCGCCCCGGGCGAGTAGCGTTCGGAGTGGATCCGCTTGCGCACAACGGTGCTCGAGCAGGACGTCGTTCGACAGATGAGAGGCATCACACCATGACCGATCTGGACACCATCCCCGTCACCACCCTCGACGGCCGGGACACGACCCTCGCTGAGTGGGACGGGAAGGCCAAACTCGTGGTCAACGTCGCGAGCCGCTGCGGCCTCGCACCGCAGTACGAGAAGCTCGAGGCACTCCAGAAGGAGTACGCCGACCGCGGCTTCACGGTGATCGGGTTCCCGAGCAACCAGTTCTTGCAGGAGCTCGGCGACAACGAGAAGATCGCCGAGTACTGCTCCACCACCTGGGGCGTCACCTTCCCGATGATGGACAAGGTGAAGGTCAACGGCCGCAACCGGCACCCGCTGTACCAGGAGCTCGTGAAGACCGCGGACGCCAACGGGAAGGCGGGCAACGTCAAGTGGAACTTCGAGAAGTTCCTCATCGCGCCCGACGGCACCGTTCACCGCTTCCGTCCGACGACCGAGCCGGACGCCCCCGAGGTCATCGCCGCGATCGAGGAGAGCCTTCCCGCGTGACGCCGGGACGGCCGGGCGCGCTCACCGGTAGGTGATGCCGGTGAGCGCCTCGGCCGTCGTCCAGAGCTCGGCGGCGACGTGCTCGTCGCGGGCCGCCGAGGTCCGGCCGACGGGCTTCGGACCACCACGCATCTCGCCGAAGCCGCTCGGACCGTAGTAGCCGCCGGGCTCGACGTCGGGCGAGGTCGCCGCATACAGCGTCGGAAGTGCACCCATGTCCGCGCTCTGACCGAGGAGCCGGGTTCCCCATGCGAGGAGCGGACCCTGTGCGGACTCGGTGTGCGACTGGAGCTCGGTCGACGCGAAGCCGGGGTGCGCGGCCACGGACAGCACCGAGGACCCCGCCGCCGTGAGGCGTCGCTGCAACTCGGCCGAGAACATCAGGTCGGCGAGCTTCGACTGGCCGTAGGCGGACCAGCGTCGATACGTCCGGTTGCGCCAGTTGAGATCGGCCAGATCGATCTTGCCGGCCCGGTGCGCGGCACTCGACAGCGTCACGACCCGCGTGGTGATGCGGTCGATCAGGAGGCCGGTGAGTGCGAAGGGCCCGAGGAAGTTCGTGCCGATCTGCATCTCGAAGCCGTCGGTCGTGCGGCGTTCGGGGACCGCCATGACGCCCGCGTTGTTGATCAGTACGTCGACCCGCTCGACCCCGTCGGCGAATCGACGGACGGACGCCAGGTCGGCGAGATCCAGTTGCCGCACCTCGACGTCGCCGGTCATCGTCGCCGCCGCCCGCGCGCCCTTCTCCGTGTCGCGGCAGGCGAGGATCACGGCGGCACCGCGGCCGGCGAGCTCACGGGCCGTCACCGCGCCGATCCCGCTGTTCGCACCGGTCACGATCGCGACGCGGCCGTGCTGGTCGGGGATGTCTGCTGCGGTCCAGGGGCTCATGAGGGCGACGTTACGCCATCACGATCTTCCGATTACACATATCGTTCACAGCTTCACCGATATATCGTTGAGCATCGTTCACGTACGACGGAGGAGAGCAATCATGGGTGGATTCCCAAGCGGTGGCGCAGGATTCGGTGGCGCAGGGTTCGGTAACGGCGGAGGCTTCGGCAGCGGAGCCGGCTTCGGGACCGACGGCATGTGGCAGATGATGGAACAGCTGCGTTCGAAGTTCGAGAAGAGCGCCGGCTCCCGTGTCGGCCGCGGCGACGTCCGCTCCGCCGTGCTGGCCCTCCTGGCCGAGCAGCCGATGCACGGCTACCAGATCATCCGCGAGATCGAGGAGCGCAGCGGCGGCTCCTGGAAGCCCAGCGCAGGCTCGGTCTACCCGACGCTGCAGCTCCTCTCCGACGAGGGCATCATCACGGCTGAGGAGTCCGGCGGCCGTAAGACCTACGCGCTGACCGAGGCCGGTCGCGACGAGGTCGCCGAGTCCGGCGCATCCGCTCCGTGGCAGAACGCCGAGTCGTCCGAGCACCCCGGCTTCACCGCCCTGCCGAAGGCCGGCGTCGAGTTGGCCCAGGCCGCAGCCCAGGTCGGCCGCACCGGAACGCCCGAGCAGGTCCAGCAGGCCGTCACCATCCTCGACGACGCTCGCAAGCGCCTCTACGCGATCCTCGCCCAGGACTGACCGAGTGTCGTCGACCGGCGGGACGCCCAGCGACTCGGCGTCCCGTTTCGGCGAGCTCCCCATGAGCGGGCGGACCGGCGTTCCTGCCGGTCCGCCCGCGCACGGGCGCGCCCGGTACCGTCGTATCCTCCGCTTCGCGAGCTGGCACCTGGCCGCCGCCTGGTGGTTTGAGATCGTCCTGCCGCGGTTCGGGCTCATCAAGCTGACGGAGCGGACCCGCACGCGCCGCATGCAGAAGTTCGCACGTCGGTTCCACGTGCTCGCCGTGGACCTCGGCGGCCTCATGATCAAGGTCGGCCAGTTCATGTCGTCGCGCCTCGACGTGCTCCCGCCGGAGATCACGAAGGAGCTCGAAGGCCTGCAGGACGAAGTCCCGCCCGTCGCCTTCCCTCGCATCCGCGCGCTCGCCGAGTCGGAACTCCGTGTGCCGCTCTCGCAGGTCTTCGCCGGCATCGACGAACGCCCCGTCGCAGCGGCCTCGCTGGGCCAGGCGCACCGCGCCCTGCTCGCTCCGGCGCTCGCCGCAGACACGGGGCTCGACGCCGTCGTGCTCAAGGTCCAGCGGCCGGGCATCGACGAGATCGTCGCAGTCGACCTCGCCGCCCTGCGTAAGGTGGGCGGCTGGTTGCGCCGTGTCCGGCTCGTCTCCGACCGCGTCGACATGCCCGCACTCGTCGAGGAGTTCGCCGCGACGAGCCTCGAGGAGATCGACTACCTCCATGAGGCCTCGAGTTCCGAGCGGTTCGCCGCAGACTTCGCGGGCGACGACCGCGTCTCCGTACCCGCGGTGGTGTGGGAGCGCACGACCCAGCGCGTCCTGACGCTCGAAGACGTCACCGCCATCAAGATCACCGACGCGGACGCCCTGCGCGCCGCCGGCATCGATCCGGTCGACGTGGCACCCGTGTTCGCCGCCGTCATGTTCGACCAGCTCTTCGCCAACGGGTTCTTCCACGCCGACCCGCATCCCGGCAACATCTTCGTGACGCCCGTCGCCGCCGCGCCGGGCGAGCGGCCCTGGAAGCTGACCTTCATCGACTTCGGGATGATGGGCGAGGTCCCGCCGACCACGAGACGCGGCCTCCGGAAGCTCCTCATCGCCGCAGCCTCCCGCGACGGCAAAGGCCTGGTCGACGCGATCCGCGACCTCGGTGTCCTCCTGCCCTCGGCCGACACGACCGAGCTCGAACGCGCCATGACCGCGCTGTTCGGGCGATTCGGCGGCATGGGGTTCGCGGAACTGCGCGACGTCGATCCGAAGGAGTTCCGCGACTTCGGCAACCAGTTCAGCGAGGTCATCCGCACGCTGCCGTTCCAGCTGCCCGAGAACTTCCTGCTCATCATCCGTGCGATCTCGCTCACCTCCGGTGTCTGCAGCGCCCTCGATCCCGAGTTCAACCTCTGGGACTCCGTGGAGCCCTACGCCGCGCAGCTGCTCCGTGACGAACGCGGCAACGTCGTCCAGGACCTCGGTCGCGAGGCGCTCGACATCGCCACGGTCGCCGTCCGCTTGCCGAAGCGTCTCGACGCGGTCATCACGCGGGTGGAGGCCGGCGCGGTCGCGACCACCAACCCGAGACTGGAACAGCGGATCGCGCGGCTCGACCGCACGACGGGCCGGGTCGTCTCGGCCGTGCTGTTCGCCGCGCTGCTCGTCGCCGGCGCTGTCCTCCGAGCCGACGACGCCGTCCTCGGCACCGTCTTCATGGTGGTCTCCGCCGTGCCGCTCCTCCACGCACTGTTCTCAGGGCGACGCGGGCGCTGACCCGGCGTGCGGTCGTCGCCACGGCACATTCCTGACGCGAAAACCTGGGTCATCGGTCCATAGGCCGGTCTCCGGAGCTCCAGCACACTTGCCTGAATCGATCGGGCAAGCACGAAGGAGCACCACCGGATGGAATCGTTCGACGTCGCGGTTGTCGGCATGGGAGCTCTCGGCAGTGCCGCCGCCTACCACCTCGCCCGTCGGGGCGCGAAGGTCGTCGCCTTCGAGCAGTTCGAACTCGGGCACGTCCGCGGCGCCTCGCATGACACCTCGCGGATCGTCCGGACGTCGTACGGGGCTCCGCAGTACGTGCGACTCGCGCAGTCGGCGTACCGCGACTGGGCTGACCTCGAGCAGGAGTCGGGCGAACGGTTGCTCACCATCACGGGTGGCGTCATCTTCCTGCCGGTCGACGGACCCTACTCGGCCACCGACTTCACCGCGGCCCTGGATGAGTGCGGGGTGCCGCACGAGCTGCTGACGCCGGCCGAGGTGCAGGCGCGCTGGCCGCAGTTCCGGATCCCCGAGAACGTGGAGACGGTCTACACCGCCGACACCGGCATCGCCCACGCGGCCCGTACCGTCGCGACGCTCCAGCTCCGTGCTCGGGCGCTCGGGGCGGACATCCGCGACCGCACCCGGGTCGACGCACTCACCCCTGACGGAGCCGGTGTCGTCGTGCAGACCTCCAGCGGGCCGGTGCGTGCCGGCAAGGTCGTCCTCGCCGCCGACGCCTGGGCGAACGAGCTGCTCGAGCCGCTCGACGCGGCGATCCCGCTCGACGTGATGCAGGAGCAGGTCACCTACTTCCGCCCGTCCGATGCCGAGCAGCTCGATCGCGAGCGGTTCCCGGTGTGGATCTGGGAGGACGAGGAGTGCTACTACGGCTTCCCGACCTTCGGGGAACCGACCGTGAAGGCCGCACGCGACGTCTCGGAGAACCGCATGTCACCGGCGGAGCGCACCTTCGTCCCGTCGCCGGAGCTCACCGGGCAGCTGGCCGACTTCATGGCGGACCTCGTGCCGGCGTCGGGCCGCGAGCTCCGCACGGTGACGTGCCAGTACGCGCTCACCCCGGACCGGAACTTCGTCCTCGGCCCGCTCGAGGAGCACCCGGACGTCATCGTCGCCCTCGCCGCCGGTCACGGCTTCAAGTTCACGCCCGCGTTCGGACGCATCCTCGCGGAGCTCGCACTCGACGGGCGGACGAGCGACGACATCTCGAGCTTCGCCCCGTCCCACGCCCGCAGCGCCGACCGCGTCTCACCGATGCCGACCTCCGTGAGCTGATCCCATGGCGCGATACATCGTCTCCCGGGTCCTGTCGTCGCTCTTCGTCCTGTTCGTCCTGTCCGTCCTCGTCTTCTCGATGGTCCGGGTGATCCCGGGCGACCCCCTGTCGGCGTTCGCGGACCCCTCGAACCCCGACCCGGCCGCACTCGACGCCCTCCGCACGGAGCTCGGCCTCGATCGACCCTGGCTGACGCAGTACCTCGCGTGGCTGCTCGGTGTCCTGCAGGGTGACTTCGGACGAGCCATCACCGTCCCGAACGAGGTGTCCAACCTCATCGCCCAGCGCCTCCCGCTCAGCCTCACCCTCGCCGTCATGGCGACCCTGTTCGGGACCGTCCTCGGCATCCCGGCCGGTGTCCTCGCAGCGACCCGGTGGCGTCGGGCCCCCGACAACGCGGTCCGAGGGCTGTCCTTCGTGCTCCTCGCGACGCCGCCGTTCGTGCTCGGCACCGTCCTCATCCTCGTGAACTCACTCACCCTGCGCCTGCCGCTCGTGGGTACGGCTGGGGCGAGCGGGGATCCGCTGCGACTCGTCGGCGTGCTGGTCCTGCCGGCGCTCCTCATCGGTCTCGTCCTCGCGGCGATCGTCGCCAGGTACACCCGCGGCACCCTGCTCGACACGCTCGGACAGGACTTCGTCCGCACGGCGCGGGCCAAAGGGGCGTCACCGTCCCGACTGGTCGGCCGGCACGCGCTGCGCAACGCCCTCATCCCGGTCACGACCGTGATCGGGATCGAACTCGCCGCGCTCGTCGGCGGGACGGTCGTCATCGAGACCGTGTTCGCGCTCCCCGGGATGGGCTCGCTCCTCCTCACCGGCATCCGCTCGTCCGACTACCCGATCATCCAGGCGACCGTGCTGCTCATCGGTGCGGTCTACGTGCTCATCAACTTCATCGTCGATCTGATCTACCCGCTGATCGACCCACGAGTGAGGGTCCACACGTCATGACGGTCACCCGCGCCATCGCGCTCGCGAAGATCGACGGCCGCCGCCGTCGCAACGGGTTCGGCCCCGCCTTCTGGAGTGGATCCGGCATCCTCGTCGGCATCCTCCTGCTCGCTGGATGGATGACCCTCGCGCCGCCCTACGACCCGTTCGCCGCCTCCGGACCGGCCCTCGCCGCGCCGAGCCTCGACCACCTGCTCGGCACCGACAACCTCGGCCGCGACAACCTCACCCGGCTGGCGCTCGCCGCACGGACGAGTCTGCTCATCTCGGGCGCCGCCGCCCTGCTCGGTGCGGTCATCGGCACCGCGCTGGGGCTCGTAGCCGGGTACCTGGGCGGCTGGGTCGACGCGATCATCATGCGGATCGTGGACGCGGCGCTCGCCCTGCCGGCGATCCTCGTCGCGCTCGTCGTCGGGGTCGTCATCGGCACAGGGCCGTGGCCGCTCATCATCGCCCTCGGCCTCGTGTTCGCGCCGGGATTCGCCAGGGTCATGCGAGCCCCGGTCATCGCGCTGCGCGAACGGGACTTCGTCCTCGCAGCGACGCTCAGTGGCGTGCGGGGACATCGGGTGATCGTCGAGCACCTGCTCCCCAACGTCCTGACGCCGCTCTTCGTGCAGTTCGCGTCCGTCGCCTCGCAGGTGGTCCTCATCGAAGCCGCGCTCAGCTACCTCGGTCAGGGTGTCCAGGCGCCCGAACCCTCGGCCGGCCGCATGATCAGCGAGTTCACGCGCTTCATGCAGGTGCAGCCCCTCCTCATCGTCCTGCCCTCCCTCGTGATCATCCTGCTCTCGGCGGCCTGGAACCTCCTCGCCGACGGGCTCCAGGACCACTTCGCCCCGAGGCGGGAGCCCGCGTTCTCGCTCGGCCGCCCACGCGGGCGTCGGGGAACGGCAGTGGCGCACCACGGCACGTCATCCCGCACCACCATCGACGCGGCGTCCACGGACGACGCTCCAGAGAAGAGGCAGCAATGAAGACACGCATCCTCGCGGGGACGGTCGCCATCGTGGCGGCGTCCCTCGCGCTCAGCGGCTGTGCGCCCGGCGGATCCACGGCCGACGCGGGCGGTGACCCGGTCGCCGGCGGCACCCTGCACTGGGGCGTCCCGGCCGAGCCGTCGGCCGGCGGACTCGACCCGATGGCCGCCAGCGCGATCGCCGCCGAGGTCATCAACGCCGTCGCGTACGACACGCTGCTCGCGAAGGACGACGACGGCGAGGTCATCCCGGCGCTCGCCACCGAGTGGTCGCAACCGGACGAACTCACCTGGGTCTTCGAGCTGCGCGACGATGTCACCTTCGCCGACGGCAGCGCGTTCAGCGCCGACGACGTCGTCTACTCCTTCACCCTCATGAAAGAGGCCACCACGTCGGCGAGCACCTACCTGGCGAACGTCTCGAGCATCGAGAAGACCGGTGAGACCGAGGTTACGTTCCGGTTCAGCGCACCGGACGGCACCTTCGTGGACGCGGTCTCCGCACGCCAGACGTTCTTCATCGTGAGCGAGGAGGGCTATGGCGCGGCGACCCCGGACGAGCGGCAGCGGACCACCTTCGGGACCGGCGCGTTCCAGGTGACCGACTGGAGCGACGGTGTCAGCGTCACGATGGCGAAGAACGAGAACGCCTGGCAGGACACGAAACCGTACCTCGACGAGATCGTCTTCGACTTCATCCCCGACGAGTCCGCACGCCTCGCCGCGCTGCAGCAGGGCAGCATCCAGGCCGCGTACTTCACGGACGGGAGCCTCGCCGATCAGGCGGTCCAGGCCGGATTCACCCTCGGGGAGGCGTCCTACCGCCAGAACCTCGCGATCTACATCAACCCGGAGACCGGGCCGCTCGCCGACATCGACGTCCGTCGCGCCGTCGCGCTGTCCCTCGACCGCCAGGCCCTCGTCGACACGGCGATGCTCGGCTACGCCGCGCTGTCGTTCGTGCCACCGGCCGGTGACCCCGGCGCGCTCGACCCGAAGGGGCTGCCCTACTACGAGCGCGACGTCAGCCGGGCGAAGGAACTCCTCGCGGACGCCGGCCAGCCGAACCCGACCATCACGCTCAGCTACATGGGCGACGTCGCGCAGTCGCACCACCCCGTCTACGAGATGATGCAGCAGCAGCTCGCCGAAGCGGGCATCACCCTGAAGCTCGACGCGAAGCCGCTGTCGGAGATCGCCCCGGTCTTCACCACCGGCGAGAGCTGGACCGACCTCGTCGCCATTCCGGGCAGCCCCCGCGCGGCATCGCTGTTCTACTACGACCCCGTGCTCGTCGACGGCGGGGTCTACAACCACTGGGAGGGGAACCCCGAGGCGGATGCGGCTCGAGAGCTCTTCCAGCAGGCGAAGAGCGCCTCGGACCCGGCCGAGTACGCCGAGCTCGTCGACCAGCTGGCAGAGGAAGCGGCCGAGCAGGTGCTCGAGATCGTGCCGGTCGCGGTCCCGGTCTACTTCGAGGTCTGGGACAGCGCCAAGCTGCACGACTACCAGAGCGACGCGTACTACTCCAGGTACCGGCTCGACGAGGCCTGGCTGAGCCAGTAGTCCTGTCGTCCACCCCACCGTCCCTCCCGCACCACTCGAGCGAAAGCTGGTCTGACCATGGATCGAGACGTCGACGCCCTCCACGTGGAGGGGCTGAGCATCGCCTACGGTGGCGCTGCGCCATCGGTGCAGGACGTGTCCCTGCGCGTCGGTCCGGGGGAGATCGTCGGGGTGATCGGCGAGTCCGGGAGCGGGAAGTCGAGCATCGCGCTCGCGATGATGGGGCTGCTGCCGGACTCGGCGACGGTCACGGCGTCCCGCCTCGACGTCGCGGGGACCGACATGCAGGGTGCCACGGAACGTGACTGGTCGGGGCTCCGCGGAGCGCGCGCCTCGATGGTGTTCCAGGAGCCGATGTCCGCCCTCAACCCGTGCATGCGGATCGGGGCGCAGATCGCCGAGGTCCTCCGCATCCACGGGATCGCCGACAAACGGCAGGCTCGGGCGCGGGCGTTGGAGATCCTGCACCTCGTGCGGATGCCCGACGCGGAACGACGGCTCGGCTACTACCCCCACCAGCTGTCCGGCGGTCAACGCCAGCGAGTCGTGATCGCCATCGCGGTGGCCGCCGGACCGACCCTGCTCGTCGCGGACGAGCCGACGACCGCGCTCGACGTGACGGTGCAGGCGCAGATCCTGGAGCTGTTGCGGACTCTGCGCGACGAGACGGGGATGGGCGTCCTGTTCATCAGCCACGACCTCGGCGTCATCGGGCAGCTCTGTGAGCGGGTCGCCGTGATGTACCGCGGGCGCATCGTCGAGACCGGCCGCGCCGAGCGGGTCCTCGCGGACCCGCAGCATCCGTACACCCGGGCGCTCCTCGAGAGCATTCCGCGACCGTCGGTGCCGGTGCGGTCGCCGTTGGCGGTCATCCCCGTCGACAACGACTTCGCCGAGGCGCCGGCGGTCCTGGAGGAGGTCCGATGAGCGACACTCTGCTCCGCGTCGACGGCGTCACGCAACGGTTCGGCCACGGCGAGCATGCGACGCTCGCGCTCGACGACGTGTCGCTCGAAGTGCGTCGGGGCGAGACGCTCGGACTCGTCGGAGAATCCGGCTCCGGGAAGAGCACCCTCGCCCGGGCGATCCTCCTGATGCGGCGACCGAGCTCGGGCCGCATCGAGTTCGACGGTGGCGACGTCTCGCGGCTCCGTGGGTCGGCGCTGCGGACGCACCGGCGGCGGGTGCAGATGGTGTTCCAGGACCCCAACGACTCCCTCGACCCGCGTTTCACGGTGGCGCGTTCGATCGCCGAACCGCTCGTCGCCGCAGGGCTGGGGGCGGCAGCTCGTCGAGCCCGGGTCGTCGAGTCACTCCACCAGGTGGGGTTGCCAGGGGACGCCGCGGAGCGCTTCCCTCACGAGTTCTCCGGTGGGCAACGGCAGCGCATCGCGATCGCCAGGGCCATGGCGGCGAAGCCCGAGTTCGTCGTCCTGGACGAGCCGACCTCGGCTCTCGACGTCTCCGTGCAGGCGCAAGTGCTCAACCTGCTCGTCCGTCTCCAGGAGGAGACGGGTGTGACGTACCTCTTCATCACCCACAACCTCGCGGTCGTCCATCACGTCGCGCATCGGGTGGCGGTGATGCGCAACGGTCGCGTCGTGGAGGAGGGGACGGGGGAGCAGGTCATGACCCGGCCTCAGGACGCCTACACGCGCGAACTCCTCGAGTCGATGCCCGTCCTCTACCGGACCTGATCCCACCACCGATCGTCGACCACCAGGAGGAACCGGATGCGCGTGCAACGACTCGGCGACAACGCTCACGAGGTGGCCCTGTACGAGGGCCCGGGCCGGATCGATCTGGAGTGGTACTTCCAGCAGACCACGGCCCTGCCGTCATCGGTGATGCGGTATCGCCTCGAACCCGGAGCAGCTGAGGGAGAGCACCTCCACCTGGAGGGTGACGACGCGAGTTGTTCGCCGAACAGCTCCGACGAACTGTACGTCGTCACCGCGGGCGAACTCGTCGTGACCTCGGGTGAGCACCGGAGGCTGCTGAGATCCGGCGACGCGTTCTACGCGCCGGCCGGGCTCGTCCACGGTGTCCGCAACGAGTCCGACGCCGTGGCCGAGATGATCCTCGTCTTCGGCCCACCGACGGGCAACCCGTTCCCGCAGTCGGGCGTGGAGGCCTTCTCCGCGGACACGGACCACTGATCCGGCGACCTCGCCTACCGCCCGGCCTGCAACTGCTCACGGAGCTCGTCGAGGCGGACGGCGATGCCGAGCCGGAACATGCGCTCGTCCTCGCGCCAGGACGCTCCGAGCACCTGGTCGAGCCGGTCGAGTCGCTGGAGGATCGTGTTCGTGTGGAAGTTCAGGGCGCGCGCCGTGCGGGTGGGGCTCGCGTTGTTCCGCACGAACGCGCGCAGCGTCCCGAGCAGGTCGGCGTTCCGCTCGGCGTCGTAGCGCCGGACGAGTCCGATGGTGTCGCGCAGGAAGTCGGCGAGCGCCCGCGCATCGGTGTCGAAGATCGCGGAGTAGGGCAGGAAGTCGTCGGTCGATGCGGTGAGGTCCGAGAGTTCCAGCGCGGCGATGAGTCTGGCGGTGCGCATCGCGCTGGTGAACGCGGAGGTGAGGGCGTCGGGAGCGGTGCGGGGTACGACGGCGACGACGGGCTGCTGGATGCTGCCGGCGACGTGTCGGCGGACGGCGTCGGCGTCGAGCGGCCGACGGTCGGAGGCGTGTGCGGCGACGACGTACCCGCGGTACTCGCCGACGAGCGCGTGGTCGTCGAGTCGGCGGCTGAGCGCCCGGGCGGCGGTGGTCTGCTGGTCTCCAGGGACGGCGAGGAGGAGCAGGGAGTCGAGTTCGTGCAGGTCGATGCCGAGGCGCCTGGCGCGTCGTTCGACGTCGGATCGGCGTTCGGGCACGTCGTCGAGGAGGTCGGCGATGAGTTCGCTGCGGACGCGGTGGTCGGCGCCCGAGGCCGCCTCCTGCTGCAGCTCGAGGAGGGCCGCGACCTGGGCCGCGCGTTCGACGGTGCGGAGGTCGACGGCGCCGAGCTCGAAGTCGCCGTCACCGAGGATGAGCACGCCGAAGTGCCGGCTGCCGGCGGACAGGGCGGCGACCGCTCCGACACCACCGCTCGCGACCAGGACGCAGTGGCCCGAGCGACGGCTGTCGGTGATGGCTGCGCGGGTGGCGTCGTCGAGGTCGAGCATGCCGGGGGAGAGCGGGAGCCCGGCCGCCGCGATCACCCGGTCCTGCGCGTCGGTCACGGCGACCGCACGGCCGAGTGCGGTGGCGAGCGTCTCCGCGACGGGTGCGAATCCGCCCCCGGCGAGCACCGCCTGGACGAGTTCCTGGTGGACGGTGTTCGCCCGGTCGCGTTCGACGAGGTGGGCGGTGAGGTCCGCGAGGTTCCGTCGGCTGGCGTCCTCGGAGTCCTGCAGGTCGCGGAGGGTCTGCGTCGTCTGGAGGATGACCGAGGCGTGGTCCGCGAGCGCCGCCAGGAGCGCGACCTCGTCGGGGGAGAAGTCCTTCCGGTCGCGGTTGCCGACGAACAGGACGCCGAGGACGTCGTCGCTCGTGAGCATCGGCACGCCGAGCAGGGAGACGAGCCCCTCCGCTGCGACCGCGTCATCGATGCCGCGCTCGTGTCGGTCGGTCGAGTAGTCGGAGTAGTCCGCGACCCACTGGGCCGTGCGCGATTCGACGACGACGCTCGCGAGCCCTCGCCCGGGAGGCACCCGGAGCGTCTGGAACGACGGACTGACGGAGCCACTCGTCTCGCGGACCCGCAACTCGTGCGTGACCGGGTCGAACTCGGACAGGTAGGCCAGATCGACACCCATCATCTGGTGGGCGCGCTGGACGAGCCTGGCGAGCACGGCGTCGCTGTCGCGGAGCTCGGCCAGTTCACGGGCGCTGGAGAACAGGGCGGAGAGCTCGTGCTCGCGGCGTCGCAGCCGGATCAGCTCCCGCTCGGTGTCGTGGACGGGGTCGGCGTCGACGAGGTCGGTGGCCGTTCGCATGTCGGCAGGCTCTCGCATCGGGTCTCCTGACTGGTCCCTCAGGAGTCTAGAGCGACGGCCGGTCCAGCGGGGTGTGGGATCCACCCACACGATCGTTGATCCGCTGAGTCATCCACCCATCGTCGTCGACGATCACCGCTCCTAGGGTCGTCTTGACCGCAGCACCGAGGATCCGGTGTCTGCCTGTACCGAAGGGCGACCCATGCCGAGAAACAGCCGAATCCAGGGGCTGCGCGACCACACGCCGGACGAGCGGCTCGAGCTCGTCGCCGAGGGGGCCGGGATCGAAGCGGAGGCGCTCGCCGCACTGCGCCCCGACGCCGGCCTGTCGATCGCCCAGGCGGACCACCTGGTGGAGAACGTCGTCGGCGTCATCGCCATCCCGGTGGGCGTCGCGACGAACTTCACGATCGACGGCGAGGACCGACTCGTCCCCATGGCGACGGAGGAGCCGAGCGTCGTCGCCGCGGCTTCCAACGCCGCCCGCATCGCGCGCGTGCACGGCGGTTTCCGGACGTCGTCGTCGGGCGACGTCATGATCGCGCAGATCCAGGTCCTCGACGCGGTCGACCCGCACGCCGCGCGGCTCCGTGTCCTCGAGGCCCGGGACGAACTGCTCGCCCTCGCGAACGAGCTCGACCCGATCCTCGTCTCCTTCGGCGGTGGCGCCCGAGACATCGACGTCCGGATCCTGCCGACGCGCGTCGGGACGCAGGTCATCGTCCACCTCCACGTCGACGTCCGCGACGCCATGGGCGCGAACGCCGTGAACACGATGGCGGAGGCGATCGCGCCCCGCATCGCCGAGATCGCCGGATCGCGGACCCTCCTGCGGATCCTCACGAACAAGGCCGATCAGCGCATCACCCGGGCGAGAGCGGTCTTCGACGCCGACCTCCTCGGTGGTGCGCAGGTCGTCGCCGACATCGTCGCCGCAAGCGCGTTCGCCGAGGCCGATCCGTACCGGGCGGCCACGCACAACAAGGGCATCATGAACGGCATCACGGCCGTCGTCCTCGCCACGGGCAACGACACCCGGGCCGTCGAGGCCGGCTGCCACTCCCACGCGGCGCGGTCCGGTCGCTACTCGGCGCTGTCGCAGTTCGAGCAGGACGTCGACGGGAACCTCGTCGGCACGATCGAGGTCCCACTGGCCGTCGGACTCGTCGGTGGAGCGACGAAGGCACATCCGACGGCGCAGGCGGGCGTCACCCTCCTCGGTGTGGGGACAGCCCGGGAACTCGCAGCCGTCATCGCCTCGGTGGGCCTCGCCCAGAACCTGGCCGCGTGTCGGGCGCTCGCCGCCGAAGGCATCCAGCGCGGACACATGACCCTGCACGCCCGGACGATCGCGGCGAGCGCCGGCGCGACCGTGGACGAGATCGGGGCGGTCGCGGCGAGGATCGTCGCCGACCGTCGGATCCGGGTCGAGTACGCGCGTGAGGTGCTCGACGAGCTCCGGGCGACGTCGGCATGAGCGGCCTTCCGCAGCCCCGGATGGAACCGGTGGACGGTCTCCCGACACGGGTGCGCGTCTACGAGGTGGCACCGCGGGACGGGCTGCAGGCCGAGACGGACATCCTGCCCACGGCGGTGAAGGCGGAGCTCTGTCGGCGCCTGTACGAGGCGGGGTCGCGGGACCTCGAGGTGACGAGTTTCGTACCGGCCACCTGGATCCCGCAGTTCGCGGATGCGGAACGGCTCGTCGCGGGACTCGAGGTGCCGACGGGTGCACGCGCCGTCGCCCTCGTGCCGAACCTGCGCGGCCTGCAGCGGGCGATCGACGCGGGTGTCCGGGAGGTCTCCGTGGTCGTGAGCGCGTCGGAGTCGTTCGCCAGGGCCAATCTCAACACCTCGCGCGAGGGGGCCGTCGAACGGGCCGAGGAGGTCGTCGCCGCCGCGACCGCGGAGGGCGTCCAGGTGCGCGGCTACGTGTCGATGGCGTTCGGGGACCCCTGGGAGGGTGCTGTCGATCCGGCGACGGTCGTCGAGGCCGCCGTGCGGATCTACCGCGCCGGGTGTTCGACGGTCGCCGTCAGCGACACAATCGGCGTGGGGACGCCCGGGCTCACGACCCGCGTCGTCCGGGACGTGCTCGCCGCCGGAATACCGGTCGAGGCGGTCGCGCTGCATCTGCACGACACCTACGGGCAGGGACTCGCCAACGTGTACGCGGCGCTCTCCCTGGGCGTCGCCGAGTTCGACTCCTCCGTGGGTGGCCTGGGTCGCTGCCCGTACGCGAAGGGCGCCACCGGTAACCTCGCAACCGAGGACCTCGTGTGGATGCTCCACGGGCTCGGGATCGAGACCGGGCTCGACCTCGGGGCCCTCGCCACGACGACCGCCTGGTTGGCGCGCGTCCGGGGCGTCGCAGCCCCCTCGAACGTGGCGACGGCCCTGGCGGCCGCAGCGTCCGCGGTCGACACCCCGAGCACCGCAGGAGGCGGCAGATGAGGCACACCCCCGAGTACGTCCAGGGCGACGTCGAAGCCGTCCGCGCACTCGTGCGCGAGCACCCCTGGGCGACGGTCGTCAGTCACGTGCCCGGTCGTGGGCTCGTCTCGTCGCACTATCCGGTCCTGCTCGAGGAGGACGAGGACGGGATCGTGCTCCTCAGCCACGTCGGGCGGCCGGATGAGCGACTGCACGAGCTCGGCCAGCATGAGGTCATGGTGATCGTCTACGGGCCCCAGGGGTACGTGTCCCCGAGCTGGTACGACACCTCGCCGGCCGTCCCCACCTGGAACTTCGCGGTCGCTCACCTGTACGGGGTGCCCGAACTGCTCTCGGACGAGGAGAACCTGCGGGTACTCGACCGCCTCGTCGCCCACTTCGAGCGTGTGCTGCCCGAGCCGTACCTGATGAACGGGACGATCGCGAACAGCGAGTACGCGGCGCGCATCGTCCACTGGACGGTCGGGTTCCGCCTGCGCGTGACCCGGTTCGAGGCCAAGGAGAAGATGAGCCAGGACAAACCGGCCGCGGTCGTCGAACGGGTCGTCACGGCGCTCGGGGAGCCGGGTCCGTACCAGAACGTGACCCTGGCCGCCCGCATGGCCGCCCTCCACGGGCTCGACACGGGGACGACGGCGCCGACCACCGACGACGGGACACGGACACCGTGACCGAGCTCACGCTCCGGAATGCACGGCCCTCCGGCGGCGAGCCCGTCGACATCCTCGTCCGCGACGGTCGGATCGCCGAGATCGGACCGGCCGGGACGGTCCAGGCGTCCGGCGAGGTCGTGGACGTCGCCGGACGCACCGTCGGACCGGGGCTCTGGGACGCCCACGTCCACATGACCCAGTGGGTGATCCAGCGGCGCCGGATCGACCTGACCGCCACCGCGAGCGCGGCCGACGTCCTCGCGGCCGTCCGTCGCGCGGTCGACACCGATGCACCCCTCACCGACGGGTTCCTCATGGGGTACGGCTTCCGCGACGGCCTGTGGACGCAGCCGGCGACCCTCGCCGCGCTGGAGGCCACCGAATCGGACGTACCCGTCGTCCTCGTCAGCGGCGACCTGCACTGCGCCTGGATGAACACGCGCGCCGCGCGACGCCTCGGCTTGGACCTCGACGCGAGCGGTGTCGTCGCCGAAGCACCGTGGATCGAGGCGCTGCAACGGATCGACCAGCGCTCCGGGCTCGCCGCGCACGCCTACCGGGACGCCGCCGACGCGGCAGCCCGCCGCGGCGTCGTCGGGGTCGTCGAGTTCGAGAACACCGACAACCTCGGCGAGTGGTCCGAGCGCATCGCGGACGGCGCGACGAGCCTGCGGATCGAAGCCGCCGCGTGGCCCGACCGGCTGGAGTCCGTCATCGCGGCGGGACTCCGGACCGGCGACGCGATCGAACCGGCCGGACTCCTCACCATGGGACGACTCAAGGTCGTCGTCGACGGTTCCCTCAACACGAGGACCGCCTGGTGCTGGGACCCGTATCCGGGCGTCGACCCCTCGAGCCCACACGCCTGCGGGGTCGAGAGCGTCTCCGTCGACGAGCTTCGCCGACTGCTGGAACGAGCGAGGAGCGCCGGGATCGAGGCTGCCGTCCACGCGATCGGCGACCGAGCCAACACCGAGGTCCTCGACACCTTCGAAGCGCTCGCCATGCGCGGGGTCATCGAGCACGCCCAGCTCGTGCGCGAGCAGGACTTCGCCCGGTTCGCGAGCCTCGGGCTCATCGCGAGCGTGCAACCCGAGCACGCGATGGACGACCGCGACGTCGCCGACCGCCACTGGAGCGGCCGCACGGGTCGCGCCTTCGCGTTCGGATCCCTGCACGGCGCAGGCGTCGGCCTCCGACTCGGCTCGGATGCTCCGGTCTCGCCCCTCGATCCGTGGCAGGCGATCGCCTCCGCGACGAGCCGGAGTCGAGACGGCCGCGACGCCTGGCACCCCGAGCAACGGCTCCCGCTGGACGTGGCCCTGGCCGCGAGCGTCCGGACGTCGATCGCGGTCGGACAGCCCGCCGACCTCGTCATCACGGACCTCGACCCGTTCGACGCCGACGCCGAGCGGCTGCGGTCGATGCCGGTCGCCGCGACCCTGCTCGGCGGTCGATTCACCTGGCGCGCGATCTGATGGCAGCCGAGACCGAGACGGAGACCCCCACCGTGACACCGCAACCCACCGCGACGCCGACCACCTCGCAGCTCTTCACGAACGCCCGGGTGTTCACCGGCACCGACGAGACGGATGTCGCCTCCGCATTCCGCATCGTCGACGGCCGCTTCGACTGGGTGGGCGAAGCGTCCGCCATCGCGGGGGAACCCGCGGTCGACCTCGGCGGACGCACCGTGCTCCCCGGCCTCATCGACAGCCACACCCACCCGGCGCTCATGGCCGCCACCGCTGTGGCCGCCGAGTGCTTCCCGCCGTCGGTGGTCTCGATCGACGGACTCGTGGAGCGGCTGCGTGAGCACCAGGCGACCCTGACCGCGCCGAGCGCCTGGGTGCTCGGCCGAGGGTTTGACGACACGAAGTTCCCCGAGGGGCGGATGCCGACCGCGGCCGATCTCGACACGGTGTCCGCCGAACGCCCCGTCCTCGTCTGGCGCTGCGACGCCCATTCCGCCGTCTGCAACACCGCGGCGCTCCGCCTCGCGGGCATCACGGCCATCACGCCCGACCCGGCCGGAGCACGTTTCGAACGCGGACCGGACGGCGAACCGAACGGCGTCCTCACCGAGATCGCAGCGGTCGATGCGGTCGCCAGGTTCATCCCCGTGCCGGAACGCGACGAGCAGGTCGCCTCGCTCGTCGCGATCGGCGAGGAACTGGCCTCGCGAGGGATCGTCGCCGTGTGCGACCTGCTGTCCAACCGGCTGCACGACCCCCTCGACGCCTTCCGCGCCGCTGCCGCCAAGGGGCTCCGCACCCGCGTCGCCCTCTACCCGGGCTGGGACCCCTCCGCGCCACTCGACGAGCTGACCCCTGACGATCGCGAGGGGCGGATCCGCATCGGCGGGGTGAAGGTCGTCCTCGACGGGGCCTACTCGAACCGCACCGCCTGGGTCGCCGAACCGTATCCCGAATCCTGCGACCACGGACTCCGACTCGTCGAGGACGACGACGTGCTCGCAGCCGGCGCCTGGGCTCGCCGCAACGGCGTCCAGCTCGCGGTGCACGCCATGGGTGACCAAGCGCTCGACCGCGTCGCGAGCCTCTTCGCAGACCAGGAGCCTTGGCTCGACGGCATCCCGTCCGTCCGCATCGAGCACGCGACCATCATCAGCGAGGAGTACGCCGAACGGCTCCGCGCGGCGCGCATGACCTTCGGGATCGCGACCCACACCGTGTTCTTCTTCGCCGAATACGACGGCTACGAACTCGCACTCCGCGCCGAACAGGTCCCCGACGCCTACCCGATCGCCCGGTTGTTCCGCACCATCGGGCCACTCGCGCTCTCCTCCGACCGCCCCGCCACCGCCTGGAGCGGCGCCGACGACGTCATGCTGTCCGTCGAGGCCGCCGTCCGACGACAGGCCTACAACGGCGCCGACTTCGTCCCCGAGGAAGCCGTCAGCGTCGCCCAGGCGCTCCTGCTGTACACGGGACGAGCCGGCCTGCTCTCGCCGCTCGACAGCGTCGGTCGGATCGCCACGGGGTACGACGGCAGCTTCGCCGTCCTCGACCGCGACGTCTTCTCCATCCCCGCGGACGAGATCGCCACCGTCAGGGTCGCCGAGACGTGGATCTGCGGCGAGCAGGTGTACCGGCGCTCGCCGCACGTCGAGGCGATGCGCTCGTGACCGGCTTCCAGGAGGACGCGACGGCGATACGCGACGAGCTCGTGGCGGTCCGGCGCGAACTGCACCAGGCCGTCGAGGTCGGCCTCGACCTGCCCGCGACCCAGGGGATCATCCTGCGCGAACTCGCCGGGCTCGGCCTGGAGGTCACGACGGGCACCGGCCTCTCCTCGGTCGTCGCCGTCCTCCGGGGTGGTGCTCCGGGCCCCACCGTGCTGCTCCGTGCCGACATGGACGGTCTGCCGGTCACCGAGGCGACCGGGTTGCCGTTCGCGTCGACGTCCGGAGCCATGCACGCCTGTGGCCACGATCTCCACATGGCGGGCCTCCTCGGCGCCGTCCGCCTGCTCGCCGCCCGTCGCGCCGACCTCGCCGGCACGGTCGTGTTCATGTTCCAGCCGGGGGAGGAGGGCCAGGCCGGCGCGCGGCTCATGCTCGACGAAGGTCTGATCGACCTCGCCGGAGGGCGACCCGTCGCGGCGTACGCGCTGCACGTGGACTGCAGCACCCCACGCGGGCAGCTCGTCACGCGGGAGGGCGCCATGATGGCGAGTGCCAACGCGTTGCAGCTCACCGTGCGCGGGACGGGCGGTCACGCGGCGTTCCCGCACCTCGCCGTCGACCCGGTTCCGGTCGCCGCGTACCTCATCCTCGCGGTGCAGACCTTCGCGGCCCGTCGGCTCCCGGCCACCGACCAGGCCGTCATCTCCGTCACCCGGTTGAGCAGCGACTCCGAGGCCAGCAACGTCCTCGCCTCGGCCGTCAGCCTGGAGGCGAACATCCGCACGCTGTCGAAGGCGACGCTCACCACGGTGCGCGAGCAGCTGCCCGAGCTGCTGACCGCGATCGCCGAGGCGCACGGCTGCACCCTCGAGTCGACCTTCATCGCGTCCTACCCCGTCACCGTCAACGATCCGAAGGAGACGCGGTTCGTCCTCAGCACGCTCGACGCGCTCGTAGGGCCAGACCGGGTCATCCGCCAGGAGGTGCCGTCGATGGCGTCCGAGGACTTCGCCTACATCCTCGACGAGGTCCCCGGCACGCTCGTCTTCGTCGGCGCCGCCCCCGACGAGGGCTCCGTCGCCCTGCACTCCGAACGCGCGGTGTTCGACGACGGCGTTCTGGACCTGCAGGCCGCGGTGCTCGCCGAACTCGCCTGGAGGCGTCTCCAGCTCGCGTGAGCGACGGTCGACCGTCCGAGTGCAACGAGGGACGTCCCGGACGAACCCGACAACTGGAGCAGCGCACGTGCCCTGGATGGGTAGCATGGACACGTTCCGGATTCCGACGACGAAAGGCCGCGCGTGATCACCGCAGAGGACATCACGAGGCGTGCCGCGATCGCCGAGTACCAGGTCGTCGGTCGTCCGCCCGAGACGGACCTCGAGAGTCTCGTCCACCTCGCCGCGGCCATGTGCGACGTGCCGACCGCCGTGATCAACATCATCGACGACCGGTTCCAGCACCAGATCGCCGCGGTCGGGTTGGAACCGGCGAGCTGCTCGCGCGAGGACTCGATGTGCGCAGTCGTGTTCCAACAGCGGGTGCGGACGATCGTCTCGGACGCTCGGGAGGACCCACGCTTCGCGGCGAACCCCTTCGTCACCGGTGAGCTCGCCAACGTCCGCTTCTACGCGTCGAGCCCGCTCATCACCCCCGACGGCGTCCCGATCGGCACCCTGTGCATCTTCGACGACCGTGTCCGAGAGCTGTCCCCGGAACAGGGCAAAGCCCTGGACCTCCTCGCGAGGCAGGTCGTCGACGTCCTCGAGCTGCTTCGCCTGACGCACGAGCTCGGCCAGTCCAACGAACAGCTCGCCCAGTTCGCCGGGCAGGTGAGCCACGACCTGCGCAACCCGCTCATGGCGGTCTCCGGGTTCCTCGAGCTCGCGACCGACAGTCCGGAGATGGTGAACGCGCCACACGCGGCGAAGGCGCTCGCGCGAGCCGAGTCCGCCGCCGACCGGATGGCGGCGATGATCACCGACCTGCTCGACTTCGCACGGATCGGTGGCGCCCGTCCGCGACGCGTCCCGATCGACCTCGAGCCGCTCGTGTCCTCCGTGGTCGAGGACCTCGACGCGACCATCACCTCGACCGGCGCGACCGTCGAGGTCGACACGCGCCTCCAGGTGCACGGCGACGAGACGCTGCTGCGAGCCCTGCTGCAGAACCTGATCGCGAACGCCGTGAAGTTCAGTGCGGCCGCCGGAGTCGTCCCGCACGTGCTCGTCCAGGCCGAGCGGGTCTCCGCCGGGGTGTTGGTCGCGGTCGAGGACAACGGTCCCGGCGTCGCTCCGGAGCAGCGTGAGCGCGTCTTCGACCTCATGGAACGCGCGGCGGGGAGCGAGGTCGCCGGCCTCGGCATCGGCCTCTCGACCTGCCGACGCATCGTCGAGGCGCACGGTGGCCGCATCGAGATCGACGAGTCGGGGCTCGGGGGAGCGAGCGTCTGGTTCCTGTTGCCCGACGCCCGGTCAGCGGGCTGAGCCGCCCGCGCGTGCGCGGTGTCTGCGGACGCCCGACCGGTTGGCGCACCGCACCGAGCAGTAGCGCTGACGGCCGTTGCGGGTGACGTCGACGACGACCCGCCGGCACGTGTCGCCGGGTTCGGTCCCCGCGGCACACCGACCGAGCCGCTGCATGCCCCTCGTCGTCAGGTGGAGGGCGGTCCCGACGCTGATCACCGCGGCAAGGACTTCGGGGAGCGCCTGATGCTCGTCGCGGTAGTGCAGGTGCCACCCCTCGCCGTCGTGGTCAGTCAGTCGCGGGAACGCGGCCGCCGACGCCATCTGACGGTTGAGTGCGGTCGCCCTGGCCTGATCGTCGGCCGCGTCGACGACGGTGAGCCAGTCGTCGACGACCCGGCGGACACCGGCGTGGTCGTCGGTGACCTCGGTGAAGGGCATGGTCATCCCGTGCTCGCGGGTGCGGGCGACGATGCCGTGCCGGTCGTCGGGCCAGTCGTTCGCCAGCGACGCGGCCAGGAGGACGGCGTACGAGCCGTAAGGGTTGAGATGCATAACGCCATTACATCATGGTGGAGTCATGACCCTCCTCGACGCACCCCCGCAGTCCTCCGAACCGTCGCCGAACGCCCTCGACGCCTGCCGCCACACCTGGGCGACGGAGTCGGCGCACATCACCTCGGAGGGGTCGCTGCGCTACCTCCGGTGTACCGCCTGCGGCAGTCGTCGGGTGGAACTGCGACCCCACGTCGACGCACCAGCGGTCGCGGTCACGCGCCAGGACATCCCGCCGCGGTGATGCAGGACCGAGACGGACCACGGTGACGTCCTCCCGCCGCGCGCGTTAGCGTTAGACGCATGCATGCGGGACCGCGCCCGCCCAGTGACGAGAGGAACCCCATGAGCGCCGACGTCTGGCTCGACAAGGAATCACCCGAGGTCTATCAGGCGCTCGTCGAGACCGGACGCGCCGCGGGTCGAGCGGCCCTCGCCACCGGCGTCGACAAGCGGCTCATCGAGCTGATCCGGATCCGGGCCTCGCAGATCAACGGTTGCGCGTACTGCCTGCGCATCCACGTCGCCGATGCGATCGCGCTCGGCGAGACCACGGAACGCCTCGCCATCCTGTCCGCCTGGCGCGACAGCGAGTACTTCAGCCCGGTGGAGCAGGCAGCCCTCGCGATCACCGAGGACGTCACCCTCATCGCGGACGTGCAACATCGCCGGCGACTGCCGGACGACGACCTGTCGACGCTCACGAACGGTCAGATCGCCGCCGTCCGATGGCTGGCGATCGTCATCAACGCCTTCAACCGCGTCTCGATCACGAGCCACTACCCGGTGCGCCCGGAGCAGGCGGACTGACGGCGGTCAGTCCTTCTGACGTCTCGCGCCGCGGAACCACGCTGCGACGCGGGTGCCCAGCCCGTCGGAGTACTCGTTCGAGAGGTCGAGCGTCTCCTGGCCGAGATCGCCACCGTTCCTGATCGACTCGAGCGCACGCAGTGCCCGGGCCTCCTGCTCGGCGGCTCGCTTCCGGCGGTCCTCATCACCCATGCGCCCAGCCTAGACGCGGTCGGCGGTGACGCCCCTGTTCACACCGTCACGTGGTGACGGCCGATCGGCAGCATGAGCGGCCTGCCCGAGGTCGGATCGGTGATGACCTGGTTCTGCAGTCCGAACACCGCGCGCACCGTCGACTCCGTCAGCACCTCGTGGGGTGTCCCCGCCGCATGGACGCGGCCGCCGGCGAGGGCGATGAGGTGGTCGGCGTATCGTGCGGCGAGGTTCAGGTCGTGGAGCACCATGACGATGGTCGTCCCGCGCGAACGGTTGAGGTCGGTGAGGAGGTCGAGCACCTCCACCTGGTGGCTCACATCGAGGAAGGTGGTCGGTTCGTCGAGGAGGAGCAGGTCGGTCTGCTGCGCGAGCGCCATCGCGATCCACACGCGCTGACGCTGTCCGCCGGACAGCTCGTCGACGTGCCGGTCCGCGAGCTCGCTCGTCTCGGTGGCGTCGAGGGCTGCGGCGACAGCGACGTCGTCCTCGGTGCTCCAGCGCGAGAGGAAGCCCTGGTGCGGGTGCCTGCCCCGGCCGACGAGGTCGGCGACCGTGATCCCCTCCGGCGCGATGGGCGACTGCGGGAGCAGGCCGAGCGTGCGTGCCAGCTGCTTCGCCGGCAGTCGGTGCACGTCCTTGCCGTCGAGGACGACGCGGCCGCTCCGAGGCGTCAGCAGGCGGGACATCGATCGCAGCAGCGTCGACTTGCCGCAGGCGTTCGCGCCGACGATCGCCGTCACCCGACCGGGCGGAACGAGGAGGTCGAGTCCGTCGATGACGGTCCGGTCGCCGTAGCCGAGTGCGAGTCGCTCGACGAGGAGCTGGTGTTCCGTGGTCACAGGGTGCCTCCGGGATGGTCGGGCGGCGTGCCGGTCACAGCGAGCCACCGGCGCGGTTGGTGCGGATGATGAGCCAGATGAGGAACGGTGCCCCGAGCACCCCGGTCACGACGCCGACGGGGTAGCGTGCGCCGAGGAGGTACTGCCCGGTGAGATCGGCCACGAGGACGAGGAGGGCGCCCACGAGCGCGGCGGGCACGAGCATCGACCCGCCGCGGCCGACGATCCGCGAGGCGATGGGGCCGGAGAGGAACGCGACGAACGCGATGGGACCCGACGCCGCGGTCGCGAACGCGATCAGCCCGACGGCCGCGACGATGATGATCAACCGGGTCCGGTCGACGCGGACGCCGAGCGCGGCGGCGGTGTCGTCGCCGAGCTGAGTCGCGGCGAGGTCCCTGGACTGGGCGAGGAGGACGGGGCCGAGCACGAGCAGTGCCACGACGACCGGACCGAGCTGCGACCAGCTCGTCCCGTTGAGACTGCCGGTCAGCCACCGGGTGGCCTCCTGCAGGTCCCACTGGGCCGCCCGCGACAGGATGTACGTCGTGACGCTGTCGAGCATGGCGGCGACACCGATGCCGATCAGGATGAGTCGGGTTCCGGCGACGCCGCCGCGGTAGGCCAGGACGTAGACGAGGACCGCCACCGCAAGGCCGACGACGATGGCGAAGACCGACACCTCGGTCGCGCCGAGCGAGAGGGTGACGATCGCGAAGGCGGCGGCTGCGCTCGACCCGGCGCTGATGCCGACGATGTCCGGGCTCGCGAGGGGGTTCCGGAGCATCGTCTGGAAGGTGACGCCGGCCAGGCCGAACGAGGCGCCGGCGACGACCGCGAGGACCGCCCGGGGGAGCCGCAACCGTCCGACGGCGAAGGAGGCGCCCGGCACGTCGTGACCGAGGATGACGCGCACGACGTCGCTCGGCGGATAGAAGGTGTTGCCCACCATCAGCGAGATCAGGAAGACCGCGACGATGAGCGCGGCGAGGGCGGTCATGACGGCGACCCGGCGACGACGGCGCACCCGGCGTCCGCCGACGACGCGGTCGATGGTCGAGGGCGTCTGCTCGTCGACGCCGGTCACAGGGCGCTCACCTTCTGGCGTCGGACGATCGCGATGAAGATCGGTGCGCCGATCAGCGCGGTGATGATGCCCACGTCGATCTCCGCGGGGCGGGCCACGATGCGGCCGAGGACGTCGGCGACGGTGAGGAGGATCGCCCCGACGACGGCGGAGAAGGGGAGGAGCCACCGGTGGTCGACGCCGACGATGAGCCGACAGGCGTGCGGTACGACGAGCCCGACGAAGCCGATGGGACCGGTGACCGCGGTCGCCGCCCCGCAGAGCACCACCGAACCGAGGGCCGCCGCACCGCGTGCGATGGCGACCCGTTCGCCGAGGCCGGCGGCGAGGTCGTCGCCGAGTGCGAGGGAGTTGAGGCCGCGGGCCGACAGCAGGCAGACGAGGAACCCGACGACGAGGAACGGGAGGACCTGCTCGAGCTGGACGACGGTGGCGCCACCGACGCCCCCGATCTGCCAGGACCGCACACTGCTCGCGATGTCGCCGCGGGGCAGCACGACGGCGGTGATGACGGAGGCGAGGGCGGCCGACGTCGCGGCCCCGGCGAGGGCGAGCTTGAGCGGGGTCGCGCCACCGCGGCCGAGCGAGCCGACCGTGTACACGAAGACCGCCGTGGCTCCGGCACCGATGATCGCGACCCAGACGGTGGTGTTCGCCGCTGCGAGCCCGAAGTAGGCGAGACCGGTCACGACGGCGAGGGAGGCGCCGAGGTTGATCCCGAGGATGCCCGGGTCGGCGAGGGGGTTGCGGGTCACGCCCTGCATGACGGCGCCGGAGACACCGAGCGCCGCACCGGCCACGACCGCCAGGAGCGTGCGTGGGATCCGCTTGGCCACCGCCGCCTGGTCGAAGCCGTCCACGCCACCCGCGAAGGCACCGAGGACCGCCGACCAGTCGACGTCGCGCGAGCCGATCGTCACGGAACCGACCATCGCGGCGAGGAGGACGAGGGCTGCGACGAGGAGCCAGAGCCCACGAACCCGCCTCGGGCGTCGCACGACGGCGACACCCGAGGCGGGTGGGGTGGCGGTGCCGGTGATCACGCCGCCTGGTCAGCCGCCTGCGCGAGCAGCTTCAGGTAGTCGTCCAGGATCCAGGAGATCGAGAGCGGCGTCGGGTTGGCGGCGGTTCCGAGGGGGCTGGTGCCGGGGAGGCCGACGATGGCGCGGTTCGCGACCGCGGGCATCTGCGACAGCAGCGGGTCGGCCTCGAGCGCCGCGATGAGCTCGTCGCCACCGTACGTCACGATGATGTCGACGTCGCTGAACGCGTCGGCCTGTTCGGCGCTCTGCGTGAGGGAGAACGACTCGGTCTCGGCGGAGGCCGCCGCGACGCTCTCGGGGAACGCGAGGCCGAGGTCCTCGAAGAACGCGGTGCGGGTGTCGTGGGTCGTGTAGTAGCTGACCTCGCTGAGGTCACTGGTGTCGACGTGGGTGAGGAACATCGCGGTCTTGCCCTCGAGCTGCGGGTACGCCGCCGCCGCGTCGCTGATCTCGTCTTCGAGCTGCGTCACGAGTGCTTCGCCCTCGTCAGCCATGCCCATCGCCTCGCTGTTGAACAGGATGGTGTCGCGCCAGGACGTGCCCCAGGCGGTCTCCGGGTAGGCCACGACGGGGGCGATCTCGGTGAGGGTGTCGTAGTCCTCCTGGGTGAGCCCCGAGTATGCGGCGAGGATGACGTCGGGGTTCGTGTCGGCGACGGCTTCGAAGTCGATCCCGTCGGTCTCGTCGAAGAGCACCGGGGTCTCGGCGTCGAGCGCTTCGAGCTTCTCCTCGACCCAGGGGAGCATCCCGTCGCCGTCGTCGTCACCGAAGTTCGCAGCGGCCATCCCGACGGGCACGACGCCGAGGGCCAGTGGCACCTCGTGGTTCGCCCAGTTCACGGTGGCGACGCGCTCCGGCTTGGCGTCGATCGTCGTGGTGCCGAGGGCGTGCTCGATCGTGATCGGCGTGAAGCCGTCGCTGCTGCCGGTGCCTTCGTCGGCCGACGACGACGAGCAGGCCGCGAGGCCGATGGTGAGGAACGCCGCCGCGGAGAGGGCGATGAGACGTGGTGCGCGCTGCATGGGGTCCTTTCGGGTGCTGCTGGCTGACACCTGCGTGCGGGCACGACGAACGACGGCGCCGGAGGACGTCGTCGAGGGGTCGGGTATGGCGACCGTGAGCGGCCGGCATCATGCACGAGGAGAAGGCGATGAAGGGTTGCCTAACCAAAGTTAGCTGGCAACCGATCCTGGCGCAATCGAGCGGATCCGACGTGTTCCTTCGCGAATCGGACAACCGATCGCGGATCCACCGATCCGTCCTAGCGGTTCCGGAATCGCCCGGGGCTCATGCCGGTGACGCGGCGGAACGCGGTCCCGAACGCCGTCGACGAGCGGTACCCGACGGCGGTCGAGACCTCGTCGATGCTGTCACCCGCCGTGAGCCGGGTGATCGCGTGCTGGGCACGGGCGGCGGCGACCCAGCGGGTGAACCCCAACCCGGTCTCTGATTCGAAGGCGCGCGTCACCGTCCGGGTGCTCACGCCCAATCGGGTGGCCCAGTCGACGAGCGAGGTCGTGTCGGACGGGTCGATGCGTATGCGCTCGGCGATGGGTGCCAGGAGCGCCGACCGGGGGACTCGGAGGAGCAGCTCGTGCTCGGCCGGCTCCAGCACGTCGACGATGGCGGCCTCGGTGGTGGCACGCGCGCGGTCCTCGAGCTCGGCGTCGCTGAGCCGATCGAGCAGGAGACGCAGCAGAGGCGTCACCTCCACCGCGGTCGGCTGCTCGGAGATCGTGGGGACGCGATCGACACTGAACATCGCGGCCCGCTGCCAGGTGCCCGCCGGGGTCCATCCGGTGTGGCGGACACCGGCAGGGATCCAGAGACCGTGGTGCGGGGTGACGGTCCAGACACGCTCGTCGACGCTCGCGGTGGATGCGCCGCGATCGTTCCACAGGAGCTCGTGCGTGGGGTGGGAGTGCTCGTCCCAGTGCGTGTCCCGCGCGATCCGCTCGGTGTTGCCGCGGATGACGAAGGGCACGGGGATCGCGCCGGCCTCGTAGAGGGGGAGTCGGCGGCGCGCCGGAGCCGTGTCCGTCGCGTCGAGGGACTGCTCCCACGGGTCGGCGGCGGCGGGGACTGGCACCGCTCCAGCGTACGGGGGTCCGCGCCGGACCGTCCCGCTTCAGCACTGCTTCAGCTCGTCCGCGCCAGACTGGGACGCGCCGCTCGACCGTCGACCGGCACGGAGCCTGGAGGTTGCACCGGATGCGGATACTCGTCGTGGACGATGAGGTGCGACTCGCCGACGGTGTTCGGAGAGGGCTCGAGGCGGAGGGCTTCGCGGTCGACGTCGCTGCGAACGGTGTCGACGGCCTGTGGATGGCCGGCGAGCATCGCTACGACGCCATCATCCTCGACATCATGATGCCGGGCCTCAGCGGCTACCGCGTCTGTCAGCAGCTCCGCGACGCGGGTGACTGGACCCCGATCCTCATGCTCACGGCGAAGGACGGCGACTGGGACCAGGTCGAGGCCCTCGACACCGGTGCCGACGACTTCCTCAGCAAACCGTTCTCTTTCGCGGTGCTCGTCGCGCGGATCCGCTCACTCGTCCGGCGTGGATCGCGGGAGCGGCCGACGGTGCTCGAGGTCGGCGAACTGCGGCTCGACCCGGCGTCGAAGCAGGTCCACCGGGGCGACGTCCCGATCGACCTGACCTCGCGCGAGTTCGCGGTCCTCGAGTTCCTCATGCGACGCGGGGGCGAGGTGGTGTCGAAACGCGAGGTCCTGCAGAACGTCTGGGACGACGATTTCGAGGGCGACCCCAACATCGTCGAGGTCTACGTCGGTCACCTCCGGAACAAGGTGGACCGCCCCTTCGAGCGTGCTTCGATCGAGACCGTGCGCGGGTTCGGATACCGGTTGGCGGGCGGGCGTGGCTGACGGCGGGCAGCACGGAGCGGTCGCGCTCCGGCGGCGGCCGTGGCGCTCCGTCCGAGCCCGCGCGGCACTCGGATCGGTGCTCGCGGTCGGAGTCTTCCTCGGGGTCGGCTCCGTGGCGTTCGTCGGCCTGTTCTCCGCGGCGCTGCGTTCCGGCGTCGAACAGAGCGCCTCGGCCGAGGCGGAGAGCGTCTCGGCACAGCTCGTCGCGGCCGACGCGACGACGCTGCCCGAGGACGACGGTCGACTCCTGGTGCTCGTCGAGGACGGACGTGTCGTGGACCGGACGGACGACGAGATCGAGCTCCCGACGCCGATCCCGGACGGTGACGTGTTCGTCTCGGTCGTCGACGACGAGCCGGTGGTGTTCGCCAGTGAGGACGTCGACGTCGACGGCCGTGACCTCGTCGTCCTCGCGGGCCGTTCCCTCGAGGAGACCGACGACGCCGTCGGACTCGTGTCGATGCTCCTCCTCATCGCGGTGCCCGTGCTCGTCGCCCTCGTCGGCGGCCTGACCTGGCTGCTCGTCGGGCGTGCGCTGGCGCCGGTGGAACGCATCCGCCGTGAGGTCTCGGAACTGGGGGCCGGCGAACTGCATCGACGGATCGAGGTCCCGGCCACGGGCGACGAGATCGGTCGCCTCGCCGGGACGATGAACGGCATGCTCGAGCGGCTCGAGGACGCCCAGACGGCGCAGCGGCGGTTCGTGTCGGACGCCTCCCACGAGCTCCGCTCACCGCTTGCGGTGATCAGGCAGTACGCCGAGGTTGCGGCGCTCCACCCGGACCGGGTCGATCCGGCCGAGCTGTCCTCGACGGTCCTCGAGGAGGGTGCCAGGATGCAGGGGCTCGTCGAGTCGCTCCTGCTCCTCGCGAAGCTCGACGAAGGGGCGGTGGGCACCGGGCGGCGCACGGTCGACGTCGACGACCTCCTGTTGGCGGAGGCCGCTCGCCTTCGGTCTGCAGGCGGACTGCGTGTCGAGTCCGCGGCCGTCGCGGCGGCGAGGGTCGACGGCGACGACGTCCTGCTCGCCCGGGTGGTGCGGAACCTCGTCGACAACGCCGTCCGGCACGCGCGCTCCGTGGTCCGACTGGGATCCGCCACCGATGGTCGGTTCGTCAGGATCTCCGTGGAGGACGACGGCCCCGGCGTGCCGGTCGAGTCCCGCGCACACGTGTTCGAACGGTTCGTCCGCCTCGACGAGAGCCGTTCGCGTGACGCCGGCGGTTCGGGCCTGGGCCTGGCGATCGTGGCCGACGTCGTGCGGCTGCACGGTGGGTCGATCGAACTCGTCGACAGCGCGCTCGGCGGTGCGGCGTTCATCGTCACGCTCCCGGCGTCGTCCGCTTCCTGAACGCGGCTTCAGCTCGCTTCAGGTCCGCTTCAGCGCTCCTCGGACAGTCTGGGGCACATGAACGAGAACACCGCCTCCCAGCCCACCGATCGTACGCAGGACACCGCAGCCACCGAGCGCATCGAGCCCATCGACCGTGTCGAGACGACCGATCACACCGCCATCCCCGCGACCCCGGCGACCTCCGGGAAGCCGGCCTTCTGGCGCCGGAAGCCCGTGTGGATCACCGCGATCGTCGTCGGGGCCCTCGCCCTCGGTGGAGCCGGTGCCGCCTACGCCGTGGACGAGTTCGGCGACGCCGACGACGACCGCGTCACGGCGGCGTCGAACACCGACCGCGACGGTGGCACCGCCGTCGACGACGGTGACACCACGGCGGCGACCGACGACCGCGACGCCCGTGACGCCGACGACGTGCCGCTGACCGACACCGAGTTCGACGCGGCCTCGAAGGCGGCGCTCGCGGAGGCGAAGGGCGGTACCGTGACCGACGTCGACCGCAGCGACGACCCCGGCGAGGCGTTCGAGGTCGACGTCCTCCTCGAGAACGGCGACGAGCTCGAGATCGCGCTCGACGCGGACTACGCCGTGGTCACGAGCGTGCTCGACCCGCGCGACTGACGGACGCACCCCGCCGGGTGCGGAACGACGAGGGCCGGACGGAATCCCAGGATTCCGTCCGGCTCTCGTCGTGTGTGTGGCGTGCTAGGAACGCGGCTTGCGGTCGTACGAGCCGCCGCCCGTGCCGCCCTCGTCGTCGCGTCGGCGGGCCGGGCCGCCGCGGTCGGGACGGAGCTCGATGAGCTTGCCGCTGATGCGGGTGTTCTCGAGACGGTCGAACACGTCGTTGCCGAGGCTCGCCGGCAGTTCGACGATCGAGAAGTCCGGCTTGATCTGGATCGCGCCGAAGTCCTCGCGCTTCAGGCCACCCTCGTTCGCGAGCGCGCCCACGATCTGACGCGGGTCGACCTTCTGGCGACGACCCACGGCGATGCGGTACGGGGCCATCGGTCCGCTGGACGGGCGGCTGCGACGCTCGGGGCGGTCGCCCTGATCGCCGCGGTCGTTCCGGTCACCGCGGTCGAAGCGCGAGCCGCGGTCACCGGAGTCGCGACGGTCGCGACCGGCGCGGTCGTTGCCACGGTTGGTGTTGTCGAACTCCTCACGACGGCGGCGCTCGTCCTCCGCGGAGAGGAGCAGCGGCGTCTCGCCCTGGGACACGACGGCCAGGGCCGCGGCGACATCGGCCTCGGGGACGTCGTGGTGCGAGACGTAGTGGCCGATGATCTCGCGGAAACGCTCGATGCGCTCGGTCTGGCCGAGCGCTTCGGTGATCGCGTCGTCGAAGCGGGTGAGGCGGGTCGCGTTGACGTCGTCGACGCTCGGCAGCTGCATCTGCGTGAGCGGCTGACGGGTGGCCCGCTCGATGGCTTTCAGCAGGTGGCGCTCGCGCGGTGTGACGAAGCTGATCGCGTCGCCCGTGCGTCCGGCGCGGCCGGTGCGACCGATGCGGTGCACGTAGGACTCGGTGTCGACGGGGATGTCGTAGTTGACGACGTGGCTGATGCGCTCGACGTCGAGACCGCGCGCGGCGACGTCGGTCGCGACGAGGATGTCGAGCTTGCCTGCCTTCAGCTGGTTGACGGTCCGCTCGCGCTGCACCTGGGCGACGTCGCCGTTGATGGCGGCAGCCGAGTAACCGCGTGCGCGGAGCTTCTCGGCGAGCGTCTCGGTCTCGTTCTTCGTGCGCGTGAAGATGATCATCGCGCTGAAGTTCTCGGTCTCGAGGATGCGGGTCAGCGCGTCCACCTTCTGCGGGTAGGAGACCGTCAGGTAGCGCTGCGTGATGCTGGCCGAGGTCGTGGTCTTCGTCTTGACCGTGATCTCTTCCGGGTTGTTCAGGTACTTCGCGGAGATGCGACGGATGGACGACGGCATCGTCGCAGAGAACAGCGCGACCTGCTTGTCCTTCGGGGTGTCGGCCAGGATCGTCTCGACATCCTCGGCGAAGCCCATCTTCAGCATCTCGTCGGCCTCGTCGAGCACGAGGTACTTGAGCTCCGTGAGGTCGAGGGTGCCCTTCTCCAGGTGGTCCATGATGCGACCCGGCGTGCCGACGACGATGTGGACGCCGCGACGGAGGGCCGACAGCTGGACGCCGTAGCCCTGGCCGCCGTAGACGGGCAGGACGTGGACGCCGCGCAGGTGGGTGGCGTACTTCTCGAACGCCTCGCAGACCTGGAGGGCGAGTTCACGGGTCGGTGCGAGGACGAGCGCCTGCGGCGTCTTCTGCGTGATGTCGAGGCGGGACAGGATCGGCAGGGCGAACGCCGCGGTCTTGCCGGTGCCCGTCTGTGCGAGGCCGACGACGTCGCGTCCCTCGAGCAGCAGCGGGATGGTGGCCGCCTGGATGGCGGACGGGGTCTCGTAGCCGACGTCCTTGAGTACCTTGAGCACCGCGTCGTCGAGGCCGAGGTCGGAGAAGGTCTGCGTAGCGCCGGCGGGTTCCGCCTCGGGCTGCGTCGTGGAATCAGAAGACGTCATACTCCTAACGGTAGTCGCAACGCAAGCGTTTGCAGGACATGGTCTGGAGCCGACCGGTCCGCGCCGTCGCCCGGGGCGCCGGCCTCACCGTCCTACAGGCTGCCCCAGCGCGCCCGGGCACCGCAGTAGAGTCCGTAGGCGATGAGCCCGACGCCGACCACGAGCAGGATGACGACGCCGAACGGGAGCGCGGCCAATGCCGAGATGGCACCGTCCATGCCGGAGGCCTTCTCGGGGTCCTGGGTGGCGGCCGCGACGAGGAACAGGATGCCGACGGTGACCAGTGCGATCCCCTTGGCGACCCATCCGATGACGCCGAGGACGACGACGGCACGCTTCGTCGTGCCGGTGGGCGGGTGCACGTCCTCGAGGAACTTCCGCGTGACGCCCTTGAAGACGAAGTAGCCGCCGATGCCGATGACCACGAGGCCGACGACGATGACGACGAACACCCCGCCGGGGGAGGACAGGAGCGTCGCTGTGAGGCCCTGGCTGGACTGCGAGGACTCCTGGCTGCCGCCGAGGGCGAAGGTCAGCGCGGTCGATCCGACGGCGAGATAGGCGATCGCACGTCCGGCGGTCGAGATCCGCTTGCTCCACCGCTTGCGGGTGTCGGATTCGCGCACGAGGAAGGCGGAGATCGCCGTCCAGAGACCGAGGGCGAACAGGCCGACGGCGACGACCCAGATGATGACGATCCCGCCGGGCGTGCCTGCAAGCGTCTTGAGCGCACCCGACTGGTCCGCGTCACCGCCGCCGCCGGATCCACCGCTCGCGCCGGACAGGGCGATGGAGATCGCGATCCCACCGATGAGGACGTGGAGCAGGCCGTTGACGGCGTGGCCGGTGCGGGCGAGGCTACGGAGGGCTGTGCTGTTCTGGGCGGTCCCAGCGGCTTGGTCTGCGGCGGCGCGCGCGTTCTCAGGCATCAGACCACGGTAGCGGCCGGGTATCAGGACCACAGGGGGGTTGCGCGGCGTCGCCACGGTCCGGGGCCGCCCGTCGGACACCGATCCGAGTGGTCCCTCGATTCCGAATGATGCGCATGTCCGTCGATTCCGCTCGTCCTGCCCCGCAGGAGTTCCCTTCCGCCATCTCCGCCGACGCGACCGCGCTCGGACTGGGACGCGTCACGGTCGACACGGGCCTCGGACCGGTCACCGTCCACGCGGGTCGTGAGGCGGGCGGGCCGGCCACGATCCTCCTCCACGGCGCCGCCGGTTCGTGGACGACGTGGTCACCGCTCCTGCGTGCCGACGACGAGCGGGGTGCGGTCGTCGACGACGTCATCGCCGTGGATCTCCCGGGGTGGGGTGCATCGGCACTTCCCGCCGCCGATCCGGTGACGGTCGGAGACCTCTCCACCGCCGTCGCGACCGTCGCCCGCTCGCTCGGCTACCGGTCCTGGCGTCTCGTCGGGCATTCGCTCGGCGGGTTCGTCGCGCTCGATCTCGCCGTCCGTGAACCCGAGGCGACGATCCGGGTCGACCTCGTCTCACCGACGGGGATCGGGGTCGTCGAGGCGATCCGGCAGCCGCTCGGTGGCGGCGCCCGGCTCCCGTGGTTCGCGGGCATGCTCCTCGCGATGCGGATGCTGCAGGCACTCGGCGGACGCGGGCCAGTGCTCGTCCGCGCGCTGAACCGGATCGGTCTGCTCGCACCGCTCATGTCGCCCCTGTTCGGACGACGCCGGGACCTCGACCGCTCGGTCGTCGACGCGCTCGCAGCCGACGTCCGGCCGGCGTCGTTCCTCCTGGCGGCCCGAGCGGCCGCCGCCTACGACCTGCACGTCTGGCGCGGCGTGCGGTGTCCCGTCCGCTGCATGACGGGCGACCGCGACGTCTTCATCGGGCCCGACGATGCAGCCGTCCTCACCGCTCTTGTCCCGGACCTGCGACTGCGCACCCTGCCGGCGACCGGGCACTTCGCGGCGGTGGAACACCCGGAGGCCGTGCTCGATCTCTTCACCTCGGAGTGATCCGCGTTGCCTCACGGGTGCAGCGACGTCGGCATCCGCTATCCTGGTCCTCTGCCCGACTTCGTGGTTGGGGTGGTTGATCGTCCGCACCGTGCTGCACCCGCGCCGTGTGTCGAGCATCGATCTGGGGCTGGAAACCCCCAGCACCCACACCCCTCGCACGGAGGTCCTCCTTGTCTGCATCCGCAGCCACCGCATCGCATCCCACCACAGCACCGTCCGGTTCCCCGGCCCGCCGCTGGTGGGTCCTCGTCGTCCTCGCGATGACGCAGCTCATCGTCGTCCTCGACGGCACGATCGTGAACATCGCCCTTCCGGCAGCGCAGCAGGAGCTCGAGCTGTCCGACACGCAGCGTCAGTGGGTCGTCACGGCCTACGCCCTCGCGTTCGGCGCGCTGTTGCTGCTCGGTGGCCGCATCGCCGACTACTGGGGCCGGAAGCGCACCTACCTGGTCGGCATGGTCGGCTTCGGCGCCGCATCGGCCTTCGGCGGGTTCGCCCAGAGCGGGACCGAACTCATCATCGCGCGCGGCCTGCAGGGCGTGTTCGCCGCACTCATGGCGCCCGCCGCACTCGCGCTCCTCACCGTCACCTTCGCCCACGGCCGCGACCGCAACACGGCCTTCGCCGTCTTCGGTACCGTCGCCGGTGCCGGGGCGGCCGTTGGCCTGATCCTCGGCGGCGTGCTCACCGAGTTCGTCGACTGGCGCTGGTGCCTGCTCGTCAACGTGCCCTTCGTGATCGTCGGACTCATCGCCGGCCTCATCCTCGTGACCGAGAGCAAGGCCGAGGGCGACAACCGCTACGACTGGCTCGGTGCGATCACGGTCATCCTGGGCCTCGGTTCCCTCGTCTACGGCTTCACGCTGGCCGAGGGCGGCTGGGGGAGCGCCGACACCATCGGCTTCCTCGCGCTCGGTGCGGGACTCCTCTCCCTCTTCGTCTTCATCGAGATGCGTGTCGCGCAGCCCCTGCTCCCGCTGCGCATCGTGGCGGACCGGGTCCGCGGCGGTGCCTTCCTCATGCAGATGATCGTCGGCAGCGTCATGATCGGTGCCCTGCTCTACCTGACGTTCCACTTGCAGATCGTGCTCGGCTTCCCGCCGCTCGAGGCGGGCATCGCGACCCTCCCGATGACCGTCGCGATCATGATCGTCGCCCCGATCGCCACGAAGCTCCTGCCGGCCATCGGCCCGCGCCCGCTGCTCATCGTCGGTCCGCTCGTCGCGGCCGCCGCCCTCGTGTACCTCAGCCGCATCACGGCCGACGGCGACTACTTCGTCCAGGTGCTGCCGGCGCTGATCGTGCTCGGGATCGGCATGGCGATGATCTTCGTCCCGATGCAGAACCTCGCGCTGACGGGCGTCGCCCCGCACGACGCCGGTGCGGCCTCCGCCACGGCGAACGCCTCCATGCAGATCGGTGGGTCGATCGGCTTGTCGGTCTTCACCACGGTCTACGCGAGTGTCACCGACCAGGCGACGGTCACGGATCAGGCCTCGCAGCTCGTGGCGTTCACCCAGGGCTACTCGGCGGCGTTCATCGCGGCTGCGGTCGGCCTCGTGATCGCGAGCGTCATCGCCATCGTCTGTATCCGCGGTCGCAAGGAGGACCTCCTGCCCTCGGGCGACCAGCAGGCCGTCCACCTGGGCTGAGCGGGACGGCCCTGCCTCGTCGAGCGCAAGCCTCCTGACAGCAGGGTGCCGTCGGCGTACCGTGTCCGACATGGCCAGCACCGCGATCGTCCTCACCGTCCCCGGACCGCACGGCGACCGCGAGGTGCGGCTCTCCAGTCCCGACCGCGTGCTCTGGGAGGCGTCCGGCGTCACGAAGCGGGAGCTCGCGGAATACCTCATCGAAGTCGCGCCGGCCTTCCTCGCCGCCAACGGCGACCGTCCGGTGTCCCTGCAGCGGTTCCCAGGCGGCGTGGACGGCGAGTGGTTCTTCTCGAAGAACCCGCCGAAGGGGGCGCCGGAGTACGTCCGGGCGGTCGACGTCGTGTATCCGAGTGGCCGGCGGCATCCGCAACTCGTCCTCGACGAGGCGGCTGCGGTCGTCTGGGCTGCGCAGATGAACACGGTCGTGTTCCACCCGTGGCCGTCACGGGCGTCGGACACCGACCATCCGGACGAACTGCGGATCGACCTCGACCCGCAGCCGGGAACCGACTTCGCCGACGCCGTGCGCGTTGCGGGCTCGCTGCGGGAGCTGTTGACGGAGGTCGGTCTGACGGGGTTCGTGAAGACCTCCGGCAACCGAGGTGTCCACGTGTTCGCGCCCATCGAGCCGGAGCACGAGTTCCTCGACGTCCGGCACGCCGTGATCGCGGCGGCTCGGGAACTGGAGCGACGGGATCCCGACCGGGTCACGACCTCGTGGTGGAAGGAGGAGCGCGGTGAACGCATCTTCGTCGACTACAACCAGGCGAACCGCGATCGGACGATGGCCGGCGCCTACAGCCCGCGTGCGCTGGCCTCGGCGTCCGTCTCGTGCCCGGTGACCTGGGACGAACTCCCCGAGATCGACCCGGGTGCCTTCACAGTGCGGACCGTCCCGGAGCGACTCCGGACGACCGGCGACCCGTGGGCCGGCATGCACGACACCGCTGGGCGCATCGACGTCCTCCTGCAGTGGTGGGAGCGGGACCTCGAGCAGGGGCTGGGCGAGCTCCCGTTCCCTCCCGACTTCCCGAAGATGCCGGGCGAGCCGCCACGGGTGCAGCCGAGTCGCGCCAGACACGCCGAGGACTGAGCCCACCCGGACACACGAACGCCCGGTGATCGTGGATCACCGGGCGTTCTCTGGACTCAGGGCGCTATTCGGCCTTACCGAGGGCGAAGCGGACGCCGCCCTGCTCGTCGATCTGCGCGTCGAGGACCGCGTCGCTCAGGGCGATGGCTGCGGACTCCTCGAGGAAGACGGTCGCTCCGGCGCTCTCGATGACCTGGTCGGCCTCGTGCGGTGTCGCCGTCATGGTGACTTCGAAGTTGTTGTCGTCGGAGCTGCTGCTGATGCGCAGTCCGGCGCCGTGCGTGAGCGACGACGCGTCGTCCGGGACGACCAGTCCCGGGGTGAGTGGTGCGTTCTCGGCGAGGGTCTTGACGACTCGGCCGGCGTTCTCGGTCAGGGTGAGCATGTGTGTTCTCCGTTCCGTTCGCGAATACGAGTTCCCCACCATGCTCGGGTTCTCGGCGAGATGCCACCCCGAGGCCGATCCTTTGCGGGAACTGCCAAGCAACTCTGCAGGGATTCACACCTCCGCGCCGCTCGTAGCACAGCTCGGGCGATCGTCCCTTGGGGGTCCGTCCGGTGGAGTGGGCTGCTAGCGTCGAACGTGCTGTCCGGCGCGTGCATCCCGCCCCACGGCACCCCCAACACCCCAGCCCGAGGAGTCCTATGACCACCGTCGCCGCCATCATCAAGCCCACCGCAGACGCGCCGTTCGAGGTCGGCACCATCGAACGCCGTGCGCCGCGCGCCAACGACGTCGTCATCGACGTCCACTACGCCGGCATATGCCACAGCGACATCCACCAGGCCCGCGAGGAATGGGGCAAGGCCATCTTCCCGATGGTCCCCGGTCACGAGATCGCCGGCATCGTCACCGAGGTCGGCGACGCGGTCACCAAGCACCAGGTCGGCGACCGCGTCGGCATCGGCTGCTTCGTCGACTCCTGCCGCGAGTGCGAGAACTGCCTCGCCGGCGAGGAGCAGTTCTGCCTGAAGGGCAACGTCGCCACCTACAACGGCCGTGAGTACGACGGCGAGCCCACGTACGGCGGCTACAGCAAGCAGATCGTCGCCGACGAGAACTACGTGCTGAGCATCCCCGAGGGCATCGAGCTCGACGTCGCGGCACCCCTGCTGTGCGCCGGGATCACCACCTACTCGCCGCTGAAGCACTGGGGTGCCGGTCCCGGCAAGCAGGTCGCCATCGTCGGGATGGGTGGCCTCGGGCACATGGGCGTCAAGATCGCCCACGCCCTCGGCGCAGAGGTGACCGTGCTCAGCCAGACGACCTCGAAGGAGGAGGACGGCAAGCGCTTCGGGGCCGACCACTACTACGCGACCGGCGAAGAGGGCACCCTGAAGTCGCTCCGCGGACGCTTCGACCTCATCATCAACACGGTCTCCGCCGACCTCGACATCGACGCCTACCTGTCGACCCTCAAGCTCAACGGCTCGATGGTCTTCGTCGGACTGCCCGAGAACACGCAGCAGTTCCGGGTGTTCTCGCTCGTCGGTGGCCGCCGCTCGCTCGCCGGCTCGAACATCGGCGGCATCCGCGAGACGCAGGAGATGCTCGACTTCTGCGCCGAGCACGGCATCGGTTCGCAGATCGAGCTCATCGGTGCCGACGAGGTCGAGGGCGCCTACGACCGCGTGGTCCGCAGCGACGTCCGCTACCGCTTCGTCATCGACACGGCGACGATCGGCTGATCGCACCGATACCCTGAGAGCATGATCCGGCTCCCGTTCCGTCGTCCAGGCGGAGCGGGAGCCGTTCCTCGTGAACCCCTCGGCCGCGAGGTCCTCGTCCTCGGCGGTGTCGCGTTCTTCGTGATGCTCGGGTTCGGTGTCGTGATCCCGGTCCTGCCCGTGTACGTGCGCAGCTTCGGCGTCGGCTACCTCGAGGTCGGCGCGGTCGTCTCCGTCTTCGCGCTCATGCGGCTCATCGCGAACCCGTTCGTGGGTGCGCTCGTCGATCGGATCGGCGAGCGGGTGGTGCTGGCCACCGGGATCGGCATCGTGGCGGTGTCGAGCGCGCTCGTCGGGCTCGCGGCGGACTATCCGCAGCTGCTCCTGCTCCGCGGGGTCGGAGGGATCGGGTCGGCGATGTTCTCCGTCGCCGCGATGACACTGCTGCTGCGCACCACCCCGCCGCACCGTCGCGGGCGGGCGGTCGGGTTCTACCAGGGCGGGTTCCTCGTCGGCGGCATGGCCGGACCGGCCGTCGGTGGCCTGCTCGCGACCATCTCGCTCACGGCACCGTTCTTCTTCTACGCCGGGACCCTCGCGGTCGCCGGCGTCCTCGGACTCGTGATGCTGCGCGGCAGTCGGATCGCCGCGCCGGTCGAGACCGCCACGCAGGCCGAGCCCTTCCGCACGGTCCTCGCCGATCGCCGGTACCAGGCGGCGCTCCTCGCGAACTTCGCGAACGGCTGGGCGTCGATGGGCGTCCGGGGCGCACTCGTTCCGGTCCTCGTCGTGGAGGCGCTCCATGAGGAAGCGGCCTGGACCGGGATCGCCTTCGCGATCGCCGCTGTCGCGCAGACGCTCGCGCTCGGTCCCGCCGGCCGCTTCGTCGACACCGTCGGACGACGACCCGCGATGCTCGTCGCGTTCCCGGTCGCGGCGGCGGCGCTCCTCGCCATGCCGTTCGTCGGCGAGCTCTGGCTGCTGGTCGTCGCCCTCTGCGTCTACGGTGTCGCGGCGGCCTTCCTCGGGACCGCTCCGGCGGCGGCCGTCGGAGACGCCGCGGGCGGTCGGGGTGGTCGGGCCGTCGCGGTCTTCCAGGCGACGTCCGACCTCGGCGCCATCGTCGGCCCGTTGGTCGCCGGCGCACTGCTCGACGCCTTCTCGTTCCCCGCGGCGTTCGGCTCCGCGGTCGTGCTCATGCTGCTCGTCCCCGTGCTCGCGACCCGCATGCCGCGGGAGCACCGGAACCATCCGACGACCGCCTAGCGGGACCGGATTCGCAGGCCCACCGAGGTGGTGATGTCCTCGCGCTGGCCGCCGGAGTGGACGAGCTGCTCGCCGTCGACCGTCAATTGGCTGGCGTGTTCCGCGAGTGCCGCGGCGACGATCGGGAGGCGGTGCCCGAGTGGGAACCACACGGCGTCGTCGCCCAGCGGTTCCAGATCGGTGCGGTGGTGCACGAGTTCCGCGAAGGGCACCCCGCTCCTCCGCGCGGCGACGATCGCGGCCTCGTGCATCCGGAGATGGTCCGGGTGCCCGTACCCGCCACCGTGGTCGTAGCTGATGACCAGGTCTGGCGAGGCGTGTCCGATGACCGCGACGAGGTCGTCCGCGACGTCGTCGAGCGGAGCGAGCGAGAACGCACCGGGGGAGACGTCGTCAGCGGGGCCGGCGAGTCCCTCGCGCACCCACCGCATGCCCGAGTCCACGTATCGCGTCGACGTCCCCGGCCGGGCCGCCGGACCCGTCCCCAACCAGAACTGCTCGGCCACGCCGAGCGTGCGGCAGGCGGCGGCGAGCTCCGACTCGCGGTGGGACGCGAGAGCAGCGGTTCCGGCGAGGGACCGGAGCGGGCCGTCGACGACTTCGCCGCGCTCGCCTCGCGTGGCCGTCACGAGGACGACGCGAGCACCGTGGTCCGCGAGTTCGGCGATGAGCGCGCCCGAAGCGAGGGTCTCGTCGTCCGGATGCGCGTGCGCGAACAGGACGGTGCGCCCGCTGTCGATGAGCGGGAGGAGTCCGTGGTTCACGAGGTCGAGGTCGCCGGGGCGGTGGCGACGGCGGGAGCGGTCTCGAGCAGGGTCCGGTAGACGTCGACGAGGGCGTCTCCCGAGCGCTGCCAGTCGAACCGCTCCGCCCGACGTCGCGCTGCCGAACCGAGCTGCGCGAGCCGCTTCGGGTCGCCCAGGATGGACGAGACCGCAGCGCCCCAGATGTGCGGGTCGCGGGAGTCGATGACGATGCCCGTCTCTCCGTCGACGACGGCCTCCCGTAATCCGCCTGAGGCGGCCACGACGGTCGGCACGCCGCTCGCCGCGGCTTCGAGCGCGACGAGACCGTACGTCTCCGAGTGCGAGGGGACGAGCACGAGCGTGCTCTCGCGGAACAGCGTGGCGAGCCCGATGCGCGACTGCGGCCCGACGAAGCGGACGTCGTCGGCGACACCGAGGTCGCGGGCGAGGGCGGCGAGTTCCTCGGCGTAGCGGTCGTAGTCGACGGAGACGTCCCCGGCGATGACGAGTTCGGGGCGGAGCTCGGGCGCGACCGCGGCGATGGTCTCGATGGCGAGGTCGAAGCCCTTCAGCGGGTGGAGGCGACCGGCGACCACCGCGGTCGGGCGACCGGAACGAGGACCGTCCAGCGGGTGGAACAGCGTCCCGTCGACACCGGGTGGCACGATCGACACCCGATCGGGGCGGGCTCCGAGCCGCGTGATCGCGGTGTCGGCCTCGGCCGCGCTGATCGCGACGACCGCGTCCGACTCCGCGGCGAGCCGTGCCTCTCCGGCCAGGCGCCCGGGGGACTCGGCGCGCTCGCCGTGCGAGAGCGGGGTGGTGGACTCGGCGGCGATGCTGTGGAAGCTCTGCACATGCGGGATCCCCAGTTCCCGCGCGAGGGGGAGTGCGGCCATGCCGGAGAACCAGTGGTGGGCGTGCAGGACGTCGTATCGCGACAGTCGGGCGAGTTCCGAGCGGAAGTCGTCGACGAACTCTTCGTGCCGACCCTTCGCGACCGGTTCGGCGGGACCGGCGTCGAGGAAGCGCAGGGTCACGCCGGGGGCGAGGGATGCGGCGGACGGTTGGTCGGCAGAGGACCGCCGGGTGATGACGTCGACCTCGTGGCCCGCTGCGCCCATCGCGACGGCCTGATGACGGACCACGACGTTCATCCCGCCGGCGTCACCGGAACCCGGCTCGTCACCGGGACTGGTGTGGAGCGAGATCATCGCGATGCGGAGGGGCTGGGGTTGCGAGGGCACCAGACGAGCCTAGTAGCCGTGGGCGTCCCAGCCCCTCGTGACGGAGACACCAGAACGTGCTCGCACATCCGACGCCGGAGCGTGAGAATGATCGCGAGACGAGCGCGACGATGCGCCCGTCCAGGCGAAAGGGACGATCATGACGACGCTCAACCCGTATCTCGGCTTCCGCGGGACAGCCCGTGAGGCGATGGAGTTCTACCAGGGGGTCTTCGGCGGCGAACTGACGGTGTCGACGTTCGGCGACTTCGGTGCCGCGGTCGAGCCGGACGAGGTCGATCTGGTGATGCACTCCCAGCTGACCGGCGACGCCGGGGTCGTGTTCATGGGGTCGGACACGCCGAAGCACATGGACTACCGCGAGGGCAGCAACTTCTCGATGTCGCTGAGTGGGTCGGACACCGACGAGACCCAACTGCGCGAGTACTTCGAGCGGCTCTCTGATGGCGGCACCGTCCAGCAGCCGCTGACCGTGGCGCCCTGGGGCGACTCCTTCGGCATGGTGCAGGACCGCTTCGGGATCACCTGGCTGGTGAACATCGCCGCCCCTGCAGAGGGGTGACGTGAGCGTGACGGCGGTGGTGTCGCGAGGGGACATCGGCTTCCCGAGGAGCAGCGATGGCTGAAGCGTGGAACGATTTCTTCGTGGCGACCGCGGGCGCTGCGGCGGCGCTCGCCGGACTCATCATCGTCGCGATGTCCGTGAACATCGCCAAGATCATCGAGATCCCGTCCATGCCGGCGCGGGCGGCGGCGACGATCAGCTCCCTGGTGTTGATCGTCGTCGTCGCTGCCGCAGGACTCATCCCGGGTCAGGCCGACGTCTTGTACGGTGTCGAGGTCCTGCTCCTGACCGCCCTCGCCCTGTGGTTCGCGATCGACGCCGCGGTCCGGATCCTCCGCCACCAGGATGCCGAGCACGGACCGCGCGCCCTCAAGGCTGCGGTGCCGGTGTTGCAGATGATCCCGTTCGTGATCGGCGGTGTGTTGCTCCTCCTCGGTTCGTCGGTCGGTCTCGGCTGGCTGGCTGCCGGCTTCATCCTTGTGTTCATCGGCTCCGTGGTCGGTGCATGGGTGCTGCTCGTGGAGATCCTCCGGTAGTCTCCTCCGACCCCTGAGCGCCACAGCGACTCCGAGCACCCCCTCCCGGCCGTCGAGCACAGCGCGATCCGCGCGAGCGACGACTGCGCGGCGCGCCTCGCGGAGTTCTCGGACGAGTGGCGGAACTCCACCGCCAGCAGGCCGTCCTGGACGCACGCAAGGCGCGCCTCCTCGCCCGCTCAGCTGCCTACGCGGACGCTTTCGCCGACGCCACCGTCCCGGCGATCTTCCCGCGGGTTGAGCGCCAGGCCCTGTCCCGTCGCTCCACCTGTGCAGCCCTCGCGATGGCGACCCGGATCCCGGAGCGGACGGTTCAGTGTGCGACGAACGATGCCGAGCGCCTCGTCAACGACGCGCCGGCCGTGCTGGCGTCACTTGAGGCCGGGCGCATCTCGGCGCGGCACGCGCAGACGATCATCGACCAACTCAGTGACGTGCCGGTCGAGGGGCGGGCGGTGTTCCTCGCCGAGGTCCTGCCGGTCGCCGAACAATCCACCGATGCGTGCCTCCGGAAGCGCGCCCGCGTCCTGCGCGAGCGCCTCCACCCCGAATCCATCACCGCCCGAGCCGTCCGCTCCGAGGCCGACCGCCGGGTCGAGTTCGAGCCCGCCGCCGACGGGATGGCGTGGGTGCACCTCTTCACGACGGCACCGATCGCGCAGGGCGTCTCCGAGCGGATCGAAGCGGCGGCAGCGGAGTCACGCGCCGTGGGCGACACTCGCACGTGCGCACAACTGCAGGCCGACGCCCTGGCGGCGCTCGCCCTGACCGGTGTGACGCCTGAAGGCGTCATGTCGAGCCCGGTGCTCCCGCACCCGATCGAAGTGCAGGAACACATCAAGCCCTCGGTTCAGATCACGGTCCCTGCGCTCAGCACGGCCGGCGTCTCCGATGCCCCGGCGACCCTGGACGGCTACGGGCCAATCGACCCCGAGACCGCTGCACGTATCGCGGTGAACGCGCCCAACTTCACCCGGATCCTCGTCCAGGCGGAAACCGGTGCGGTCCTCTCCGTCGGCCGGAACCAGTATCGCGTTCCGGCCGACCTGCAACGCGCGGTGCGGTTGAGGGACGGCACCTGTCGCGCACCAGGCTGCGGCAGACGGGCCAGAGCGTGCGATCTTGATCATTCGGTCGCGTGGGAGGACGGCGGCACCACGGATGTCGCGAATCTCGCCTGCCTGTGCCGACATCACCACCGGATGAAGCACCTCCCCGGATGGAACCTCGACCACGGACCCGGCGGAGTACTCGACTGGACGACACCCGACGGGAAACATCATCGGACGGAACCGGATCCCGCACCGTTCTGACCTGCGCCGGTCCTGAGTCTGTCGAAGGGCACTCGGGTCGCGCTGCCTCGGCTCGGGGGAGAGAGGTGTGCCCGGATGGACCTGGAGGAGGGACCCACTCGAAGCCGACAGGTGCTGTCTCGGACAGCTGTCCGAGAAGTCGTGGTACACTGGTGGGAATGCCTCGCACATCAGGAGTTCCCGCCCTCGGTGTCGAGCAGTCCACCACAGAACGTCCCGCTCCGCCGTCGCGCGTCGAGCGCTTCACTCCCGTCCTCCGAGCGACGGGCGACCCACGTGCCGAGCGCACCAGGCAGACGATCTTCGACGCCGTCGCCACCATCCTCGCCGGTCGGCCGGAACGCGTGTCCGTCGGCGACATCGTCCGCGTCGCCGGGATCAGCCGCAGCTCGTTCTACGCCCACTTCGCCAGCCTCGACGACCTCACCGCGGCCTACCTGCGGGTGCAGTTCGCCGGCCTTGCCGCGTCCGGAGTCTCGGTGCGGCCCGCGGGCGAGTCGCTGGGTAGCGCCGAGCGCGCCCGCGAAGCCTACCGACGCCTCGTCGCCCAGCTCCTCGAAGACGCACCGCTCTACTCGAGCGTGCTCGAGCTCCCCGTCGCCCGCAGCGCGTTCGACGACCTCGTCGGCGAGCACGCCGACCACCTCATCGGCTCGCTGCTCGAGCGCGCCGAGGTCCCGGTCGGCATCCCGGCGGGCCTGGTCTCCGCCTATGTCGCCGGTGGCACGCTCTCCCTCGTCGACGGCTGGCGCCGCGGACGCATCGACGTCTCGGACGACGAACTGGTCGAAGCCCTGGTCGCCCTGCTGCCCGCCTGGCTGCTCGACGAACGATCCGTCGGCGCGTCACCGCCACCACCGACCCCCGAACCATCCGGCCGCTGAACCGCCGGAGCACGACGACGCCGGTGCGCGAGTACCGGTGACGACCTGAGAAGAGAAGAGGAACCATGCAGTTCATCGTTGGAGAGACCCTGGTCTACCCGCACCACGGAGCGGTCACCATCACCGAGTTGTCGAAGGTGACGATCAAGGGTGTCGAGCAGGACGTCATGACGCTTCGCGTGCACACGTCCGAGCTCACCATCAAGCTGCCGATCGCGAACGCCGACCTCGTCGGTGTGCGCGACGTCATCGACCACGACGGCGTCCAGGCCGTCTACGGCGTGCTCCGCGAGCCGTTCGTCGAGGAGCCCGGCAACTGGTCGCGTCGATACAAGGCCAACCAGGAGAAGATGGCCAGTGGCAACGTCCACCGCGTCGGCGAGGTCGTCCGCGACCTGTGGCGTCGCGACCAGGACAGCGGCGTGTCGGCCGGCGAGAAGCGCATGCTCCAGAAGGCGCGCCAGGTGCTCGTCTCCGAACTCGCGCTCGCGCAGTCGATGACCGACGAAGAGGCGTCCGCGGGCCTCGACGAGGTGCTCGCCTCGTCGATCGCGACCCCCGAGGCCGTCGCAGCCAAGTAGGACCCATGCAGACGAAGAGCGCCCCGCCGGTTCGGTGGGGCGCTCTTCGTCGTCGTGGAGGGTGCCTCAGCTCCCGGTGTTGCCGCTGACGATCGCCAGCACGCCGACGACCGCGATGGCGATGATCGGCCCGAAGGACAGGGCGGCCTTGGTGATCGTCCAGGCACGGCTCTCGCGTTCCGGGGCCGGCAGTTCGGCGGGCGACACGTAGACCGGAGCCTGCCCGCCGTCAGCGGACGCGCCGCCGCTGAGCTGCAACACCCGCGTGTCCGTCCATGCTCGTCCGTCGAAGTGGACCTGGCGTTCCTCGTCGGTCGGGTGCGGGTACCAGCCCGCGGCGTCGGCCTGCGACGGCTTGTCCCGCTGGAACCGCAGCACCCTCGAGTCGCCCCAGGTCTCGCCGTCGAAGTGGAGTTCCTTCGTCGGGTCGTCGGGGTGCGGGTACCAGCCTGCGGTCGTAGCCATCCCTCAAGTATGACAGCGGGATCGGGGATGCCGAGACCGTCCGATGGGCGGCAGAATGGAGACAATCATGACGACGACACCGCGACCTCGAGCCCCACGTCCACAGATCATCCTCGAGGTGGTCCGCAGTTCCTGGGTCACACCGCACCTCGTGCGCCTCACCCTCGGCGGTCCAGGCTTCGCCGACTTCCAGCCCAAGGACGCCACCGACAGCTACGTGAAGATCTCCTTCGCCAAGCCCGAACTCGGCCTCGAGCCACCGTATGACCTCGCGGCGCTCCGTGAGACGCTGGCACCCGCCGACCTCCCGGTCACCCGCACCTACACGGTGCGACGCGTGGACCAGGCGGCGGGCACCATCGACATCGACTTCGTGGTGCACGGCGACGAGGGCATCGCCGGCCCGTGGGCCGCTGCCGCTCAGCCGGGAGACCGCGTCGTGCTCGCCGGCCCCGGCGGTGCCTACCGGCCCGACCCGACCGCCGACTGGCACCTCTTCGCGGGCGACGAGTCGGCGATCCCCGCGATCGCCGCCGCCCTCGAGGCGCTCCCGGCGGAAGCGAAGGGGCTCGCGTTCCTCGAGATCGGTGGGCGGGACGACCTCGTCGAGCTCGACCACCCGGCCGGGGTGCATCTCATCTGGGTCGGCCGTGCGGCCCGCGACGAATCGACGGTCGCGCTCCTCGCGACCGCCATCGCCGGACACCCGTGGCCCGACGGACGCGTGCAGGTCTTCGCCCACGGCGAGCGGGAGTCGATGAAAGCACTTCGTGAGGTGTTCCTCACCCAGCGCGGGCTCGACCGCTCCCAGCTCTCACTGTCCGGGTACTGGGCCTACGGACGCACCGAAGACCGCTTCCAGGCGGAGAAGCGCGAACCGATCGGGGTCGTCCTGCCGGCCTCGTGACGCCCGCCCCGGCGCCGCGCTGCGGGCGGGCGCCTGACTCAATGTGAGGGGTCGGCCGGCTTGCTGCGCGTCCGGCGGACCCGCGACGGACGCTCGACGCGTGCCCGGATGTCCGGTGGAACGAGGTCGAGCAGCTGATCGCGACGCAACGGGAGGTCGAGCAGGCTGAGTTTCATCCGGCCCTTGCGCGAGTGCCGGCTCGGGTCGAGTCGCACGACGTTGGCTGCGTCGCGCACGAGCCGGACGGTCACGACCGCGCCACTTGCGACATCGGACAGGACCTGGCCGTCGATCTCGACGGCGGCCTGCTTCGTCGCCGTGCCGATCGAGAACTGCAGGCGCTCCGCCGGCCCGAGGATGAACGAGCGGTCGATGCCCGACATGGGCGCGACCGGCGTGACGACGGTGGCGGCGACGGCGGGGGAGAGCACCGGCCCGCCGGCCGCGTAGTTGTAGGCCGTCGATCCGGTCGGGGTGGCGATCACGATCGCATCGGCTTTGAAGTACCCGTAGGCGGTGCCGTCCACGGCGAGGTCGGCCATGACCACGCCGGTTCCCGGGCGCCGGGCGATGGAGACGTCGTTGAAGGCGAGGAGATGGGCGACCTGCTCGCCGGTGGTGATCGTCACCTCGAGGCCGTGGTGCGGTTCGAGGGAGAACTCGTTGTCGCTGACCCGTTGGAGTGCCTCCGCGAGCGCGGCCGGCTCGACCTCGACGAGGAAGCCGACGTTGCCGTAGTTGACGCCGAGCACCGGTGCGGATCGGCCGGCGAGCAGCCGCATCGCGCCGAGCATCGTGCCGTCGCCGCCCATCGCCACGGCGACGTCGACCGACGACGCGAAGGCGTCCTCGTCGAGCAGTTCGACGTCGTCGCCGAGCCGGTTGGCCTCCGCGCGGAGTCCGACGAGGCGCGCGCCGTGTTCGAGCTGCCATGAGCGGAGGATGCGGACGGAGTCGTCGATGTTCTTCGTCGGGTGCGTGATGAGGCCGATCGTCATCGACGGCCCGCTGGGGTGCTTCGTGCGAGTGGTGGTCACCCGTCGAGCATAGGCGGATCGCCTGACAGCGCGACCGGGACCCGGGCTCCCGGCGGGCAGTGGCGTGCCTCACGACTGACGCGCGCCGGGCCGGTTTGGGATACTGGAGGGAGCCGGTCCACCGTGATCCTCGCGGGGCGCCGAGCGTGGAGGAACGACATGAGCGAAGTGACCGAGCACCCTGGCCGACCGCGGCGGGCGGGGCGGCTGACGTCGATCCTCATCGGAATCCTCTGCGCGGTGCTCGTCGTCGTCCTCGGGTTCGTCGTCTGGACCCAGATCGTCATGCAGGGCACCCGTCCCGCCGCACTCGCGGTGTGGGAGGACCCTGCGGTCTCCGTCACCGACGTCGGCGACGCCGTGGTCCTCGCCCCGACCGCGGACGCCGAGCGTCCGGCCTCCGGTACCGGTCTCGTCTTCATCCCCGGGGCGAAGGTCGACCCCTACGCCTACCTGTACAAGCTGTCCGGCGTCGTCGAGGAGGCCGGCGTGACCGTGGTCATCACGAAGCCGACGCTCAACCTGGCGTTCTTCGACCAGCGGCCGCTGGAGACGTTCACCGCCGCCGCCCCGGACGTCGACACCTGGTTCGTCGGCGGCCACTCGCTCGGCGGGGTGCGCGCCTGCCAGCTCGCAGAGGATCCCGCGGTGACGGGTCTCGTCCTGTTCGGGAGTTACTGCGCGAACGACCTCTCCGGCTCGGCTCTCGAGGTGCTGAGCCTCGCGGGGAGCGATGACGGACTGAGTACCCCGGAGAAGGTCGCCGACGCGCGCGTCCGGCTGCCCGCCGACGCGACGATGGTCGAGATCGGCGGGGCGAACCACGCGAGCTTCGGTGACTACGGGGTGCAGCCCGGTGACGGTTCGGCGACGATCTCCAGTGATGAGGCCCGCTCCGAGATCACGCGGAATCTGGTCGAGCTGCTCGGCTGAGCGGACGGGGTGGGCCCCGGCGGTCCGCAGGGACCCTGACGATCAGCCCTTCGGGACCGGCGGCCCGACGACGAGCAGGGCCGTGAAGACGGCGACGACCACGAGGCCGCCGACGACCACGAGCAGGACCGGGTGTCGGACGAGCCAGCGGGTCAGGCGGTCGAGCACGCGCTGGTCGCGCGGGTCGGCACCCGCCTCACGGCGCCATGTCCCGTCGAGTCGGCCGGTGCGGTCCGCCCAGAGGTCGAAGGGGATGGTCGCGTACGGGACGACGGCGCTCACGAGGCCCACGAGGATCGTGCCGATGGGCCAGCGCTGGTTGATCCCGATGAGCAGGACCGTCGCGCCGTAGACGAGGAACACGAAGCCGTGCAGCGCGCCACCGATGCTCACGCCGAGGTCGGTCGTCTTCGTGACGTACTTGAGGATCATCCCGATGATGAGCAGGGTCCAGGTGATCGCCTCGGCGATCGCGATCAGGCGGAAGAGGCGGCGCGGCGACACAGGGGCTCCAAGGCTCGGGGTGCAGGTCTTCCAGCTTGCCAGGCACTGCTGAGAGGGTGCTCCCAGCGGGCGCCCGGTTCTGCCACCCTGGGTGGATCGGGAATACGCGTCGGAGCGACGCGGTTCACCGAGATGTATGCAAACACATACAATCGCCGTGACAGCTCGCGGCGAGCCACACGACGTTGGAGAACCCCATGACCACACCCCTCGAGTTCGGCATCGACACCTTCGGTGACGTCACGGTCGACGCCGACGGCGCACCACTGTCCCAGGCGCAGGTCCTGCGCAACGTCGTGGAGCAGGGTGTCCACGCCGAGGCGGTCGGCCTCGACTTCATCGGGGTGGGAGAGCACCACCGTGAGGACTTCGCGGTCTCGTCACCCGAGGTCGTGCTGGCGGCGATCGCGGCCCGCACCGAGCGCATCCGTCTCGGATCCGCCGTCACGGTGCTGAGTTCCGACGACCCGGTGCGCGTCTACCAGCGGTTCGCGACGCTCGACGGCATCTCGGGAGGGCGGGCCGAAGCCATCCTGGGCCGCGGATCCTTCACCGAGTCGTTCCCGCTCTTCGGGTACGAGCTGTCGCAGTACGAGGAGCTCTTCGAGGAGAAGCTCGAGCTGTTCGTCGCCCTCCTCGAGCAGGGACCGGTCACCTGGTCGGGCAAGACGCGCGCGCCGCTCCGGGAGCAGTCGGTCTACCCGCGGGTGGAACACGGGAAGCTGAAGACGTGGGTCGGTGTGGGTGGAAGCCCCGAGTCGGTCGTGCGGACCGCTCGATACGGCCTGCCGATGATGCTGGCCGTGATCGGTGGTGGGCCGCTGCGGTTCGCCCCCTTCGTCGACCTCTACCACCGCGCACTCGCGCAGTTCCAGCTGCCGACCCAGCCCGTGGGCATGCACTCTCCGGCGCACATCGCCGAGACCGATGAGCTCGCGCAGGAGCAGCTGTGGCCGCACTACCGGGCGATGATGGACCGGATCGGCCGCGAGCGGGGCTGGAGCCCGATGACCCGTGGGCACTTCGAGCAGGAGGCCGGCCCGGAGGGTGCCCTGTTCGTCGGTTCGCCGGAGACGGTCGCACGGAAGGTCGCGACCGCGGTCGACGGCTTGGGGCTGTCCCGCGTGGATCTGAAGATCAGCAACGGTTCGCTATCGCACGAGCACCTCATGGACAGCATCGGGCTGTACGGCTCCGTGGTCGTCCCGCGCGTCCGCGAACTGCTGACCGAGGCCTCGACCGCCTGATCCGGTTCAGCGGATCGCCGGCGGGCGGTAGGGCATCGTCAGCGTCAGGACGGTGCTGCCGGTCTCGTCGTCGGCTGCCGGGCCGACCCTGAGGGACCCGCCGAAGGCGCCGGCCCGTCGATCCAGTTGCAGCAGGCCGCCGGACGGTTCGGTGCCCTCGCGGAGACCGGAGCCGTTGTCGACGACGCGCAGCTCGACGGCGCCCGCAATCGTCCCTCGCCGCTCGGTGGCTGGCGACGAGACCCGGAGGTCCACGACCAGTCGATCGGCCGCCCCGTGGGTCAGCGCGTTCGTGACGCCCTCCTCGAGCGTGCGGACGACGACCGCGCGCTCCGCCGTCGTGAAGACGTTGTCGATCGGGTCGTCGAGGAGCCGGAAGTCCGGCGAGACGTCGAGATTGGTGGTGATCGACGGGGGGAGCCGTTGCAGGATCGCGCGGATGCTCGGTGCGATCCCGACCTCGAGCAGCGGCGGTGACAGGAGCCGGCTGAGCTCGCGGACGTCGCGCTCGCGCACGGTCCGGAGTTCCTCGCCGAGGGACCGAAGGGTCCTGGCCGCATCCGACCCGACGTCCGGGCCGCCCTGTTCGAGTGCTGTCGTGACGGACGCGAGCTGGGCGCTGATCAGGACGAGGTGCTGCTGCAACGTGCCGTGCAGCCCTTCCGCGACCTCCCGCTTCACCCGCAGCTCCTCACCCTGCAGGGATTGGAGGGCGAGGTCGGCCCGGTGTCGCTGATCGGCGTGCGCGCGCTCCTGCTCGCGGGCGCGTCGCCGGGCGGCACTGAGGCTGAACCCGAACGTCGCGCAGACCGCCAGGGCGAGCGTCGTCGTCCCGGCCTCGACGAGGACCGTCTGCAAGCTCGGGTCGCGGTACACGCCCAGCAGGAGCTGGAGGCCGCTTCGCAGCAGCCCCGTCAGCACCGCCACGAGGAGGACACCCCCGAGCACCTTCGGGCGCCACCACTCGTGGAGCGACGGCCCCCACCTCGACCACAGCAGGAGTGCGAGTACGAGGATCGCCGCGCTCAACGAGACGAGGTTGGCGGTGACCCGTTCGGCGAGCATGCCACGCGTCCCACCCGGGGCGACCCAGGTGTAGATGTAGACGCTCTGGAAGGACACCGCGAGTCCGAAGACCGCTGCCATGGCACCACTGGCCGTGATGAACGCCCGGCTGTCGCTCCAGCGCTCAGCGCGAGCGGTCCGGGCCTCCTGGGTCATGGCTCCATTCTGACCTGCCGTGCGCGCCACCGCCGACATCGACGTGCGGTCGCTCGGGAGCTTCCCCCTCGGTCGTTCCCATCTCGATCCGGGATACTCGGAACATGCACCACCAGTCGCACTCCGACCCCTCGCCCGCCGCGCTGTCCACGGTCGACGATGCGACGACGGACGCCGCGACCACCAGGCCGCTGCGTGTCGGGGTGATCGAGGACCAGCCGCTGCTCGGCGGCATGCTCGCCGAGCTGCTCGACGGGGCGCCAGGCGTGACGTTCGTCGGGCGTGCGGGTACGGTCGCCGAGGCCCGCAGGCTGTTCCTCCCGGGGACGGTGGACGTGCTCACCATGGACATCGAGCTGCCCGACGGCAACGGGGTGAGCCTCGGCGTCTCCCTCCGCCGGGCGCAACCCGGCCTCGGTGTCGTCCTGCTGTCCGCCTACGACCTCATGGACATGCTGCTCGAGATGCCGGCCGACGTCCGCGAAGGGTGGAGCTACCTGTCGAAGACCTCGTCACTCACGCGCGAGATCCTCCTCGAGGCCATCCGGGTCTCCGCACGCGGCGAGACGATGCTCGATCCCGAACTCATCGACCGGACCAGGCCCAGGGCGGGGTCGAGTCTCGAGTCGCTCACCGACCGGCAGTACGCCGTGCTGCAGCTGCTCGCGACCGGTCGCTCGAACACGGGGATCGCGACCAGGCTCGGGATCGCGGAGAAGTCCGTTCAGAACCACCTCACGGCGATCTACGCCGCACTCGGGATCGAGCATGACACCTCGAGCAACCCACGGGTGTCGGCCGTTCTCGCCCTCCTCTCCGAATCCGGCCGCTTGTCCTGACCCGACGTCCGCGATCGGTGCGCGGGCTCAGCGTCCGCGGTCCGGCGCTTCGAGGTCGTCCACCGTCCGATCAGGGCGCCATCCGCGCCAGACCGGATGCCTGAACCGTCCATCCGGTGTCCACTCGCTGAAGCGGACCTCCCCGATGAGGACCGGTTCCACCCAGTTGGCGTCGGCCGCGTCGGCCGGCGGGACACCCACGAGAGCCGTCGACGCCCGACCCAACCGTTCGAAGCGCAGCGCGGTCGCCGCCAACTCCCGATCGCTGAAGCCGCTCCCGACCCGCCCCGCGTAGTGCAGCAGCCCATCCGCGCCCGGCACCCCGAGCAGGAGCGACCCGATCCCACCCGAGCGCCCGCCCCGACCGGGACGCCAGCCCGCGACCACCACCTCCTCCATGCGTTCGTGCTTGAACTTGACCCAGGTGCTGCTGCGCCGACCCGGTCGGTAGCGGCCGTCGAGCTCCTTCGCCATCACCCCCTCCAACCGCAACCCCCGACTCACCTCGAGCGCATCGTCGAGCGAGCCGTCGATCGTCGGCGGCACCTGGACGACGGTCCCGGACGCGATCGTCCGCTCGAGCAGCTCCCGACGCTCCCGGTACGGCAGTTCCGTCCGATCCGTGTCGTCCAGCGCGAGCAGGTCGAACAGCAGCAGACGGACCGGTGTCCGACGGCGCTCCCGTTCGACGTCCCGCTCCGCGGTGAGCTGCATCCGACGCTGCAGGAGCGAGAAGTCGGGACGGCCGTCAGGCCCTGACGCCACGATCTCACCGTCGAGGACGACCGCACGGCCGGCGAGCGACGTCGCGAGCTCCTCGACCACCTCCGGGTACGCCATCGTCAGGTCCTTGCCGTTCCGGCTCGACAACCGCACCCGCCCCGTCGAGCCGTCGACGCTCGCGATCGCACGGATGCCGTCCCACTTCATCTCGAACGCCCAGGATCCGTCGTCGACCAGCTCGCCGGGTGCCGCGACACTCGCGAGCATGGGGGTGGGGATCCCACGAGGCCGTACGACCGGTGGAGCCGGCGGGTCACCCGGCGCGCGCATCCGGTGGATGAGCCACGACGGCGCCTCCCGTCCCGTCCCGCCCGCGGTCCGGATGAGCGCGAACCGCATCGGCCCGCCGAGCGCGCCTCCCGCCCGGCCGTGCAGGGTCCCGATGACCTCGTCATCGCGCCATTTCTCCAGCTCGTAGGTGCCCGCGTCCCAGATGGTCACCTCACCGGCCCCGTACTCCCCAGCCGGGATCGTCCCCTCGAAACTGCCGTACTCGATGGGGTGGTCCTCCGTGCGCACCGCCAGGTGGTTGCTGCTCGGATCCGTCGGGACCCCCTTCGGCAGGGCCCACGACACCAGCACACCGTCGTGCTCGAGCCGGAAGTCATGGTGCAGTTTCCGCGCCTCGTGTCGCTGGATCACGAACGAGGGCGGTGTCCCAGCAGCGGCAGGCGACGGCGGTCCATCCGGGACCGGCTCGGGCGTCCGCTCCGCGTCCCGCTTCCGCCGGTACTCCACGAGCCGGTCCTCGTGCTCCGACGGGCGGATCGTGATCGACGGACGCGGGTCGCCGAGCACCCGCATCGGGTCCTCACCGTCCGCCAGACGCTCGAGCACCGCAGGGAACTCCAGCTGCACCAGCCCCGGATCGTCGAGCTCCTCCCACCGGCGGGGAGCCGCCACCGTCGGCCGCGACCGACCACGCAACGAGAACGGCGCGATCGTCGTCTTCGATCCGTTGTTCTGACTCCAATCGACGAAGACCTTCCCCGTGCGTCGCTGCTTCGACATCTCGCTCACCACGAGGCCCGGCTCGTCCGCGGCCAGCGCCCGCGCGAGCTCATGCGCCACGAGCGACACCTCCTCGGAACTCTGCCGGCCGTCCAACGCCGCATACAGGTGGATCCCCTTGCTCCCACTCGTGAGCGGGACCGGATCCAGCCCCATGTCCACCAACACCGCCCGCGCCAGGCCCGCGACACCAGCGCACTCTGCGAGGGACACCCCCTCACCCGGATCGAGGTCGAGGACGAGACGGTCGGGCGGACGGCGCTCGCCGGATCGGTCGAACCGCCACTGCGGCACGTGCAGCTCCAGCGCACCCAACTGCGCCAGCCACGTGAGCGTCGCGAGATCGTCGACGATCGGGTACTCGTTCGTGTGATCGCTGTGCTCGATGGGGAGCCGCTGGACCCAGTCGGGAGCCGCGGTGCCCAGATCCTTCTGGAAGAACCCCGACTCCGGCGCCGCAGCCGTCCCGACGCCGTGCACCCAGCGTTTCCGGGTCACCGGCCGATCGGCGAGGTGCGGGAGGAGGTGTTCGGCGACCGCGGCGTAGTAGGCGAGGACCTCGGCCTTCGTCGTGCCGGTCTCGGGGTACAGCACCTTGTCGAGATGGGTGAGTTGGATCCGGCGTCCGTCGACGTCGACCCACTGCGACTGCGCGCCGCCACCGCTCGTCCTCGCCATGGCGATCAGCCTGCCGCCCACGGCCGTCAAGGGCTAGCCCTTGACGCCGCTCCGGGTGTCTACTGGTCACCACGACAGCGCGGGCGGATCCGCCGGCGGACGGGAGCGGTCATGCGCGCGATCTGGAAGGGTGCGGTCACCTTCGGCCTGGTGAACGTCCCGGTGAAGGTGTACAGCGCCACGGAGGACCACGACCTGTCACTCCACCAGGTCCACGACGCCGACGGCGGGCGCATCCGGTACCAGCGCAAGTGCGAGGTCTGCGGCAAGGTCGTCAGCTACGACCACATCGACAAGGCCTACCAGGACGGCGAGCAGACGGTGGTCCTCACCGCAGACGACCTGGCATCGCTCCCCGAGGAACGCAGCCGCGAGATCGAGGTCGTCGAGTTCGTGCCGAGCGACGACCTCGACCCGATCATGTTCGACCGCAGTTACTTCCTCGAACCCGACTCCTCCTCGTCGAAGGCCTACGTCCTGCTCCGGCGGACGCTCGAGGAGACCGACCGCACGGCCATCGTGCGATTCGCCCTCCGCCAGAAGACGCGTCTCGGCGCCCTCAGGGTGCGCGAGGACGTCATCCTCCTGCAGACGCTGCTCTGGGAGGACGAGGTCCGCGAGGTGCGGTTCCCGGCACTCGAGGAACGCGTCCGCATCTCCGCCAAGGAACTCGAGATGTCGGAGGCGCTCGTCGAGTCGTTCTCGTCGCGCTTCCGCCCGGACGCGTTCGTCGACGAATACCAGGCACAGCTCCGGAAGCTCATCGAGGCGAAACTCGAGCAGGGCGATGCCCTCGACACCGCCGCCACCTTCGGCGAGCAGCCCGAGCCCGATGACGACACGGGCGCCGAGCCGATCGACCTCATGGAGGTGCTGCAGCGCAGTATCGAACGGCAACGCGGCACGACCGGCGCGAAGACGGCGAGCGGGGCGAAGCGATCCGGCACCGCCAAGCCCGCAGCGACGAGCCGCTCGGCGAAGACCGGTACTGCGAAGACTGGTACCGCGAAGACCGGTACCGCCAAGACGAGTGGCGCGAAGACCGGTACCGCGAAGACCGGTACCGCCAAGACCGCGCCGTCGAAAGCGTCGACCGCGACGAAACGCAAGAAGAGCGCCTGAGCGACGACGCCCGGGCCGAGAGGGAGCACGACATGATGGAGCACCGCATCACCCCGTTCCTCTGGTACGACTCACAGGCCGAGGAGGCGGCGACCTTCTACGTGTCGCTGTTCCCCGACTCCCGGATCACCTCGGTGAGCCGCTACCCGGAAGGCGGACCCATGCCGGCCGGTCAGGCGATGGTCGTCGAGTTCGAGCTCGAAGGCCTCCCCGTCAGCGCGATGAACGCCGGGCCCATCTTCTCCTTCACCGAGGCGTTCTCCTTCTCCGTCAGAGCCGACACCCAGGACGAGATCGACCGACTCTGGGACGCCCTCATCGCCGACGGCGGCGCCCCGAGCCAATGCGGCTGGCTCAAGGACCGCTGGGGACTGTCCTGGCAGATCGTGCCCGGCATCCTCGCCGAACTGCAGAACGACCCCGACCGTGAACGCGCGGCACGAGCCATGCGATGCATGATGGGGCAGACCAAGCTCGTCATCGCCGAACTCGTCGCCGCCGCGGACGATCGCTAGCGGCTCCTCCACAACCGACCGACCGACGGGACACCGCCCCTCCGAGACACCGACGCAGTCCACCGTCAGCAGCTCCTGACAGACTTGCCGCATGTCCCACCCCAGCACGCCCACCCCCGCCCACCCCGAACCAGCCCCCACCGGATCGGTCGCCGAGGCCACATCGGCGCTCGCCGCACTCACGGGCGTTCCGGGGGCCACGTTCCACGACGGTCAGCTCGAGGCGATCCTCGCGCTCGTCGACGAACATCGTCGTGCGCTCGTCGTCCAGCGCACCGGTTGGGGCAAGTCCGCCGTCTACTTCATCGCGACCGCCCTCCTGCGCCGACGGGGCGCCGGGCCGACCCTGTTGGTCTCGCCGTTGCTCGCGCTCATGCGCGACCAGGTGGCGGCCGCCGAGCGCGCCGGTGTGCGCGCGGTGGCGATCAACTCGGCGAACGCGCACGAATGGGACGACGTCCGGGCGCGGCTGGAGGCCGACGAGGTCGACGTCCTGCTCGTTTCACCCGAGCGGCTCAACAATCCGCGCTTCCGCGATGAGCAGCTCCCGACCCTCGTGGCCCGCACGGGCATGCTGGTGGTGGACGAGGCGCACTGCATCTCCGACTGGGGTCACGATTTCCGACCCGACTACCGGCGGCTCGCGGAACTGATCGGGCGTCTTCCTACCGAGGTCCCGGTCTTGGCGACCACCGCGACGGCCAACGCACGCGTCGTCCGCGACATCGCCGAGCAGCTCACCGCACCCGGTGCCGCAGCCTCCCGCGGAGCCGAGGTGCTCACCATCCGTGGCTCGCTCGCGAGGGCGTCCCTCCGGCTCGGCGTGCTCCGGCTGCCGGAGTCACGGGACCGCCTCACCTGGCTGCTCAGCCACCTCGGCGGGCTCACCGGGTCCGGCATCATCTACACGCTCACGGTGTCCGCCGCGGAGGACACCGCGCGGCTGCTGCGCGAGGCCGGTCACGAGGTCCGGGCGTACACCGGCCGGACCGATCCCGACGAACGCGAGGAGTCCGAACGGCTCCTCAAGGAGAACCGCCTGAAGGCGCTGGTCGCGACGAGCGCGCTCGGCATGGGGTTCGACAAACCGGACCTCGGGTTCGTCGTGCACCTCGGCGCTCCGTCCTCGCCGGTCGCGTACTACCAGCAGGTCGGTCGTGCGGGCCGTGCCACCGAGCACGCAGACGTCCTGCTCCTGCCCGGAGCGGAGGACGAGGAGATCTGGCAGTACTTCGCGACCGCGTCGATGCCGGACGAAGCGCGGGCCACCGCGGTCCTCGACGCACTCGACAGCCAGCCGCGGTCCACGCCCGCGCTCGAGGCACTCGTGAACCTGCGTCGCACACCCCTCGAACTCCTCCTCAAGGTGCTCGACGTGGACGGCGCGGTCCAGCGGGTGGCCGGGGGGTGGGTGTCGACCGGGCAGCCGTGGGTCTACGACCGGGAGCGGTACCGGCGGATCGCCGAGGCCAGGGTGGCGGAGCAGCAGGCGATGCTGGCCTACGAGCGGGGCGACGAGTGCCGGATGCTCGTGCTGCAACGTGAGCTCGACGACGCGAGCGCGGTGCCCTGTGGCCGATGCGACCGGTGCGCCGGGCCGTGGTTCCCCACCGAACTCGACAGTGCGGCGGCCGCTTCGGCGTCGGAGGCGCTCGGGCGGGTGGGCGTCGAGCTCGAACCGCGGGCGCAATGGCCGACGGGAGCCGACCGCCTCGGCGTCACCGCGGACGGCGCAGCGGTGAAGGGACGCATCGCGCTCGAGGACCGCCTCGAGGCCGGGCGCGCCCTCGCTCGGCTCACCGACCTCGGCTGGGGCGGTGTCCTCCGCGAGCTCTTCGCCGCCGGCGCGCCCGATGCTCCCGCCTCCCGCGCGGTCATCGACGCGAGCGTCCGCGTCCTGGCGGATTGGCCGTGGACGCAACGACCGGCCGCCGTGGTCAGTGTGCCGTCACGGTCGCGTCCGCAGCTGGTCGACTCCGTGGCGAGGGGCATCGCGTCGCTCGGGCGACTGCCCTACCTCGGGGAGCTCGACCTCGTCGGCGACGGCCCGCGCGGTGGTCCCGGCGGCAACAGCGCCTACCGGCTGGCCGGGGTCTGGGACGCCTTCACCGTCGGATCCGAACTCCGGGCGCAGCTCGCAGCGCTCGAGGGTGCGCCGGTCCTGCTCGTCGACGACCGCGCCGACAGTCGGTGGACGCTCACCGTCGCCGGTCGCGCGCTCCGCCGCGCAGGGGCCGGCCCGGTCCTCCCGTTCGCGCTCGGGATCGTGGGCTGATCGCCCGTCAGCCCTCGTGGAGACTGGAGCGGGTGTCCTTGGCCAGGTGCCGCGGCAGCAGGATCGTGCAGACGAGTCCGACGACGGCTGCTGCAGCGCAGATCGCGAAGCTCAGGCGGAAGGCGTCCGCACTGGGTGTCGTGACAGCTCCGTCGGTCACGACCTGGGAGGCCAGGATGGCGCCGATCACCGCACTCGCGATCGTGGAACCGAGCGTCCGCATGACGGAGTTGAGTCCGTTGGACGCCGCCGTCTCGCTGGGCGGGACGGCACCCATGATGAGCGTCGGCATGGCGGCGTAGGCGAACCCCACTCCGAAGCCGACCGCGGTGGCCGTGAGCACGGTGTGCCAGACCTCGGTCATGAGTCCGATCGCGATCGCGTACCCGACCGCGATGATCGCGATGCCGATCAGCAGGCTCAATCGGGCGCCCTTGGCTGCGGTCAACCGCGCGGCGACCGGCGACATCGCCCACATGATGAGACCGCTCGGCATGAGGCAGAGGCTCGCGATGAGCATGTTCTGCCCGAGACCGACCCCGGTGCCGACCGGCGCCTCGAGGATGCCTGGGAGGACGACCGTGCTGCCGAAGAAGGCGAAGCCGACCGTGATGGACGCGAGGTTCGTGAAGAGCACCGTCCGCCTGGCGGCGATGCGCAGGTCGACGAGTGGGCTGGCGGAGCGTACCTCGAACCACCCCCAGAGCAGGAGCACGACGACGCCGCCGATCAAGCAGCCGAGCGTCCCGACGCTCGTCCAACCCCACTCGTTGCCCTTCGAGACGGCGAGGAGGATGGGGACGAGGCCGGCGGCGAGACCGATCGCGCCGATCCAGTCGAAACCACCTTCACTCCGAAGGGTGCTCACCGGGACGAAGCGTGCGACGAGGACGAAGCCGATGAGCCCGAGGGCGCCGGCGACCCAGAACAGCACGTGCCAGTCGAGGTACTGCGAGATCACCGCGGAGATCGGCAGACCGACGGCACCACCGATACCGAGCGTGGCACTCACGAGCGCGACCGCGGGGCCGAGCCGCTTCGCGTGGAGCACGTCGCGCAGGATGCTGATGCCGAGCGGGATCACGCCCATCGCCATCCCCTGGAGGGCCCGGGCGACGATGAGCGGGACGATCGTGGATGAGAAGGCGGCGAGCACCGAACCGGCCATCATGATCCCGAGCAGGACGAGCACCATCCGTCGTTTGCCATAGAGGTCGCCGAGCCGACCGGCGATCGGGGTCGCGACCGCGGCCGACAGGAGCGTCGCCGTCACGACCCACATGCTGTCGGAGGCGTGCACGCCGAGGATCGTGGGGAGCGACGGCACGAGCGGGGTGACGAGTGTCATCATGAACGCCGCGACGAGACCGGTGAAGGCGAGGCTCGTGACGACCGCGCGCTCCGGAAGCGGCTTGCGGAGTGCCTCCCGCTCCTCGTCGCTGAGCCAGGGACGCTCGGCCTCAGGCTGGTCCTCGTCGTGGTCGTCGGGCTGCGCTGAATCCTGCGTCACGGGTCCTGTTCCTGTGGAGAGTCGATGCGGCCGAGGCCACTCGGAGTCGAACACCGTCCGCCGGCGCGGTATTCCCGGCTCGGCCGGGCCGATGTCGTCCGGCCTCGTCGTCGGTTCAGCGCGGGAGGCGGGGGATCGCCGCGATGAGCTGCTTCGTGTAGGCCTCGGCGGGATCATGGAGGATCTGAGCGGTGGCGCCGGCCTCGACGACCTGCCCGTGTCGGAGGACCACCGTGCGTTCACACAGCGCTGCCACCGTGCCGAGGTCGTGCGAGACCATGACGAGGGCCAGGCCGTTCGAAGCCCGCAGCTCGGCGAGGAGCTCGATGATCTGGATCCGGGTGCTCATGTCGAGGGCGCTGACGGGCTCGTCGGCGAGGAGGAGCCGGGGGTTCGGGACGATCGCGCGGGCGATGGCGATCCGCTGCCGCTGGCCGCCCGAGAACTCGTGCGGGAACCGCGACGCCGCGTCGGCGGGCAGTCCCACCGCCTCGAGCGCCGCGGACGCGCGGACGGCCGCCTGCTCGGTGGTCGCCAGCCGGAGGGAGCGCAACGGTTCGGCCACGATGCGCCCGATACGTTGCCGCGGGTCGAGCGAGGAGTACGGATCCTGGAAGACGGCCTGCACCGATGTGCGGAATCGACGGACCCGCGTCCGGTCGCGGGGGTCCAGCGCGCCACCGTCGAACCGGACCGAGCCCGAGGTCGGCCGGTCGAGGCCGAGCAGCAGTCGGAGGAGGGTGCTCTTGCCGGCGCCGGACTGCCCGACGATCCCGACGGCCTCGCCTGCGCCGACGGCCAGCGAGACGTCGTCCAGGGCCTCCTGACCACCGCGGTACCGGAAGCCGACCGCGTCAAGCTCGAGGATCGGCGTCGCCGTGATCGGTGCATCGGTCATCGCGGGTCCTCCAGCGCGTCGTCGAGCGCGCGGGCGCTGGCGACCAGACGACGGGTGTCCTCGTGCTGCGGCGCCGTCAGCACCTGCGCCACCGCGCCGCGTTCCACGGCCCGACCATCGCTCAGCACGACGACCTCGTCGACCATGGCCGACACGACGGCGAGGTCGTGACTGATGAACAGGAGCGCCATGCCGCGTTCCCGGACGAGCCGGTCGATGAGCGCGAGCACCTCCGCCTGGACGGTCACGTCGAGCGCCGTCGTCGGCTCGTCCGCGATCAGGAGCTGCGGGCGACCGGCGAGCGCGATGGCGATCGCGACCCGCTGCCGCTGCCCGCCGGACAGCTCATGGGGGTAGGAGGCGGCGATGCGGGCGGTGTCGGTGAGGGACACCTCGACGAGGGCCGCTTCGACGGCCTCCTCGAGCCGTTCGCCCCGGAGCCCCAGATGGCGACGCAGGGGCTCGGCGAGTTGGGCGCCGACCCGCATGAGCGGGTCGAGTGCGGTCAGCGGCTCCTGGAAGACGAGTCCCGCCACCCGGCCGCGGAGCGGCCGCAGCGCGCGGTCCGGGGCGCCGATCACCTGGGTGCCGGCCAGTTCGACGCTGCCGCTCGCGCTCAGCTGCTCGCCGAGCAGCCCGATCACTGCGAGGGAGGTCAAGGACTTCCCGGACCCGGAACCGCCGATGAGGCCGAGGCGACCCCCGGCGGCGATGGTCAGGTCCAGCCCGTCGAGGAGCGGCCGGTCCGTGCCGTCGGGAGCTCCGCGCCGGATGCCTCGGGTGATGGTCAGGCCGGAGATGTCGAGGAGATCGCTCATGCGCCGCGCCTCCTCGTCGGATCGCCGAGGTCCCGCAGGCCGTCCGCGATGAAGTTCACACCCACCACGAGCATCACCACGGCGACGCCCGGAGCGATCGCGCCGATCGGTGCCGTCGTGACGGTGGCCTGGGCCTCCTGCAGCAGGCGTCCCCAGGAGGCGTTCGGCGGTGGCGCACCGAGGCCGAGGTACGACAGGCTCGCTTCGGCGAGGACGGCGATGCCGAACTGCAGTGCGAGGTTGACGCTCAGGGTGGGCCAGATGTTCGGGAGCACGTGCTGGCCGATGACACCGGCCCAGCTCGTCCCGGCGGTCCTGGCCGCGACGACGTACTGCTCGCTGAGGACCCGCTTCGTGAGGATCCGGGTCAGGCGGGCCACGATGGCCGACATGGCGAGTCCGATCGCGATGATCGCGGTGCCGAGTGACGCGCCCTGCGCGGCCACGATGAGCATGGCGAGCAGGAGCACCGGGAAGGCGATCACGACGTCGAGCGCGGCGGAGATCGTGTCGTCCAGCCAGGCCGATGCGAAGGCCGCGGCGAGTCCCACGGCGATCCCGATGACCGCCCCGACCGCGACGGCCCCGGCGCCGGTCACGAGCGCGATGCGCGCGCCGATCATGAGCTGGGTCATGAGGTCGCGACCGAGCTTGTCGGTACCGAGCCAGTGGGTGCCGGTCGGACCTTCGAGACGACCGCCGGAGGTGTCCGTGGGGGCGAAGGGCAACCACACGAGCGAGACGGCCGCCAGGACGGCGATGACGCCGACGAGGGCCAGTCCGACGGTCAGCGTCGCGGACCTGGCGCGTCGCCGCACCGGGCGGCGGTCGGTGAGCGCGGTCTGGGCGTCGACGGCGCTCATCGGAGCCCGTTCCCCGAGATCGAGGTGCGCAGACGCGGATCGATGAGCCGCTGCGCGATGTCGGCGACGAAGCCAGTCAGGAGGACGACGAGGGTCGAGACGAGGAGGATGCCCTGGATGTTCGGGTAGTCGTGCTGCTGGATCGCCGTCAGGAGCATCGACCCGAGGCCCGGCAGGCTGAACACGCTCTCGACCACGACGGCGCCGAGGAAGGTGGTGGCGAGCTCGATGCCGAGGATCGCGACGACGGGCACCGCGGCGTTCCGGGCGCCGTGTCGGAGCAGGGCCTCGCCGAAGCCGGCTCCCTGCGCCCGCGAGGACCGCAGGTAGTCGCTGCCGACCACGTCGAGCGTGGCGGAACGGACGTACCGGGTGATCGACGCACTCATGACGATGGCGATGGTGATGACCGGAAGGGCGAGGCTCGTGAGCGCCGCGGCGGGGTCGGCCCAGTCGTCGCGCGGGAAGCCGCCGGACGGGAACAGCCGGAGCGTCACCGCGAACACGCTGACGAGCAGGATGCCGACCCAGAACACCGGCACGGCTATCCCGAGCTGCGAGAGGCCGGACAACGCGATGCCGTACCAGCGGTCGGCTCGCAGCGCGGACACGACACCGGCCACGAGGGCGAGCACCACGGCGAGGAGGAACGCGAGGAGCGTCAGCGGCACGGTGACCTGGAGGCGCGACGCGATCTCGGGCCCGACCGGGAGCGAACTCACGAACGAGGAACCGAGGTCGAGGGTCAGGACGCCGCCGAACCAGGCCGCGAACTGCTCGCCGAGCGGCCGGTCGGCTCCCACCTGCTCGCGTGCAGCGTCGATCTGCTCCTGCGTGGCGTTCACCGAGAGGAGGGCGTTCGACGGGTCGCCCGGCAGCAGGCGGAGCAGCACGAACAGCACGGTCATGGCGACGAGGAACGACACCACGAGGAACGCGGATCGGCGCAGCAGGTAAGCGAGCATGGTGGACCTCAGCGTAGCGAGGCCCGGGCCGACCGGGCGGTGCCGGTCGGCCCGGGCGACGACTACTTGCGGACGATGTCCGCCACGAAGAACTGCGAGTTCAGGCCGTTGACGCCGTATCCCGAGACATCACTCGCGGCGACGACGATCTGCGGGTAGAGGTACAGCCACACGCTCGCCGCGTCCTCGGCGATCTGCTCGTTGACGAGCTTCAGCTTCGCGGTCTGCTCCTCGGTGGTCGTCGCCTGTTCTGCCTCCGACACCCACTGGGTCACCTCGGGGTTGTCGTAGCCCCAGTAGAAGTCCGGGTTGCCGTACCAGACGACGTCACGGTCGTTCACGTGCTCCTGGAGCGTCGCCTGGAAGTCGCGTTCCTTGAACACCTTCGAGTACCACTCGTCCGCACTGATCGTGTTGATCTCGACCGTGATGCCGACCTTCGCGAGTTCACTCTGGAGGAACTCGGCGACGGCCGGGTGCGGGTCGTAGCTCGGGGTGTCGAGCGTGAACGTGAAGCCGTCGGCGAAGCCCGCTTCGGCGAGCTGCTGCTTGGCGAGCTCGGGGTCGTAGGGGTTCACCTGCGTGAGGTCTTCGTACCAGGGGTCCGTCGGCGGGACCATCGACCCGATGAGTGTGCCGTAGTCACCCCAGATGGACGAGAGCAGCTTCTTGGTGTCGATCGCGGAGTACACGGCCTTCCGGACGAGCGCCTGGTCGAACGGGGCGACCCGGTCGTTGAAGGCGAGCAGCTCCTTCGTCGTGGAGTCGCCGTCGGAGACGACGTAGTCCGCGTTGTCGGTGAACTGGCTCAGCTGGTCGGGGCTCTGCACGCTCGTGATGATGTCGATCTGCTTCGTGACGAGCGCATTGCTGAGCGCGGTCGCGTCGGTGAAGTAGGTGAAGACCACCTCCGCGTTCTTGGCGGGCTCACCCCAGTAGTCGTCCCAGCGCTCGAGGCTCAGAGTGCTGCCGCGCTTCCAGTCGCCGAGCGTGTACGGACCTGTGCCGTCCTCGGTCGTCTTGAGGTCCTTCGCCGCGTCGTTGACGATCCAGACGTAGCTCAGGTTGTAGATGAAGGAGATGGAGCGCTCGGAGAGGGTGATGACGACGGTCTTGTCGTCGGGGGTCGCGATGTCCGAGATCACCGCGAAGCTGCTCTTCCGCGCCGACTGCGAGTCCTCGGCGGTCACGGCCTCGATGCTCGACTTCACATCTGCCGAGGTGAGCGGGTCGCCGGAGTGGAAGGTGACGCCGTCCTTGAGGGTGAAGGTGTACGTCAGGCCGTCGTCGCTCACGGTGCTGTCGGCGGCGAGCACGGGCTCGACCTCGCCGTCGTCCGTGAGGCGGTAGAGGCCCTCGTACACGTTGCCGGTGAAGGCCTCCGTGACGCCCTGGCCGCCGCCGCCGGTGTTGCTGAGGTTCTGCGGCTCGTAGAGCGAGCCGACGGCGATGGTCGCGTCGTCGCCCGTCGCCGAGCCGCCACCACCACCGGCGCAGCCGGCGAGGGCGACGGCGGCGGCGACGGACAGGGCGACGAGCCCGATGGTTCTCTTCACGGATACTCCTGTGGTGTGGGGGTGCTGGTGCTGGGTGCGGGCTGTGGCGGTGTGGACGGGTCAGACGGCGTAGAGGTCGAAGCCCTCGCGGAACCGGACGATCCGTTCCCCGGCGAGGACCGCTCCGGCGAACCGGTTCTGCGGCGGCGGCATCGGACAGTTGTACTGCACGGAAAAGCCGCAGGGCGGCACGAACGCGCGGTTGAAGTCGAGGACGACCTCGCCCGCCGTGCCGAAGCCGCCGTCGTCGGTCCGCTGCACGAACAGGAACCGGCCGGCGCCGTAGGTGCCCGATTCGTCGTCGCGACCGTTCGTCGCGTCGCCGAACACGAGGAGCAGCGTGCCGCCGTCGTCGAAGGCGCTCATCGTGTACTCGACCCCGTCTCGCGTGAACACGATGTCGCCGGGGACGACGAGCTCCCGTGATCCGCCGTTGTCGCGGATGTGCTCGAAGGGCACGGTCCGCGAGCCGTCGACCGGCGTGAACCGCGCCGTCTGGACCCAGGCGGGGTCGTACGGGAAGACGTCGATGCCCTCGAACGCGCGGATGGCGGGTGCGTTCGCGTCCCAGCGGCGGACACCGACCTCGTCCTGGCCCGTGTCGAGGTGGGTGCGGCGGAGCGTCGTCACCGTGACGCCGCTCGGCTGCTCGGCGGCGATGGCGGCTGCGGCCTCGTCGACGGTGGCCGGCGTCTCCTCCGCGAGCCACCGTGTCTCGACGAGGGCGAGGTTGCCGAGCGGCGAGGTCACGGCGGCTCGGCGGTCGTCGCGCCAGGCGTCGTGCTCGGCGATCGCGTTCGGCTGCGGGGCGGTGTGGATCGGCATGTCTCGATTCTCCGGATGACGGCGGGCGGGTCCCAATCGTGTGTCCTTCGGAGTCCAGCTCGTTTCGGGCGGGAACTATTCCCGAGCCCGGCGACGACCCTGCGCAGGACGGCGAGCGACGGGGTCGCGCCGTTCTGGGAGGATGTCCTCATGAACGCCACGCTCGTCCGCATGCCCGCCGATCGACTGCGGGGGTGGATGCTCGCCGCGAACGCGCAGTACCGCCTCGAACGCATCGAGGCGGGGGAGACCGAGGCGGAGGCGACGGCGAAGGCGGCGCAGTCCCTCGCCGAGACGTTCCCGGCCGGCCGGCTCCAGGTCGGACACCTCGTCTTCGAGGTGGTCCTCGACGACGCCGCGGTCGGCGTGCTCTGGATCGGACCGCGGAGCACGAGCCACCCGGACGAGTGGTGGGTCTGGGACGTGGAGATCGACGAGTCGTTCCGTGGCCGTGGGCTCGGTCGGCAGGCCATGCAGCTCGCCGAGACGGCGGCCAAGGAGCAGGGCGCGAAGACGCTGGGGCTGAACGTGTTCGGGTTCAACCGGATCGCGCGCGGCCTGTACGAGTCGCTCGGCTACGAGACGATGGCCGTGCAGATGCGCAAGGCGCTCTAACGCGGGTCCAGCCCGTCGATCAGCTCGGTCATGACCCGGTCGGCGAGTGATGGAGGCTTCGGGTGCCCGTCGGCGGTGGTCCGCGAGGTCGTCGCGCGGTCGAGCGCGAGGACCTCTCCGTGGAGGTGCTCCATCTTCGCGTCGAGCCTGGAGGCCGCCTCGGCGGCGTGCTTGAGCTCGGCGAGCAGACTGTCCGGCACGGCCTTGTCGTACTTGTAGTAGATCTTGTGTTCGAGGCTCGCCCAGAAGTCCATGGCGATCGTCCGGAACTGGATCTCGACGGGCACCTGTACGACGCCGTCGGACATGAACACCGGAACCTCGACGATCACGTGGAGGCTCTGGTACCCGTTCGGCTTCGGGTTCGCGATGTAGTCCTTGACCTTCACCACGGTGATGTCCTGCTGGCTCGTCAGGAGTTCGAACACCTTGTACGTGTCGGAGATGAAGCTGCAGGTGACGCGGATGCCCGCGATGTCCGTGATGTGTTCGCGGATGTCGTCGATGTCCTGCCCGTACTGCTTGCGTTCGATCTTGCCGATGATGCTCTCCGGCGACTTCAACCGCGAGCTGATGTGCTCGATCGGGTTGTAGTCGTGGATCTGCGTGAACTCCTCCTTGAGGATGTTGAGCTTCGTGGTGATCTCGTCGATGCCGAACTTGTACAGCATCATGAACCGCGTGAACTCGTCCTTGAGGCGCTTCAGCTCCTCGAGGTTGTCCGACGACGTTGGTCCGGTCATGGGCGTGCACTCCAGCTCTGTCTCCGACGGGCCGACGGCCCGCTCGCACTCTACTGAAGCGGCCTTGGAACGCCTCTCAGCCTCCTGTGAATCAGGACCGTGCCGGGCGCTTCAGTGCTGCAGGGCCGCGCGGCGGCGTGACGAGGCCTGGAGCCGGCGGGCGCGCCCGGCGGTCAGCATCAGGCCGAGGACGACCCCGGCGACGGCACCGGACGTGTTCGCGAGGAGGTCGCGGGGATCGCTCACGCGTCCGGGGATCGCGAGCTGCGCGGCCTCGATGCCGACCGTCAGCGCCGCTGCGACGAGGATGGCGAGCCACCAGCGCCGCCGTCCGAGCAGGAGCAGGAAGAAGACGCCGATCGGGACGAACATGGCGATGTTCGCCCCGAACTCGAGGCGTTCGTAGGTGATCCAAGCCGTCGACTCCCACCGAGCGAGGACGTCGACGAGTCGGTATACGAGGGATTGGGTCCTGCCGTCGAAGGGCCGAGGGCCGAGGGTGATGGTCGCCACGAGCGCGAGGTACACCACGGTGAGGGTGCTGAGCACGGGATGGCGGCGGAACATCGGCCCAGCATGCCCCAGTCACCTTGGCGGCGCTTGAGTGTTCCCTGGACGGGGTCGATGCGTCGCCGATGAGGCCCGTCGGATCGTCAGCAGCGCGTCAGCGCCCTCGCAACCGCTCGATGTCGCGTCGTTCACGCTTCGTCGGTCGACCGGCGCCCCGGTCGCGGACGGCCACGACCTGCCGTTCCGCCGGCGTCGGCAGCGGGGGAGAGCGGTCGATGAGACACTCCGCCGCGACGTCGGCGCCGACCCGTTTCGCGATGAGGCGCCGGACCTCCACGATCCGGTCGAAGCCCGCCACGCGGAGCCGGACCTCGTCGCCGATCCTGACGGCCTGTGCCGGCTTCGCCCGATCGCCGTTGACCCGGACGTGGCCGGCTCGGCAGGCGGTCGCGCCGGCCGAGCGGGTCTTCGTCAGCCGGACCGCCCAGATCCATGCGTCGACGCGTACGCTCGACGGGCTGTCCATCCTCCGATGGTAGAGCAGCCCGTCGGTAGACTCGACCCGTGACTGACGGGGCGGGGCGCGGGGCTCGACGGACCGGTGAAGACCGCGTCGTCACCCTCCCGAACGCGCTCAGCGTCTTCCGGATCCTCCTCGTCCCGGTCTTCCTGATCCTCCTCGTGCAGGGGCAGGACCTGTTGGCCCTCGCGACGCTCGCGTTCTCCGGCGTCACCGACCTGCTCGACGGGTGGATCGCGAGACGGTTCGACCAGATGACGAAGCTCGGCCGTCAACTCGATCCGGCCGCCGATCGCCTCTACATCCTCGCGGCGTTGATCGGTCTCGCGGCCCGCGGACTGATCCCGTGGTGGTTGCTCGTCGTCGTCTTCGCCCGCGACCTGCTGCTCGTCGGGCTCGCCGTCGCGCTCCACCGGTCCGGCACCGGCGTGCTGCCGGTCATCCGCGTGGGGAAGTGGGGTACGGCGCTGCTCTTCATCGGGCTCCCGGTCCTCATGCTCGGCCAGGCGTTCCCCGCCGTCGCGATGATCGCGGCGCCGCTCGGTTGGGTGTCGGTGATCGCCGGAGCGACGCTCTACTGGTGGGCCGGCATCCTCTATCTGCTGCAGACCGTGCGCATCGCGGGGGATGCCCGTTCGAAGCAGCGGGAACGGGCCGGATCCAGCGGGTCACCCTCGACCCGGCGGCTCGACAGCGACGCCACATCGGATACGCTTGACGGAGAGGAGGTCGACGGTGGCTGAGCACGATGAGAAGTATCCCGCGACCGGGGCGTACACGCCGGGAGCTGTCGACGACGGCGGCCCGACGAGCGGCTCGGGCGATCGGGAAGTCGACACGACACTCACCTTCGGTGAAGACCTCGGAGCGGCCCTCGCGGCGATCGACTCCGACGTCACCACTGAGGAGCACGAGGCGATCGCGGCCCTGCCGTCCGGTTCCGCCCTGCTGATCGTCCGTCGTGGTCCGAACGCCGGTGCGCGGTTCCTCCTCGACGCCGACGTCACGACCGTCGGACGTCACCCCGAGGCCGACATCTTCCTCGACGACGTCACGGTGTCGCGTCGGCACACCGAGTTCCACCGTCACGGCACCGCGTTCGAGATCCGCGACCTCAACTCGCTGAACGGCACGTACTTCGACGGTGTCCGCATCGACAAGGCGATCCTGCGTGACGCCGCCGAGGTGCAGATCGGCAAGTTCCGCCTCACCTTCTACGCGTCGCGGATCGACCTCGCCTCCCAGCTGGGAAGCTAGTGGCGGCAGCCAGCGCGAACGCGCGAAGCGACGGCGCTCCGCTGCTGAGCATCGGGCAGGTGCTCGCACGCCTCACTCCGGAGTTCCCCGAACTGAGCAATTCGAAGCTCCGGTTCCTCGAGGAGCAGGGGCTGGTGTCCCCGGCACGGACGAAGTCGGGCTACCGGAAGTTCTCGAGTGATGACCTCGAACGTCTGCGGCTGATCCTGTCGATGCAGCGCGACCACTACTTCCCCCTCAAGGTCATCCGCACCTACCTCGTCGAGGTCGACGCGGGACGGTCGCCCCTGTTCCCGGGCAGCGGGCAGGCCGTCGGCGCGCCGTCGATCCATCCCGGCGTTCGCAGGTTCTCGCGGAACGAACTGATCCGCGAAGCCGGCGCCACCCCGATGCTCTTCAACGACGCCGTGAGCGCGTCGCTGATCCTGCCCGCCGAGAACTACGGCGAGGACGTCGCGTCCCTCCTGCGGATCCTGGTGGAGTTGCAGCGCTCCGGCATCGAACCACGGCACCTCCGCGGGTTCCGCGCCTCGATCGAGCGCGAGGTCGGGCTCATCGAGAGCGCGTTGAGCGCCGTCGCCAAGCGGAACGACGCCGCCGGCCGGGCACGCACCGCCGACCGGGCGCTGGAGATCGCCGCACAGCTCGAGGGTGTGCGGTCGAACCTCGTCCGCTCGGCACTCGAGCGACACCAATCCTCCTGATCGACCTCCCAGGGCGTAGACTGCCCTCATCCATCACGGCCAGGTCACAGTTCGATCACTCGTCACGACACGCCGTCCGTTTCGAACGGATGTCGCAGCGTTGACCGGGGCGGATCGGTAGCGTGGTGGGAGTGGTCAAGCCGTCTCGACGCCCCCGTCGAGACCGTACCGACCGTGCAGCGAACATCGAGGAGAAGCAGACATGAGTGAACTCAGTCGCGACGGGGCGTCACGGTACGGTGACCTCGGGCTGCTGTTCACCGACGGGCTTCCAGAACTCGAAGAGGGCCAGGGCTACCGCGGAGCGGTCGCCGCCCGCGCAGCCGGCATCAGCTACCGCCAGCTCGACTACTGGGCCCGGACGGGTCTGGTCGAGCCCACCGTCCGCGGTGCATCCGGATCCGGAACGCAGCGCCTCTACGGCTTCCGCGACATCCTCGTCCTCAAGCTCGTCAAGCGACTGCTCGACACGGGCATCTCCCTGCAGCAGATCCGCACGGCGGTCGACCAGCTCCGCGAAGCGGGCATCGTCGACCTCGCTCAGACCACGCTCATGAGCGACGGCGCGAGTGTCTACCTCTGCACCTCGAACGACGAGGTCATCGACCTCGTCAGCCGCGGACAGGGCGTCTTCGGCATCGCCGTCGGCAAGGTGCTGCGCGAGGTGGAGTCCACGCTCATCGAGTTCGACGCACAGTCGGCCGACCCCATGGACGAGCTCGCAGCACGTCGCTCCGCTCGTAGCGCCTGACCCGAGCCGAAGGCGCAGGTCCTGAGCCTGTCGAAGGGCTCACCGACGCGCGCCACACGTTCCCTGAGCACGCATCCCGGGTACTTGGTGCTCCTGCCGGTCTCTGAGCCTGTCGAAGGGCGACCCGAGCGAGCGCCTGGGCCGGGAGGCGGCCGAGCGTTCTCGCCGCGACCTCAGCTGTCGGTGGAGGGCGCTTCGACGGCGGCGGGGCTGGTGACGGCAGCCGGCTCCGGGGGAGCGCCGTCGGCGTACTCGCCGACGCGGCCCGTGCGCAACACGCGGTCGAGGAGTGAGTCGAAGTTCTTCGCCATCTCCTGCGCCGTGTCACCCGGCCACACGTGGACGGGCTTGGCGGCACCCTGAGCCTGCTGGAGGGACGTGCGCTCCAGCAGCTGCGGGTTGAGGATGAGGGGACCGAACATGTCGCGCAGTTCCTTGATGCGGAACTGGTGCTCCATCGACTGCGGACGCACCCGGTTGACGATGATGCCGAGCGGCTGCAGCCGGGGGCTCAGCCCGCGACGGATCTCCTCGACGGCGCGGAGGGCGCGGTCGGCTGCGGAGACCGAGAACAGGCCCGGCTCCGTGACGACGGCGACGCGGTCGCTCGCCGCCCAGGCGGTGCGGGTGAGCGCGTTGAGCGAGGGGGCGCTGTCGATCAGGACGAGGTCGTACTCCTCCTCGACGTGCGCGAGCGCCTCTTCCAGGCGCCAGATGTCGCGGATGCTGGGGTGCGGGCCGTCGAAGTTGATCGCAGACGGGCTGCCGATCATGACGTCCATCTTGCCCGGGTGGATCTTCGTCCAGCCGCTCGCCACGATCGCCTGCTCGACGATCTTCTTCTTCGGCGAGGTCAGCACATCCGTCACCGTGAGGTGCCCTGCGACGTCGACGGCCATGCCGGTCGAGACGTCGGATTGGGGGTCGAGATCCACGACCAGCGTGCGGATGTCCTTCGAGAACGCGGCGGAAGCCAGGCCAAGGGTGACGGTGGTCTTGCCGACGCCCCCCTTCAGGGAGCTAACGCTGAGTACATGCACAAGGCTCAACGTTACCGTGACTAGGCTAGGGAATCTCAACGTTTGCTGAGTTGGCTGTTGTGGGAAGGGTTCCATGTTCAGGAAGATTCTTGTCGCCAATCGCGGAGAGATCGCCATCCGGGCGTTCCGTGCCGCGTACGAGCTGGGGGCGAAGACGGTTGCGGTGTTCCCCTATGAGGACCGCAACTCGATGCATCGGCTGAAGGCCGATGAGGCTTACCAGATCGGCACGGAGGGTCATCCGGTGCGCGCCTACCTCGACGTCTCGGAGATCATCCGCGTCGCGAAGGAGTCGGGCGCCGACGCGATCTACCCCGGGTACGGCTTCCTCTCAGAGAATCCCGAACTGGCCGAGGCCGCCCGGGCAGCCGGCATCACCTTCATCGGTCCGCCGTCCTCCGTCCTGGAGATGGCCGGTAACAAGGTGACCGCCAAGGAGCACGCCATCGCGGCCGGGGTCCCGGTCCTGAAGTCGACGCCGGCCAGCCGCGACATCGAGGAGCTGCTCGCCGGTGCCGCCGACATCGGGTTCCCGATCTTCGCGAAGGCGGTCGCCGGTGGTGGTGGACGTGGCATGCGCCGCGTCGACAACGCCGAGGACCTCCGCGGAGCCCTCGAAGCCGCCATGCGCGAGGCGGACAGCGCCTTCGGCGACCCGACGATGTTCCTCGAGCAGGCCGTCGTCCGCCCCCGGCACATCGAGGTCCAGATCCTGGCGAGCGCCGACGGCGAGACCATCCACCTCTTCGAGCGCGACTGCTCGGTGCAGCGCCGACACCAGAAGGTCGTCGAGATCGCGCCGGCCCCGAACCTCGACGAGGACACCCGTCAGGCGATGTACCGCGACGCCATCGCGTTCGCCAAGTCGATCGGCTACGTCAACGCCGGGACGGTCGAGTTCCTCCTCGACACCGCGGGGGAGCGGGCCGGCCAGCACGTGTTCATCGAGATGAACCCGCGCATCCAGGTCGAGCACACCGTGACCGAGGAGGTCACCGACGTCGACCTCGTCCAGTCGCAGATGCGCATCGCCGCCGGCGAGTCGCTCGGCGACCTCGGCCTCACGCAGGAGTCCCTGCACCTCCGCGGCTTCGCGCTCCAGTGCCGCATCACCACCGAGGACCCCACGGCGGGCTTCCGTCCCGACACCGGGAAGATCACGACCTACCGTTCTCCGGGCGGAGGCGGCATCCGACTCGACGGCGGTACGGTCGCCTCCGGCGCCCAGATCAGCCCCCACTTCGACTCGATGCTCGCGAAGCTCACCTGCCGCGGGCGCACCTTCGAGGCGGCCGTCACCCGCGCCAAGCGCGCCCTCGCCGAGTTCCGCATCCGTGGCGTCTCCACGAACATCCCGTTCCTGCAGGCGGTCCTCGAAGACGCCTCGTTCGTGGCCGGCGACCTCAGCACCTCCTTCATCGACGAGCGTCCGCAGCTCCTCCGCGGGCACGTCTCGAAGGACCGCGGGACGAAGATCGTCAACTGGCTCGCCGACGTCACGGTCAACCAGCCCAACGGGTCGCGTCCGTCCGGACCGGACCCGGTCGAGAAGCTGCCCGCGATCGACATCACGACCGACGCCCCGGCCGGCTCGCGTCAGCGGCTGCTCGAGCTCGGGCCGAAGGGCTTCGCTGACGCCCTCCGCGCCCAGACCGCCCTCGCCGTGACCGAGACCACCTTCCGCGACGCCCACCAGTCGCTCCTGGCCACGCGCGTCCGGACGAAGGACCTGCTCGCGGTCGCACCGTTCGTGTCGCGGCTCACCCCCGAACTGCTCTCCGTCGAGGCCTGGGGTGGCGCGACGTACGACGTGGCCCTCCGCTTCCTCGGTGAGGAGCCGTGGGAGCGACTGGCCTCGCTGCGTCAGGCGATGCCGAACATCGCTATCCAGATGCTGCTGCGCGGCCGGAACACCGTCGGCTACACGCCCTATCCCACGGAGGTGACGAACGCCTTCGTGCGGGAGGCCGCCGACACCGGTATCGACATCTTCCGGATCTTCGACGCCCTCAACGACGTGTCGCAGATGCGCCCGGCCATCGATGCGGTCCTGGAGACGGGGACGACCGTCGCAGAGGTCGCGGTCTGCTACACCGGCGACCTGCTGAACCCGGCCGAGGACCTGTACACCCTCGACTACTACCTCCGTCTCGCCGAGAAGATCGTCGAGTCCGGTGCCCACGTGCTCGCCATCAAGGACATGGCGGGGCTCCTCCGTCCATCCGCGGCGGCCAAGCTCGTCGCGGCGTTCCGCGAGCGGTTCGACCTGCCGGTCCACGTGCACACGCACGACACCCCCGGTGGACAGCTGGCGACCCTCCTCGCGGCGAGCAACGCGGGCGCCGACGCGGTCGACGTCGCGAGCGCGCCGATGGCCGGCACGACGAGTCAGCCGTCCGCTTCCTCGCTGGTCGCCGCGCTGGCCCACACCGAGCGCGACACCGGCATCTCCCTGCAGGGGATCGCCGACCTCGAGCCCTACTGGGAGGCCGTCCGCGCGATGTACCGGCCGTTCGAGTCAGGACTCGCGGGCCCGACCGGTCGCGTGTACACGCACGAGATCCCGGGCGGTCAGCTGTCGAACCTCCGCCAGCAGGCGATCGCGCTCGGACTCGCAGACCACTTCGAGCTCATCGAGGACATGTACGCGGCCTCCAACAAGATCCTCGGTCGGGTGCCCAAGGTGACCCCGTCGAGCAAGGTCGTCGGCGACCTCGCCCTCCACCTCGCCGCCGTCAAGGCGGATCCGGCGGACTTCGAGGCCAACCCCGACAAGTACGACGTCCCGGACTCCGTCGTGGGGTTCATGGCGGGCGAACTCGGGGAGCTCCCGGGCGGATGGCCGGAGCCGTTCCGCTCGAAGGTCCTCGCCGGTCGTTCGGTCGACATCGGGATCACGCCGATCTCCGCCGAGGACCAGGCCTCGCTCGACGGCGGGTCCGCCGAGCGCCGCTCGACCCTCAACCGCCTGTTGTTCCCGGCGCCGACCAAGCAGTTCGAGCAGCAGCGCGACCTGTACGGCGACCTCTCCGTCGTCGACACCGCCGACTACCTGTACGGCCTCGAGCCGGGCATGGAGCACGTCGTCGAGATCGACAAGGGCGTCCGGCTGTTCGTCGGGCTCGAAGCGATCGGTGCGGCTGACGAGAAGGGCATGCGCACCGTCATGGCGACCCTCAACGGTCAGCTGCGGCCGGTGTTCGTCCGCGACCGCGGCATCGAGGTCGACTCCCGCGCGGCCGAGAAGGCCGACACCTCCGTCCCCGGTCAGGTGGCCGCGCCGTTCTCCGGTGTCGTGACCGTCAAGGTCGCCGTCGGCGACCGCGTCGAGGCCGGCCAGCCGGTCGCCTCGATCGAGGCCATGAAGATGGAGGCGGCGATCACGACCGCCGTCGCCGGCGTCGTCGATCGCCTCGCCATCCCGGCGACCCAGCAGGTCGAGGCGGGCGACCTGCTCGTCGTCGTGAAGCCGAGCGCCTGACCCTCCCGAGACCGGCCGCGTCCCTCCTCGAGGCGACGCGGCCGGTCTCCGCGTCCACCACACCTGTCCCGCCCGGAAGGATCCAACCCGTGACGACACGACCCATCAGACACTTCGGCGACCCGGTCCTGAAGGCTCCGACGGCCGAGGTCGTCACGATCGACGACGACATCCGCAGCCTCGTCCGCGATCTCGTGGACAGCGTGGAGCTCCCCGGCCGTGCCGGCGTCGCCGCGACGCAGATCGGTGTCGGACTCCGCGTGTTCAGCTACAACGTCGACGGCGTCATCGGGTACCTCATCAACCCGAAGCTCGTCGAGGTGCGCGGTGAACTCGAGGAGATCGGCGAGGGCTGCCTGTCGGTGCCCGGACTCTGGTTCCCGACGCCGCGCCATCCCTACGCCCGTGCCGTCGGCATCGACCTCGACGGGCAGGAGCTCGTCGTCGAGGGTGAAGGACTCCTCGCCCAGGCGTTGCAGCACGAGACCGACCACCTCGACGGCATGCTCTACCTCGACCGGCTGTCGAAGGAGCACCGCCGCGAGGCGATGAAGCAGGTCCGCGAGAGCGACTGGTTCTAGACGCCGGTCGACGCCCGGCGGTCGTCGACCGACCGCCGAGCCCGTCGAGGCGCTACTTCAGGGACATCCCCTGGGTCTCGGGCGAACCCGCTCCGAGGTACATGCCCTCGATGGTCTCCGCGAAGTCCTTGAGGATCACGTTCCGCTTGATGCTGAGCTTCGGCGTGAGGTGACCGCTCGCCTCCGTGAGCTCGTCGTCGAGGATGACGAACTTGCGGATCGACTCCGCGCGGGACACCTTGGTGTTGGCCTCGTCGATGGCGCGCTGGACGGCGGCGAGCACTGCGGGGTTCCGAGCAGCCTCGGCGGCGCTCATTGACGCGTCCTGGCCGTTGTTGGCGAGCCATGAGGGCAGCATCTCGGTGTCGAGCGTGATGAGGGCGCTGATGAACGGCTTCTGATCGCCGACGACGACGACCTGTCCGACGACCGGGGTCGCGCGGATCGGGTCCTCGAGCGCCGCCGGGGCGACGTTCTTCCCGCCGGCGGTGACGATGATCTCCTTCTTCCGCCCGGTGATCGTGAGGAAGCCGTCGGCGTCGAAGGAGCCGATGTCGCCGGTGCGGAACCAGCCGTCGTCGAAGGCCTCCGCCGTCGCCTCGGGGTTCTGCCAGTACTCCTTGAAGACGTTGATCCCGCGCACCTCGACCTCGCCGTCGTCGGCGATGCGGAGGGAGACGCCGGGGAGTGCCGGTCCGACCGTCCCGATCTTCGACTTCTGGGCGAGGTTGACCGTCGCGGGCGCGGTGGTCTCGGTGAGGCCGTAGCCCTCGAGGATCACGATGCCAAGCGCATGGAAGAAGTGACCGAGTCGCGGACCGAGTGGAGCGCTGCCGGAGACCGCGTACCGCACCCGGCCGCCCATGGCCGTGCGGATCTTCGACAGCACGAGGCGGTCGAGGACCCGGAACTTCACCTTCAGGCCGAACGGTACGGAACCGCTCTCGAGGGCCTTCGAGTAGGCGATCCCGGTCTCGGCGGCTGCACGGAAGATTTTGCCCTTGCCGCCGGCCTCCGCCTTCTGCTCGGAGGAGTTGTAGACCTTCTCGAAGACCCGGGGGACCGCGAGGAGGAACGTCGGCTTGAACGTGCCGAGCGAGGGGAGCAGCTGCTTCGTGTCGGGCTGATGGCCCGTCTTCACGCCGGAGTGCACGCACAGCACGGCGATGAAGCGCGCGAAGATATGCGCCGTCGTGATGAAGAGGAGGGTGGAGGCACCGGGAGCGGACACGACGTCCTTGAGTGCGACTGCCGAGTTCCGCGACAGCTCGACGAAGTTCGAGTGGGTGAGGACGCACCCCTTCGGCCGACCGGTCGAGCCGGAGGTGTAGATGAGGGTCGCCATGTCGGAACCCACGGCGAGGTTGCGACGGCGTTCGATCTCCTCGTCGGGGACGTCGACGCCGGCGGCCGCGATCTTGTCGAGGTCACCGAGATCGATCTGCCAGACCCGCGCGACGTCGGGGAGGTCACCGTGCACCTCGTCGAAGCGGGCGAACTGGTCGGGTGTCTCGACCAGCACGCTGGTCGCTCCCGAGTCGCTGAGGATCCACTGCACCTGGCTCGGCGAGCTGGTCTCGTAGATCGGGACGAGGAGTGCTCCGGCGAACCAGACGGCGAAGTCGATGAGGGTCCACTCGTACCGGGTCTTGCACATGAGCCCGATCTTGTCGCCGGGTTCGATCCCCGCGGCGACGAGGCCCTTCGCCAGGGCGACGACCTGCGCGTGGAATTCGGCGGTGGTCACGTCCACCCACTCCGACCCGCGGGGAAGTGCGAACAGCGCGGCGTCGGGCGCAGCAGCCAGGCGCTTCACGAGCAGATCGGTCGCATTGGCGGATGGGTCTGCTGCGACGACTGCAGGGACGTCGAACTGTTCCACGGCAACTCCTTCGGTACCAGGTCGGCAAGATGTTGCTCCATCCTAGAGCACGGGTGTTTGCGCGGTTTCTGTGGCGCGCAGACGCTCAGTAGACTCGACTGCGGCGCGCGGGCGACCGACTCGACTGACGGTCGGTCACACGCCGCTGCCGGTATCGGCGACATCAGGACAGGGAGACGGCACCGTTATGGCAAACGCGATCGGCATCGACATCGGCGGGACGAAGATCGCGGGCGGGGTCGTCGACGACGACGGCCGGATCCTCGCGGCCGGGCGCACGCCGACGCAGGCCTCCGATCCCGACGCCATCATCGACGACGTCGTCGCCATGGTCCGGTCCTTGGACGACGGCAGCATCTCGAGCGTGGGCGTCGCAGCGCCGGGGTTCTTCGACGCCACGCGCTCGACCGTCTACTACTCGCCGAACATCGCCTGGCGGAACGAGCCCCTGCAGGCCCGGCTGGCCGCGCGGCTGCCCGACAAGGTCGTGACGATCGAGAACGACGCGAACGCCGCGGGTTGGGCCGAGTTCCGGTTCGGTGCGGGGCGCGAGGAACGCAGCATGGTCATGGTGACGATCGGCACGGGTGTCGGCGGGGCGATCGTCCTCGACGACCGGCTGCTGACCGGTGGTTTCGGCAGCGGTGCGGAACTGGGACACATGCGCCTCATCCCGGACGGGCTGCCCTGCGGCTGCGGCGCGCGTGGCTGCGTCGAGCAGTACTGTTCGGGGAACGCGTTGCTCCGGCTCGCGAACGAGGCCGCGGACGCCGGTGGCGACGGTGCCGCCCTCGCCCGGGCCCGGGCCGCGGCCGGCGGACTGCTGAACGGACACCACGTCTCCGCCCTGCTCGAGTCCGGTGATCCCGGCGCCCTCCGATGCCTCAACGAGCTCGCCGATCTGCTGGGGCAGGCCCTCGCGAGCATGTCGGCCATCCTCGACCCCAACATCTTCGTGATCGGCGGCGGCGTCGCCCAGGCCGGCGACCTCCTCCTGGACCCCGTTCGTGAGGCGTTCCTGACACACCTCCCGGCGCGCGGGTTCCACCCGGAGCCGTCCTTCAGCATCGCGCAGCTCGTGAACGACGCCGGGGTCATCGGCGCCGGCGATCTCGCCAGGAGCGCCCTCGTCCTCGGCTGACGACGACGGCAAGACGGAGGAGCACGATGTTCTACTGGTTCATGAAGTACCTGGTCGCCGGCCCGATCCTCAAGTCGATCTTCCGGCCGTGGGTGATCGGCGCCGAGAACATCCCGGAGCACGGCGGCGCGATCATCGCCAGCAACCACCTGTCCTTCATCGACTCGGTGATCCTCCCGCTGTGCGTCGACCGGCGGATCTCCTTCCTGGCCAAGAGCGAGTACTTCCGCGGCAAGGGTTTCGGCGGCTGGGCCACGAAGACCTTCATGCTCGGCACAGGGCAGCTCCCGATCGACCGGTCGGGCGGCAAGGCCTCCGAGGCCTCGCTCAACACCGGGCTCGCGGTCCTCGGTGGCGGTCACCTGCTGGGTATCTATCCGGAGGGCACCCGCAGTCCCGACGGGACGATGTACCGCGGCCGCACCGGCGTCGCGCGGATGGTGCTCGAGGCAGGGGTCCCCATCGTCCCCGTCGCGATGATCGACACCGAGAAGGTCATGCCCATCGGCACGAAGCTGCCCCGGATCCGTCGGATCGGGATCGTCATCGGCAAGCCGCTCGACTTCTCGCGGTTCGAGGGCATGGAGGGGGACCGCTTCATCCTCCGCAGCGTCACGGACGAGTTGATGGTCGAGCTCCGCAAGCTCTCGGGCCAGGACTATCGCGACGTCTACGCCACGAGCGTCAAGGAGCGCGCCGCGTCGGCGTGACGCTAAGCTGAAAAACCGGGCCGCGATCGCGGTCCGTTCCCCCTTCCGGGCGGGCTCCGGAGCGCGTCCGGTCGAAGAGAAACAGGAAATCCGTGTCCCACGCTACAGAACCAGTCGTCATGGCCGAACCCTCGGTGATCGCCGGACTGGACTATTGGCGTGAGCTGCCGATCAAGCAGCAGCCGTCATGGCCGGACCAGGCCGCCGTCGCGCGTGCCTCCGCCGAACTCGCGACCCTCCCTCCGCTGGTGTTCGCCGGCGAGGTCGACATCCTGCGCGACCGCTTGGCCAGGGCGGCGAGCGGCAACGCGTTCCTGCTCCAGGGCGGCGACTGCGCCGAGACCTTCGCCGGCGCGACGGCCGAGCAGATCCGCAACCGCGTGAAGACGGTCCTGCAGATGGCCGTCGTGCTCACGTACGGTGCGTCGATGCCGGTCGTCAAGATGGGCCGGATGGCCGGGCAGTTCGCCAAGCCGCGCTCCAACGACTCCGAGACGCGGGGCGACGTCACCCTGCCCGCCTACCGCGGCGACATCGTCAACGGCTACGACTTCACCCCGGAGTCGCGCACGGCCGACCCCGCTCGGCTCGTCAAGGGGTACCACACCTCCGCATCGACGCTGAACCTCATCCGGGCGTTCACCCAGGGCGGGTTCGCCGACCTCCGCGAGGTCCACAGCTGGAACAAGGGGTTCGCCGCCAACCCGGTGAACCACCGCTACGAGGGACTGGCTCGCGACATCGATCGTGCGATCAAGTTCATGGAGGCGGCCGGAGCCGACTTCGACCAGCTGCGGGGTGTCGAGTTCTACTCGAGCCACGAGGCGCTGCTCATGGACTACGAGCGACCGATGACGCGGATCGACTCGCGGACCGGCACGCCGTACAACACCTCCGCCCACTTCGTGTGGATCGGGGAGCGGACCCGCGAGCTCGACGGCGCGCACGTCGACTTCCTGTCGCGCGTCCGCAACCCGATCGGCGTGAAGCTCGGCCCCACCACCTCGGCCGACGACATGCTGCGTCTCATCGACAAGCTCGACCCCGAGCGCGAGCCCGGGCGCCTGACGTTCATCACGCGGATGGGTGCGGGCAAGATCAGGGACGCCCTGCCTCCGCTGCTCGAGGCGATCAAGGGTGCCGACGCGACGCCGCTCTGGGTGACCGATCCGATGCACGGCAACGGGCTCACGACGCCCACCGGCTACAAGACGCGTCGCTTCGACGACGTCGTGGACGAGGTCAAGGGGTTCTTCGAAGCCCACCGCGCCGCAGGGACGCACCCCGGCGGCATCCACGTCGAGCTCACCGGCGACGACGTCACCGAGTGCCTGGGCGGCTCGGAGCAGATCGACGAGGCCACCCTGGCGACGCGGTACGAGTCGCTGTGCGATCCTCGCCTCAACCACATGCAGTCGCTGGAGCTCGCCTTCCTCGTGGCGGAGGAACTCGCCGCCGCGAAGTAGGTCTCACACGACGAAGCGCCCGTGCCGGATCCGGCATGGGTGCTTCGTCGTGTGACAGCCGTGTGGGTCGAGCACGTGTCGCCGTGGCTACAGACCGAAGTCGGTGATGTTGACGGTCGAGCCCTTCTTGACGGACTTGCCCGCCGGGGGATCGGTCTTCTTCACCTTGAAGATGTCGCGGAAGGCCTCTGCCACGGCGATGTCACCGACGGTGAATCCGGCGTCTTGGAGTGTCGTGATGGCCTGATTGATCGTCTGGCCGGTGGTGTCGGGGACGGCGACCAACTCGACGCCCTTGGACACGATCAAGGTCACGTCGTCGCCCGGGATGAACGCCGTCTCGTTCCCGTCCGCATCGGTCTTGGCCTGGATGCCGATGACCTGCCCAGCGGGGATCGTGTCGTCGAACGCCTCGTCGGAGGTGCCCACGCCGAGCCCGACGGATTCGAGGGCGTCGCGCGCCTGATCCGGCGTCATCCCCGAGACCGAGGGCACCTGTCCGGCCGACACGAGCAGCGTCACCGTGGAGCCTTGGAAGGACGGCCCACCCTGGCTGTAGTCGGCTCCCGAGGTCGCGTCGGTCGCCGCCAGCACGATGTCCTTCGCGATGCTCGGGTCGAACTGCCGGTTCACGGTGCCGACGGCGACGCCGAGCGCGTCCAACTGCTGTTCGGCGTCGGACTGTGCGAGCCCGGCGAGGACCGGGATGTCCACCGGCTGCGGTCCTTGGGAGACGAGGACCGTGACGGAGCTGCCCTTGTCGATCTTCGAGCCGGACGGCGGATCGCTGCCGGCGACCGTGCCGGCCGGGACGGTGAGGCTGAACGTCGCGCCTTCGACGGGCACGAAGCCCAGCTCCACGAGTTTGGCGGACGCCTGGTCGAAACTCCCGTCGGCGACGTTCGGGACCTCGACGAGCGAGCCGGGGCCCTGGCCGAAGTACCATCCGGTCCCGCCGGCGAGCGCGGCGAGCATGAGGACGATCGTGAACAGCGCGACGCCCACGCGGCTGCGCTTGCGCGCCTTCGTGGCGAGCTTGCCCGGACCGTCGGTCGCGTCGGCGCGCACCGGGACCTGCTGCGGTTTGGTGTTGCGGCCGATGACCTGGGTGACGTCGTCGGCGTGCTCGCTCGAGTAGGAGGCCGGCATGACGATCGTGGGCTGCGCCCCGGTGGCGACCGAGGTGAACCCGAGACTGGACTCGATCGACCGCAGGCGCTCGAGCATCTCGCCGGCGTTCGACGGACGATCGTCGGGTTCGCGCTCGGTGGCCCAGAAGACGAGGTCGTCGAGTTCCTTCGGGACGGCGGGGTTCTTGGCGCTCGGTGCCGGGACCGACTCGTTGGCGTGCTGGTAGGCGATCTGCATCGGCTGCTCGCCCTTGTAGGGCTGCTCGCCGGTGAGCATCTCGTAGAGCATGATCCCGAGCGCGTAGATGTCGCTCCGCGCGTCGGCCTGTCCACGGGTGACGAGTTCGGGGGAGAGGTAGGCGATCGTCCCGAGGAGAGCCTGGCCGGTGGCCGTGTTCGCGCTCGCGGCTCTCGCGAGGCCGAAGTCGCCGATCTTGATGCGCCCGTCGTCGGCGAGCAGGACGTTCTCCGGCTTGACGTCGCGGTGGACGATGCCGGCGCGGTGCGCGGCGGCGAGACCGGACAGCACGGCGTCGAGGATGTCGGCGGCCTGCCGAGGGGTGAGCGTGCCGTTGTCGCGGATGAGGTCGCGGAGGGTGATCCCCGGCAGGTGCTCCATGACGAGGTAGGCCATGTCGGAGTCCTGGCCCTGGTCGAACACGCTGACGACGTGCGGGTTCGCGAGCCGGGCGGCGGAGCGCGCCTCCTGGATGAAACGGTTCTTGAACGTCGTGTCGTCCGAGAGATGGCCGTGCATGACCTTGATCGCGACGCGCCGTTCCAGCCGGAGATCGGTGGCGAGGTACACCGTCGCCATGCCGCCCCGGGCGATGCGTGAGCGCACCTGATATCTCCCGTCGAGGAGACGGCCGATCATCGGATCGGTCTGCTGGTTGCTACTCACCAGTCGAGTGTATGGAACGTCGGGCGCGAAGAGCTGTCAACACCCCGGGAGGGCGGCGAGGCGCCTGGATCGTTACCCGAACGCGATCCGACGGCGCCGAGCGGAGCGCGGTCGTGGCAGACTGCTGTGCGTGACTGAGCAGAATTCCGAACTCGTGTGGTTCACCCTTCCCGATCTGGCGACCGAACTCGGGCTGCCGATCCGACGCATCCGCCAGTACCTCGAGGAGCGCGACCTCCTCGCCGTCCGGCGTGACGGCGTGCTGCAGGTGCCGTCGTTCTTCATCGCGGACGGCGGGCCGGTGCACAACCTGCGCGGCACGCTCACGCTGCTGTCCGACAACGGCTTCGACGACGAGGCCGCGATGGTCTGGATGCTTGAGGACGACGACGCGATCGGGACCTCGCCGATCCAGGCCCTCCGCGAGGGACGTCGGTCCGAGGTGCGCCGGGTGGCTCAGGCGCTCGCCTGATCCCGTGCCGTCCGAGCCGGACGGCTCAGGTGTCGCGGCGTGCGACCGCGACCGCGAGGCCGCGCAGGTGGGCCCGGGCGTCGTCGTTGATCGGAGCCTCGCCCAGTGCGGAGAGTGCCCGTGCGACGTGGTCCTGGATGAGCTTCTCCACCTGGTCGACGGCCCCGCTGTCGCGGATGGTCGCCTGGAGCAGGCCGATCTGGTCGTCGTCGAGTTCGGGATCCCCGAGCATCTCGTCGAGGATGGCGCGCGCGCCCGGCTGGAGGGCCTCCCTCGTGAGCGCGATGAGGATGGTCCGCTTACCCTCGCGGAGGTCGTCGCCACTCGGCTTGCCGGTCACAGCGGGATCGCCGTAGACGCCGAGGAGGTCGTCGCGCAGCTGGAAGGCGATGCCGAGGGGGAGGCCGTACCCGCGGAGCGACGCGAGCTGCTGCTCGTTCCCGCCGCCGAGGAGCGCCCCGAGCGCGAGCGGGGACTCGATGCTGTACTTGGCCGATTTGAAGATGAGGACGCGCTCGGCCCGGCGGCGCTGTTCGTCGTCGGCGGCGTCGCGCCAGGCGCGCTCCTCGAGGATGTCGAGGTACTGGCCGGCCGTGACCTCGGTCCGCATCCGGTTGAACTCGGCCCGCGCTGCGCGAGCGGCGGTGCGGTCGTCCAGCTGGTCGAGTCCGTCGTCGAGGAGTTCGTCACTCCAGCCGAGGAGCAGGTCGCCGAGGAGCGTGGCGGCTCCGGTACCGAAGGTGGTCGGGTCGCCGTCCCATCTGCTGCGGCGGTGCAACTCCGCGAAGGAGACGTGAGCCGACGGTGCGCCACGGCGGGTGTCGGAGTTGTCGATGATGTCGTCGTGGACGAGCGCTGCGGCATGGAACAGTTCGAGTGCTCCACAGGTCGCGATGACGGTCTCGAGGCCGCCCTGACCGCTGGCGTGCCTGCCGGTGGAGACGGCCTGCCAGCCCCGGAAGCAGAACTGTGCTCGGAACCGCTTCCCACCGCTGAGAAATTCCCGGGAGAAGTCGAGGAACGGGGAGAGCTCCGGGCCGATCTGCGCGACAATGGAGCTTCGCGAGGAGAGAAAGTCGGAGAGCCCGCGGCCCACCAGGGTGGCGAGTTCATTGCTTTCGATCACGCACCTAGCCTAGTCATGCTTCGGTGGCTAGACTCGATCAACAACGTCGCGTCGTGTGACCTTGAGGGGAATCAGATGCCACTTTCAGAGCAGGAGCAACGGCTCCTCGATGAGATGGAACGCCACCTCTACCGCAGCGATGCCGATTTCGTCTCCAAGGTCAGCGCTGGAGCGGGCAAACCGAGTTACCGCGGAATCGCGCTCGGCTCCCTCATCGCGGTGGTCGGGGCGATCGGCCTCGTGCTCGGAGTCGTGATCCAGCAGCCCATCGTCGGTCTGCTGGGGTTCGCGATCATGCTCACGGGCGTGCTCGTGGCGACCAAACCGACCCGGGCTCCACTCGAACAGCCGCGGCCTCGTCAGGCTGCTCCGGCCGGTCAGAAGTCGTCCCGTCTGATGGACCGCTTCAACGACCGCTGGGACAAGCGTCAGTCTGGCGACGAGCAGTAAAGGTGCCGCGCCTCCCGGTCGCTCCGCGTCCGGCCGCCTGACTCCACTTCCCTCCCTCGCGGCGCCGCCGCACCACGACTCCGAACGGGGCCGATCTTCGGATCGGCCCCGTTTCGTCGTTTCAGGCCCTCCCTGACCGTCCCGGATAGGGCGAAGTCCCTCCATTTCCCTCCACCCCGCAAAGTCCTGACTTTGCGGGGTTTTTTCGTGGGTAACCGAGCCAATGTGGAGGAATGTGCTGCATTGGTGGGGCAAAGTGGAGTAAAGTGGAGACCAACCAAGATGTTGGCCAGAACGATTGGGGGCGGGGGCGTATGTTCCTCGGTAGTCACGCCCCCAAACTCGACGAAAAAGGCCGCATCATCCTGCCGGCGAAGTTCCGCGATGAGCTCTCCGGCGGGGTCGTCATGACCCGAGGCCAGGAGCACTGCATCTACGTCTTCAGCACGCGGGAGTTCGAGGCGCTCCACGAGAAGATCCGCCAGGCTCCGGTCACCAGCAAGCAGGCCCGCGACTACCTGCGCGTGTTCCTGTCCGGAGCGAGCGCCGAGACCCCCGACAAGCAGCACCGCGTGACCATTCCGTCCAACCTCCGTCAGTACGCCGGGCTCAGCCGCGACCTCGTGGTCATCGGCGCCGGCAGCCGCGCGGAGATCTGGGACGCCGAGGCATGGGAGTCCTACCTCGCCGAACAGGAGAGCGTCTTCTCCGAGACCGCCGAGGAGGTGATCCCCGGACTCTTCTAGTGCCCTGCCCCCTGACTCCCAGCCGTCCCGCCCTGACACACTTCCCCGGTGCCAGGTCGGAGCCCGCCCTGACACACTTCCCCGGTGCCAGGTCGGAACGGATGGGGATCAGGGGTCAGGGACCGTCCGGATTACGCATATGGCCATCGACGACATCCACACACCGGTCCTCCTCGAGCGATGCATCGAGTTGCTCGCCCCCGCCGTGTCACACGAGGGCGCGGTCCTCATCGACGCCACGCTCGGCATGGCGGGGCACGCCGAAGCGATGCTCGAGCGGTTCCCGCAGTTGACCCTCATCGGGCTCGACCGCGACCTCGATGCTCTCGACATCGCTCAGGAGCGGCTCGAGCGCTTCGGGTCGCGAGCCCGGTTCGTCAAAGCCGTCTACGACGACATCGACGAGGCCGCCGAGGAGCTCGGCTTCCCACAGGTGGACGGCATCCTGTTCGACCTCGGTGTCTCCTCGCTGCAACTCGATCGGACCGAACGCGGCTTCTCGTATTCGCAGGACGCTCCTCTCGACATGCGGATGGACGCCTCGAGCGAGCTGACGGCGGAGACGATCCTCGCCACCTACGACGAGGTCGCGCTTCGGAAGATCTTCTGGGAGTACGGAGACGAGAAGTTGGCGCAGCGCTACGCACGCCGCATCGTCGAGGAACGCCAGCAGCGACCCCTGACGAGTTCCGGTCAGCTCGTCGAGCTCATCGATCGGGCCACACCGGCGGCCGCACGTCGCACTGGCCATCCGGCCAAGCGGGTCTTCCAGGCGCTGCGCATCGAGGTCAACGCGGAGCTGTCGGTCCTCGAGTCCGCCGTGCCCCGCGCGCTCGACCTGCTTCGGGTCGGAGGACGGATCGTGTTCCTGTCCTACCAGTCGCTCGAGGACCGGATCGTCAAGCGCGAGCTCCAGGCCCGGGCGAAGTCGACAACTCCGGCGGGCCTGCCCGTCGAACTCCCGGAACACAGTGCGGAGCTGAAGCTCCTTGTCAAGGGCGCCGAACTCGCCACCGAGGCCGAGATCGACGAGAACCCCAGAGCGAAACCCGTGCGACTCCGCGCGGCCGAACGGCTGAGGAGGCCAGCATGAGCGGAGCGACCGCAGCACTCGATCTCGCACCAGAACGGCTCGGACGCGCTCGGCCGCAGCCGACCCGGACGGCCCCCGAACGGCAGCACATCCGTGCGGTCACGACCGGGGCGCGCTCGAAGCTCCGACCACGGCCGATGTACGCGGTCGTCGTCGTCGGTGCGGTCGTCGCCATCGTCGTCGGTCAGTTGCTCCTCAGCGTCGGGTTGAGCCAGGGCGCGTACCAGATCCAGCAGCTCGAGGGGAAGCAGGTCGAACTCGGCCGCACCTCGGCCGCGCTGGCCGAGGACCTCGACCGCCTGGCCTCGCCCCAGTACCTCGCCGTGAACGCGCAGGCACTCGGCATGGTGGGCAACTCGCTCCCGACCTACCTCCGACTCTCCGACGGTGCCGTGCTGGGGACGCCCACGCCGGCGTCGGCGAGCACGAGTCCGATCTTCAACGCCGCCCTCGTGCCGAACGCACAGGCCGCGACGCTCCCGCTCGTCGGCGGGCAGAACGCCGCCGCCGCGGACGGCGCGTCGAGCCAGGAAGCGGTCACCCCGCCCGTACCGTTGCAGGACGGGCTGCCGTCGCCGACCACACGATGACCGGACGGCTCACGGTGGAGGACGACGCCTTGCTCGGAGGTGCGACGTCGGGAGAGGACGCGGTACGGGCATCATGGTGAGACACACGAAGACCACGCGCCGACGCCTCGCGTTCACCATCGTCGCGGTCTCCATCGTGATGACGCTCTTCGTCCTCCGTCTGGTCGACATCCAGGTGGTCCGCGCGAGTGCCTTGAGCGCCGAATCCCTCGAGAAGACCGAGACGGGCGACACGATCCTCGCCACCCGCGGCAACATCCTCGCCTCCGACGGTTCGGTGCTCGCCGAAGCGGTCATGCGGTACAGCATGGCGGCATCTCCGAAGGACGCCGGTCCGTTCGAACGCGACGTCGACGGCGCCGAGCAGACGATCACCCTCGAGCAGGCGACGAACGAGATCGGCGCGATCATCGGCAAGCCCGGTCCGGAGGTCCTCGCGCTCATCACGGACGCCCTCGCCGCGGACAAGGACTCGCTCTACGCCCTCATCGCGAAGAAGCTCACCCTCGACCAGCTCCGAGCGCTCAAGGCGCTGGAGATCCCGTGGACGACCTTCAAGGAGGAGCCGTACCGGGTGTACCCGAACGGTGCTGTCGCCGGCAACATCGTCGGCTTCGTGGGCGAGGAGGGCGAGGCCCAGGCGGGCGTCGAACTCATGGAGAACTCCTGCCTCGCCGGCAAGGACGGTCGCACGACGTACGAGAAGGGCAGTGGCGGTCTCCCGCTCCCCGGCACCACGGTGACGAAGCCGGCGAAGGACGGCGGCGACGTCGTGCTCACGCTCGACAAGGACATCCAGTGGTTCTCGCAGCAGTCGCTCGCCGCGCAGGCCGAAGCGGTCGGTGCGAGCTGGGGCGTCGTCACGGTGATGGAGGTCAAGACCGGCAAGCTCCTCGCCGTCGCCGAGTACCCGGCCGTCGACCCCGGCAACGTCAGCGCGACGCCGTCCGAAGACCGAGGCTCACGGGCCTTCGCCGCGCCGTTCGAACCGGGATCGACGTACAAGTCGCTGACCGCCGCGGCGCTCATCGACCAGGGTGTCGCGAGCCCCAACTCGCAGGTGGTCGCTCCGTTCCGGTACAAGCCCTCGAACGGTGCCGACATCAACGACAGCGAGTTCCACGAGGACATGAACCTCACGCTCGCGGGCGTCATGGTGCAGTCGTCGAACACGGGGATCTCGCAGTTCGGCGAGAAGATGAGCGCCGACACCCGCTACGCGTACTTCCAGAAGTTCGGTCAGCTGCAGAAGACCGAGGTCGGCTTCCCGAGCGAGTCCGGTGGACTCATGGCGGACGCCGCGGACTGGGACAACCAGACCGATTACGCGACCATGTTCGGCCAGGGCTTCTCGACGACCGCGATCCAGGGCGCCAGCCTGTACCAGACGATCGCGAACGGCGGTGTCCGCATGCCCGTCCAGTTGGTCGAGGGGTGCCGGAACGCCGACGGCACCATGACCGAGGTCCCCGACGCGACCGGAACCCAGGTCGTCTCCGCCGACGCGGCGAAGCAGGTCAGCGACATGCTCGAGATGGTCGACCAGGAGAGCTGGGTCGCCAAGAACGTCGACGTCCCCGGCTACCGGGTGGCCATGAAGACCGGTACCGCACAGCAGCCCGACGGCGACGGTGGCTACAGCTCGAGCTACCTCGTCTCGATGGCCGGTTTCGCTCCAGCAGAGGCGCCGCAGTTCGTCGTTTCGGTGAACCTGGCCGACCCGGTTAAGATGAATTCATCGGCTGCAGTCGCTCCCATCTTCCGGGATGTGACCACCCAGGTGCTGAAGAGCAGGGGAGTGCAGCCGTCCACGGAGCCGGCACCGAACCTGCCGCTCAGTTTTTGAACGACCTCATGAAGGATGGGCTCAGCGTGAACAATCAGGGCCCGATCAGCCTCAGGCCGGAACATCCGCAACGGCGGGCGCTCTCGCAGCTGGTGACCGAATTCGACCTCGACCTGCACGGATCAGCCGACGGCGTGGAGATCAGCGGTGTCAGTCTGAGCTCCGGTGCCGTCGAGCCCGGTGACCTCTACATCGGCATGCCGGGTGTCCGCGCCCACGGTGCCGCATACGCCGAGCAGGCGAAGGAACGCGGCGCGGTCGCCGTGCTCACCGACGACACCGGACGAGACCTGGCCGCAGCGGCCGGCTTGCCGATCATCGTCGTGCCCGAGCCGCGTGCCGCGCTCGGGCACCTCGCAGCCTGGGTCTACCGCACCGCCGAGGAGCCGCCGACGCTGTTCGGCGTGACCGGCACCAACGGCAAGACGAGCGTGGTCTACCTCCTGAGCGGCATGCTCGCGCAACTCGGGATCGTCGCCGGGCTGAGCTCCACTGCGGAGCGGCGCATCGGCGACCTCGCGGTGACGAGCTCCCTCACCACGCCGGAGGCCAGTGAGCTGCACGCGCTACTCGCACGCATGCGCGAGTCCGAAGTGCGCGCGGTCGCCATCGAGGTCTCCGCCCAGGCGCTGACCAGGCACCGCGTCGACGGCATCGTCTTCGACGTCGTCGGCTTCACCAACCTCAGTCACGACCACTTCGACGACTACGGCGACTTCGACGAGTACTTCGCGGCCAAGCGGGAGCTGTTCGAACCCGATCGCGCACGACGTGGTGTCGTCACGATCGATCCCGAGTGGGGCGGCCGACTCGTCGAGCAGAGCCGGATCCCGGTGACGACCCTGACGACCCGCCCGGAGGTCGACGCCGACTGGCGCATGACGATCCTCGAGGAGACCGCCGGTTCCACGACGTTCCGCCTCGATGGCCCCGGCGACCAGGTGCTCGTGACGAGCGTGCCGCTGCTCGGCTGGTTCATGGCGGCGAACGCCGCGCTCGCGATCGTGATGCTCGTCGAGTCCGGTGTGGAGTTCGACATGATCGCCCAGGCCCTCGAACGGGACGGTGGGATCGACGCCTACATCCCCGGGCGTGCCGAGCGGATCAGCGGCGACCGCGGCCCGGTCGTGTACATCGACTACGGGCACAGCCCCGACGCGTTCCTCAACACCCTCGCGGCCATCCGCGCCGTCACGCCGGGCCGCGTCATCATGGTGTTCGGCGCCGACGGAGACCGCGACACGACGAAGCGTCGCGACATGGGCGCGATCGCGGCCCGGGGTGCCGACGTCGTGGTGGTCACCGACTTCCATCCCCGGAGCGAGGACCCGGCGTCGATCCGACGCGTGCTCCTCGAGGCCGCCCGCGAAGCCGCACCGGACGGCGAGCTGCACGAGGTCGCCGACCCGGCGACCGCGTTCCGCACGGCGCTGGCGCTGGCCGGTCAGGGCGACACCATCCTCTACGCCGGACCCGGGCACGAGGACTACCACGAGGTGGCCGGCGTGAAGCTCCCGTACTCGGCGCGCGACGACTCGCGCGACGCGCTGCGTGAGGCAGGGTGGCTCTGATGATCGACCTGACCCTCACCGAGATCGCCGCGGCGACCGACGGCCGACTGATCCCCGGTCCGGCGGACCCCGGCCTCGTCGTGTCCGGCGTCGCCGACACCGACTCCCGACTCATCACGCCCGGCGACATCTTCGTCGCGAAGCCCGGCGAGGAGACCGATGGACACCTGTTCGCAGATGCGGCGGTCGCCAACGGCGCCGCCCTGCTCATCGTCGAACGGGAGCTGGCCGTCGCCGTGCCGCAGGTCGTCGTCGAGAACTCCGTGACCGCGCTCGGTGCCCTCGCCACCGAGGTCATCACGAGGGTGCGCGCGCTCGGACGACTCCGGATCGTCGGTATCACCGGCTCCAACGGCAAGACCACGACCAAGAACCTCCTCGCCGCGGTCCTCGAGCGCGTCGGGGAGACGGTCAGCCCCAAGGCCTCCTTCAACAACGAGGTCGGAGCGCCGATCACCATGCTGCGCGTGACGAACGAGACGCGGTTCCTCGTCGCGGAGATGGGTGCCAGCGGCATCGGCGAGATCGCCAGACTCATCCGCATGGCGAAGCCCGACATCGGCGTGGTCCTCAAGGTCGGACTCGCGCACGCGGGGGAGTTCGGCGGGATCGAGGCCACCGTCACGGCGAAGACCGAGATGGTGTCCGAGCTGCTCCCGGAGGACGTCGCCGTCCTCAACCTCGACGATCCACGGGTGGCCGGTATGGCGCATGCCACCCAGGCACGCGTGCTGTGGTTCGGCCTCGACGACCGCGCCGCCGTTCGCGCGAGCGACATCATCGCGACGGCGTCCGGAACCGCGTTCACGCTGCACCTACCCGACGGTTCCTCTGCGCCCGTCCGGTTCAAGGTGCTCGGTGAGCACCACGTCATGAACGCCCTCGCCGCGGCCGCAGCCGCCCACGAACTCGGTGTGGAGATCGACCTCATCGTCGACGCCCTCGAGAGCGTGAGCCGGGCGGAGCGCTGGCGGATGGAGCCCCTCGGCGGACGCGACGACGTGTCCATCATCAACGACGCCTACAACGCCAGCCCCGACTCGATGTCGGCCGCCATCCGGACCCTCGCCCAGATCGGTGCTGAACGTGGCCGGACCATCGCGGTCCTCGGCGCCATGAGCGAACTGGGCGACTGGGCGGGCGAGGAACACGACCGGATCGGGCTCCAGGTCGTCCGGCTCGGTATCGGCCGCCTCGTCGTGGTCGGCCCCGAGGCCCGCCGCATGCACATCACCGCGATCAACGAAGGGTCCTGGGACGGGGAGTCGGTGTACTTCGCGACCGCGGACGAGGCGTTCGCGTACTTGAGCGCGGAGATCGCCCCGGGCGACACCGTGCTCGTCAAATCGTCCAACGCGGCCGGACTCCGGTTGTTGGGCGATCGACTGGGGGAGTTGTACGCATGAGAGTCCTGTTGGCTGCGGGAGCGATCTCGCTGGCGTTCTCCCTCTTCCTGACCCCGCTGTTCATCAGAGCGTTCCGCAAGCTGGCCTGGGGCCAGTTCATCCGTGACGACGGGCCGCAGAGCCACCACACGAAGCGCGGGACCGCGACGATGGGCGGCGTCATCATCATCGTCGGCACCCTCGTCGGTTTCTTCGCGAGCTATCTGATCTTCCAGGAGCAGGTCGGCGTCTCGGCGCTCCTGGTCCTGCTCATGATGGTCGGCCTCGGCATCGTCGGATTCATCGACGACTTCCTGAAGGTCCGGAAGAAGCAGAGCCTCGGCCTCGGCGGGTGGGCGAAGGTCGCCGGGCAACTCATCGTCGCGACGGTCTTCGCCGTCCTCGCGATCAACTTCCCGAACACCGAGGGGTTCACCCCGGCGTCGACGAACATCTCGATCATCCGCGACATCCCGATCAACTTCATGGCGATCGGCATCCCGGTGATCGGCATCCTGCTGTACATCCTCTGGACCTCGGTGATCGTGGCCGCGACGTCGAACGGCGTGAACGTCACCGACGGGCTCGACGGGCTCGCCACCGGCGCCTCGATCCTCGCGATCGGCTCGTACATCATCATCGGCTTCTGGCAGTTCAACCAGTCGTGCTTCAGCTCCTCGCTCGCCTCCGACGTCGCCTACAAGTGTTACGACGTCAGGGACCCACTCGACCTCGCCGTGGTCGCAGCGGCGATCGTGGGTGCGCTCATCGGGTTCCTCTGGTGGAACACCTCGCCGGCGCAGATCTTCATGGGTGACAGCGGGTCGTTGGCGCTCGGTGGAGCGCTCGCTGCTCTGGCCATCCTCAGCAAGACCGAGCTCCTCCTGGTGCTCGTCGGTGGTCTCTTCGTCATCGAGGCCGGTTCCGTGATCGTCCAGCGGGTCTACTTCAAGGCGACCCACGGCAAGCGCATCTTCCTCATGAGCCCCATCCACCATCACTTCGAGCTCAAGGGTTGGGCCGAGGTCACCGTCGTCGTCCGCTTCTGGATCATCGGCGGTCTGCTCGTCGCCGCGGGTGTGGGTTCCTTCTACCTCGAGTGGCTGAGCCGATGAGCGCTGAGCGCCTCGACGGGCTCCGCAGCTGGCACGCCGACTGGCGTGGTCTGCGGGTCGCCGTCCTGGGACTCGGGATGACCGGGTTCTCCGTCGCTGACACCCTCGCCGAGCTCGGCTCGGAGGTACTGGTCCTGGCAGGCGAGGCGGCGGACGAACGCGCCGAACTCGTCGGCGTCATCGGTGCGCGGCTCATCCAGCGGGACCTGTCGACCGTGCCGTCCGAGCTCGTGGAGTTCGCTCCGGAGCTCGTCGTCGTCTCACCCGGATTCCACCCCGACCACGCCGTGGTCACCTGGGCGCAGGCGGCGGGGGTCGCCGTCTGGGGCGACATCGAGCTCGCCTGGCGGGTCCGAGACAAGGTCGGCACGCCGGCCGAGTGGATCTGCGTCACCGGCACGAACGGCAAGACCACCACCGTTCAGCTGACGGCGTCGATGCTCGTCGAGGCGGGTTTCCGCGCGGCGCCCTGCGGCAACATCGGTGTCCCGGTCCTGGACGCCGTCCGTGATCCGCAGGGCTTCGACTTCTTCGTCGTCGAGCTCTCGAGTTACCAGTTGCACACCCTCGGCCTGCAGGGCGGTCGGAGCATCGTCTCACCGCTCGCCAGCGTCTGCCTGAACCTCGCCGACGACCACCTCGACTGGCACGGCTCCGCCGAGGCGTACCGGGCGGCGAAGGCCGTGGTGTACGAGAACACGAAGGTCGCGTGCGTCTACAACCGCGCTGACGCGGCGACGATGTCGATGGTCGAGGAGGCCGAGGTCGTCGACGGCGCGCGCGCCGTCGGGTTCGGCCTCGACGTCCCCGGACCGAGCGACTTCGGCGTCGTCGACGGCATTCTGGTCGACCGCGCGTTCCTCGACGACCGTCGGACGAGCGCCCTCGAGATCACGACGGTCGAAGCGCTCGCCCAGCGCGGACTCGCCGCTCCGCACATCGTCGCCAACATCCTGGCGGCCGCGGCACTCGCCCGGGCCGCCGGCATCACGGTCGAGGCGGTGCGCGACACCCTGCTGTCGTTCGGCCTGGACGCGCACCGGATCCAGCTCATCGCGCGAAGGCTCGAGGTGGACTGGATCGACGACTCGAAGGCCACCAACCCGCACGCCGCCGACGCCTCGCTCGCCGCCTACCGCTCGGTGGTGTGGATCGTCGGAGGCCTGTTGAAGGGCGTCTCGATCGATCGTCTGGTGGAGCGGCACGCCGACCACCTGCGCGCGGCCGTCGTGATCGGCGCCGACCGCTCGGAGGTCCTCGCGGCATTCGCGCGACACGCGCCGACGCTGACCGTCATCGAGGTCGACGCAGCGGAGACTGAACACGTCATGCCGGAGGCCGTTCGCCGGGCCGCCGAGGTCGCGCAGGCAGGGGACACCGTGCTCCTCGCTCCTGCAGCCGCCTCGATGGACCAGTTCACGGACTACGGGCACCGTGGTCGCCTGTTCCAGGCCGCCGTCGAAGCAGAGCTGGGAGGTGAGGCGGATGATCGATCCGCCTCGCGCTGACCCGCGCCGCGTGCGGTCGTCGTCGTCCCGGATGACGGCGACCGCCTCAGGCAGTGGGACACCCGACGCGCCGACGTCGCCGAGAGGCATGTCGAGTGCGCGGATCTCGCTGGGCAAGGTGCTGCGTCCGGAGTCGAAGAACTACTTCCTCCTGCTGGGCGTCACCCTCTTCCTCGTCGGGCTCGGGCTCGTCATGGTGCTGTCCTCGTCCTCCGTCGAGTCCTACGAGGCCGGCGACGGGTATTTCGGGCTGTTCTGGCGCCAGGCGACGTTCGCGATGATCGGTGTCCCGCTCATGCTGATCGTGAGCCGCTTCCCGGCACGGTTCTGGAAGAAGTGGGCGTGGGTGTTCCTCCTCGTCGCCATGGGCTTGCAACTGCTCGTCTTCACACCGCTCGGCTACGAGATCGGCGGCAACCGCAACTGGATCGAGATCGGCGGCTTCACCGCGCAGCCCTCGGAAGCGGTCAAGCTCGCGCTGGTCGTGTGGCTCGGGCTCGTGCTGACGATCAAGCAGCCGCGTCTCCTCGAGTGGAAGCACGCCCTGATCCCGGTCATCCCCTTCGCCGGTCTCTCCATCGGCCTCGTCCTGCTCGGTGGCGACCTCGGTACCGTCGTGATCATGGCACTCATCGTGTTCTCGGCGCTGTACTTCGCGGGAGTGCGACTGCGCTACATCGCGATCCCGGTGGTCGCCGGGGCCGTGCTGTTCCTCATCATGGCCGTCACGAGCGCCAACCGCATGCAGCGCATCATGGCGTTCTTCGGCGACGGCAAGGGCGACTACGAGAACGCCGACTGGCAGTCGACCCACGGCACGTGGGCCCTGGCGAACGGCGGCCTCTGGGGCGTCGGTCTCGGCAACTCGCGCGCGAAGTACGGGTGGCTGCCGGCGATCTCGAACGACTTCATCTTCGCGGCGATCGGCGAGGAGCTGGGCCTCATCGGCGCCGTCCTCGTCCTCGGACTGTTCGTCTTCCTCGCCGTCATGTTCATCCGGGTGATCCATACCAGCGACGACTCCTTCGTCCGGATCACCACCGGCGCCATCATGGCCTGGATCATCGGCCAGGCACTCGTGAACATCGGCGTCGTCCTCGGAGTCCTCCCGGTGCTCGGCGTGCCGTTACCGCTCCTGTCCTCGGGCGGCACGGCGCTGCTCACCACGCTCGTCGCGATCGGGATCGTCCTGTCGTTCGCCCGGGAGCGGGGGCGTCACACGCCCCAGCAGTCCCGCCGGTCACCCGCTCGACGTCCCCAATCCTCCGGAGTCACCCGATGACCACCTACCTCCTCGCCGGCGGCGGCACCGCCGGCCATGTCAATCCGCTGTTGGCGGTAGCCGACGGACTCCGCGCCAGAGACCCTGAAGCGACGATCCTCGTCGTCGGCACGGCGGAGGGCCTCGAGGCTCGACTCGTCCCGGAACGCGGTTACGAGTTGCTCACGATCCCCAAACTGCCCTTCCCTCGCCGTCCGAACATCGACGCACTCCGCTTCCCCGGTCGCCTCCGCCGGGCGGTCGCAGCCGTCGTCGCGATGATCCGAGAGCACCGCGTGGACGTCGTGATCGGTTTCGGCGGCTACGCGGCCGCGCCGGCGTACACGGCGGCCAGGCGCGCCGGCGTCCCGCTGGTCATCCACGAGGCGAACGCGCGTCCAGGCCTCGCGAACCGACTCGGTGCGAGGTACACGCCCTACGTCGGTGTCGCCTTCCACCACACGCCCATCCGCAACGCACGCTTCGTCGGCATGCCGCTGCGTCGCGAGATCGAGGGGTTGGACCGCGAGACGCTCCGGTCGGCGGCCCTCGCCGAGTTCGGCCTCGTGTCGGACCGACCGCTGCTGCTCGTCACCGGCGGTTCGCTCGGCGCGAGACGGATCAACGCGACGATGAGCCAGAGCGCCGAAGACGTCGTCGCGGCAGGCTGGCAGGTGCTCCACATCACGGGTGCGAAGAGCGAGATCTCGGATCCGGGTGTCGACCACTACCACCTGCTCGAGTACTGCTCCCGGATGGAGCTCGCCATCGCCGCAGCCGACTTCGCGGTGTCGCGTGCGGGCAGCGCCACGGTCAGCGAGCTGTGTGCGGTCGGGCTGCCGGCCGTCTACGTGCCCTATCCGGTCGGCAACGGTGAGCAGCGCTTCAACGCCGCCGACGTCGTGCGGGCCGGGGGAGCGGTTATGGTAGATGACGCGCAGTTCGTGCCGGCCTGGGTGCATGAGCACCTCGTCCCGTTGCTGAGCGATCGGCACCGGGTCGACGACCTGGCCGCCCAATCCAAGAGCGTCGGTGTCTCCGACGGCACGGCTCGCGTCATCGCCCTCATCGATGAGGCGCTCCAACCATCGGTGCAGCGCGTGCGCGGCCGGTGATCCAGTCTTCCCAGAAAGCGTGACACCGTGATCAAGCCAGACCCCACCGTCGAGATCCCCGCCGACCTCGGCGTCGTGCACTTCGTCGGCATCGGCGGCAGCGGGATGAGCGGCATCGCACGGTTGTTCGTGAGCGCCGGATCGCGTGTGACCGGCTCGGACGTGCGCGAGTCGAAGAACATCGACGCACTGCGCGAGCTCGGCATCCCGGTCGCCATCGGGCACGATGCACGGAACGTCGGCGACGCTGACACCCTCGTCGTGACCGGAGCGCTCTGGGCTGACAATCCCGAGTACCTGCTCGCGAAGGAACGGGGTCTCACGATCCTGCACCGGTCGCAGGCGCTCGCGTGGCTGACCTCAGGGAAGCGACTCATCTCCGTCGCGGGGGCCCACGGGAAGACGACGTCGACCGGCATGATCATCACGGCGCTCCTGGAGCTCGGTGCCGACCCCAGCTTCGTCAACGGTGGCGTGATCGAGTCCCTCGGGCTGAGCTCGGCCAGAGGCGCCGGAGAGCTGTTCGTCGTCGAGGCGGACGAGTCGGACGGTTCGTTCCTGCTCTACGACACGGCGGTCGCGCTCATCACGAACATCGACCCGGACCACTTGGACCACTACGGCTCGCTCGAAGCGTTCGAGCAGGCGTTCGTGACCTTCGCCCAGCAGGCACGCGAACTCGTCGTCATCTCCTCGGACGACGCCGGTGCGGTCCGGATCACCCCGGCGCTCCGCGAGGCCGCGGACGGCAAGCGTGTGCTGACCTTCGGAGAGGCCGCCGACGCGGACGTCCGACTGCACGACGTCGGCTCCACCGGTCCGGTCTCCTTCCAACTCAGCTACGAGGGCACCAGCTACGCGGCTACCCTCCGCGTGCCCGGGCGCCACAACGCCGTCAACGCGGCCGGCGCCTTCGCGGTCCTCGTCGGTGTCGGATTCGACCCGGCGGACGCGCTCCGAGGCATCACCGCCTTCGGCGGGACGCAGCGCCGATTCGAACTGCACGGTGTCGTCGACGGTGTGAGCGTCTACGACGACTACGCGCACCACCCCACCGAGGTCGCCGCAGCCCTCGCCGCAGCGCGCACCGTGGTCGGCGACGGACGCATCATCGCCGTCCACCAACCGCACCTGTACAGCCGGACCCGACTGTTCGCCCAGGAGTTCGCCGACGCCCTCGAACGGTACGCCGACCACACGGTCGTGCTCGAGGTCTACGGTGCGCGCGAGGACCCCGAGCCCGGCGTGACCGGTGCGACCGTGTCGACCCGGTTCTCCGACGCGGACCGCGTCGCGTACATCGACGACTGGCAGCGCGCCGCGGACTACACGGCGACGGTCGTGCGACCAGGCGACTTCGTCATCACGCTCGGATGCGGCGACGTCTACCGGATCGTTCCGCAGCTCCTCGAGGCCATCGCCGGTCGCGAGTCCGTCTGATGGGCGTCCGGTGAAGCGCCCGGACGGCTTCGACCCCGCGGCCAGTCCGCGCTCCGAGCGTCAGACACGGCCGGCGGTGTCGGCCCCGGTCGACCGCGACGGCGTGACCGCCGAGCCCGTCGCCGATCAGGAGACGGACGTCATCGAGCTCGACGCCGCTCGGCTCCGGCCGAAGCGGTCGGGTGCCGGCGCATCCGCCCGGCCGTCGGGCCCGAGGTCGACATCGAGGTCGGCTTCACCCTCAGCGACGCCGTCCCCGTCGTCGAAGGTCGATGCGAAACCGGCGGCGACGTCCTCCACCTCCGCGACGGTGACCCTGGAGCGCCCGGACGAACCTGCTGACGATGCCTTCCTCACCCCGCGTGAGGCCGCCAAGCTGCGACGTCGTCACGAACGCCAGGAGATCCGTCGGTTCACGGCCCGCAAGCGTGGCCGCCACCGTCCTTGGGTGATCGCGGCCGCGATCCTCGGCGTCCTGATCGTCGTCTCGGTCGCCGGAGCCTATTCGCCGCTGCTGGCAGTCCGGTCCATCGAGGTCGTCGGCGCGAGCCGGGTGAACCAGGCCGAGATCACCGAGGCGCTCAGTGACCAGCTGGGTCGCCCACTCGCACTGGTCGACGCGGGAGCCGTCAAGGCGGTGCTCGTCGGATACCCGCTCATCGCGAGTTACTCCCTCGAATCCCAGCCTCCGAGCACACTCGTCGTGCGGATCGTCGAACGCGAGCCGGTGGGCGTGCTGCAGTCCGGATCGGTGTACACCCTGGTCGACGCCGCCGGGGTCACGATCGAGCGCAGCGACCAGCCGATCGCCGGGTATCCGACGCTCATGGTCACCGGTGGCCCGACCTCCAAAGGCTTCGTCGCCGCGGCCGCGGTGATCCGGGCGTTGCCGACGGATCTGCGTGCCCGCGTGGCGTCCGTTTCGGCGTCGACCGCGGACGACGTCACCCTCACGCTCGTGGACTCGCCCGCCGAGGTCGTGTGGGGGAGTGCGGAGGACTCGGTCCTCAAAGCGCGGATCCTCGCGACCACGATGGCGGCCACCGACCCGTCCCAGGTGAACCAGTACGACGTGTCGTCGCCGTCCGCCGCCATCGTCCGCTGAGGAAGCGCACCGGGATATTCCCGTCGATGTGCCGACACGCCCGGAAGCGTCCCGACACGGTCGGGGCTGGGCCCTAACGTCGTGCTCAGGACAGAAAATGCATACGCAGCATAACTTTAAACCTTAACTAGAGGTTGAGAGTTCTCACGGAGGCCTGAAGTGACTACAAACCAGAACTACCTCGCCGTCATCAAGGTCGTCGGTATCGGCGGCGGCGGTGTCAACGCGGTCAACCGCATGATCGAGCTCGGCCTCCGAGGCGTGGAATTCATCGCCATCAACACGGACGCGCAAGCGCTGCTGATGAGCGATGCCGACGTCAAGCTCGACGTCGGCCGCGAGATCACCCGCGGCCTCGGCGCCGGTGCCGACCCCGAGGTCGGACGCCGTGCGGCGGAGGATCACGCCGAGGAGATCGAAGAGGCGATCGCCGGCGCCGACATGGTGTTCGTCACCGCCGGCGAGGGTGGCGGCACCGGAACCGGTGGCGCACCCGTCGTGGCACGGATCGCGAAGTCGATCGGTGCGCTGACCATCGGTGTCGTCACGAAGCCCTTCGGCTTCGAGGGTCGTCGCCGTCAGGCCCAGGCCGAGCTCGGCGTCGCCCGCCTGAAGGAGGAGGTCGACACGCTCATCGTCGTGCCGAACGACCGCCTGCTGGAGATCAGCGACCGCGGCATCAGCATGCTCGAGGCGTTCGCGACCGCCGACCAGGTACTCCTCGCCGGTGTCCAGGGCATCACCGACCTCATCACCACCCCCGGCCTCATCAACCTCGACTTCGCCGACGTCAAGTCGGTCATGCAGGGAGCCGGCTCCGCCCTCATGGGTATCGGCTCCTCGCGTGGCGCGGACCGTGCCATCAAGGCGGCTGAACTCGCCGTCGCCTCCCCGCTCCTCGAAGCGAGCATCGAGGGCGCCCACGGTGTCCTGCTGTCCATCCAGGGTGGCTCGAACCTCGGCATCTTCGAGATCAACGACGCAGCCAAGCTCGTCCAGGAGGCCGTGCACCCCGAGGCGAACATCATCTTCGGTGCGGTCGTCGACGACACCCTCGGCGACGAGGTGCGCGTCACCGTCATCGCCGCCGGATTCGACGGTGGCGAGCCCCTCACCAGGACGGCGGCCTCGCCGGCCGACGCGGTCATCTCGGGCGGCGTCATGAGCACCTCTGACGAGGCGCCCAGTGCTCCGATCAGCACCTCGGCCAATCCGGCCTCCGAGTCGTCCGAGCACCGCTCGGCACCTGCTGCGGCGCCGGTCGCCTCCGGCGGTGACTGGGGCTCCAGGCAGAACGCGTCCTCGCCCTTCTCCGGTGCGACGCACCGCCAGCCTGAAGCGGTCGTCGAGACCGCCGTCGTCGACCCCTCGTTCGACGACGAGGGCGAGCTGGACATCCCCGACTTCCTGAAGTAGTGGGCGGCGACTCGATCACCCCGGCCGGATCGGGCTCTTCGGAGCCCGATCCGGCTCTGGTCGATCGCCTCGCGGCGATCCGCGGCCGCGTCGCAGACGCCGCCCGTGCAGCCGGTCGAGCCGATGAGCCGACGCTCATCGTCGTGACGAAGTTCCATCCGGTCGCACTCGTGCAGCAGCTCGCGGCCGCCGGGGTGACCGACGTGGGGGAGAACCGACACCCGGAGGCCCGTGACAAGGCCGAGGCTGCGTCCGGACTCGGGTTGCGGTGGCACTTCGTCGGCCAGTTGCAGACGAACAAGGCCAAGCAGGTGCGCCGATACGTCGACGCCGTGCACTCGGTGGACCGACCCGAACTCCTGCGGGCGCTCTCATCACCGGACCGCCTCCTCGAGGTCTTCCTCCAGGTGAACCTGACCGACGACCCGGGTCGGGGTGGCGTGGTCGGCGATGCGGCGCTGGAAGCGCTCGCCACGGAGACGCTCGAGGCCGAGGGTGTCGTCCTGCGGGGCGTCATGGCCGTCGCGCCGCTCGACGAGCCGCCGGCCGATGCGTTCGCGCGCGTCGTCGCGGCGTCCGCGCGGGTGCGATCCCTCGCTCCGCAGGCCGACGGTCTGTCGATCGGGATGAGCCACGACTACGTCGAGGCGATCGAAGCGGGCGCGACACACCTACGCATCGGCACGGCAATCACCGGGAATCGTCCGGTGTGACGTTAATCTCGAAGGTGCAAGGACCGCAGATCACGGAGGAAACGATGTCGAACCCACTGAAGAAGACCATGGTGTACCTCGGGCTCGCCGACGATGATCTCGAGTACGAGCAGCAGCACGCTGCTCAGGCCGAGCCCACGCAGCAGGCCGAGCCTCGCCGGGCAGAACGTCCTGAGCGCGCAGAGCGGGTCGAGCGCGTCGAGAAGGCCGCTCCCGTGACCCCGCTGCGCAAGCCGGTCCCGGTCCGTCAGCCGGTCGCCCCGAGCTCCGACCTCAACGAGATCCTCACGGTGCACCCCAAGCAGTACCGCGACGCTCAGATCATCGCCGAGAGCTTCCGCGACGGTGTGCCGGTCATCATCAACCTCTCCCAGATGAGCGACGGCGACGCCCGACGCCTCATCGACTTCGCCAGTGGCCTCTCACAGGGCCTCTACGGGAAGATCGAGCGAGTGACGAGCAAGGTGTTCCTGCTCTCGCCCGAGCACGTCGCCGTTTCCGGCGACAACGGGCAGGGTGCACCGGAAGCGACCGAGGCGACCTTCTTCGCTCAGTCATAATCGAGGGGTGGCTTCTCTCATCTCCGTGATCGGCACGATCCTCTATCTCGCGCTGCTCCTGTACTTCTTCGTCCTCTGGGCGCGGTTCATCCTCGACCTGGCTCGGGTGCTCCGCCCGCAGTGGCGACCGTCGGGCGTCGGCCTGGTCCTCGCCGAGCTGAGTTTCACGGTCACCGACCCGCCGATCCGGTTCTTCCGCCGCGTCCTGCCGCGCGTCGCGGTCGGTCCCGTCGCGCTCGACTTCGGTTGGACGCTGACGATGCTGTGTTGCATCATCGCGATGACGCTCGTCCAGCTCCTGTAGCCGCCGACGTCGGTGCACGCGCAGGGTTCACGACGATTGTGCGGCTACGATAGAACGCCCGTCACCTGACGGGAAGCTCCGACGCTGACAACATGTCTCACCCACTGGGTCAGACTTTGCTAGCGTGGGGGCGTTGTACACAGATTTTCGATTCGACAGTGAAGGTGGTTCGCTATGGCGCTCACTCCCGAAGACGTGGTCCAGAAGCGGTTTCAGCAGACCAAGTTCCGCGAAGGCTACGACCAGGACGAGGTGGACGACTTCCTCGACGAGGTCGTCGTCGAACTGCGTCGCCTCATCCAGGAGAAGGACGAGGTCCAGCAGAAGCTGACCGCGGCCGAGGCCAAGGTCGCCGAGCTGCAGAAGGGCGGTTCCTCCGCTCCCGCCGCGCTCGCGAAGGCTGAGCCCGCTCCCGCACCGGCTCCGGTCGTCGCACCCGCAGCGGCTCCTGCCGCAGAGTCGACCGACAACACGGCCGAGAGCTCCAACAACCTCCTGCAGCTGGCGCGCCGCCTGCACGACGAGCACGTCGCAGAGGGCGCTCAGCGTCGCGACGCACTCATCGCCGAAGGTCACGCGACCGCAGCACGTGTCGTCGCCGAGGCCGAGGCCAAGCAGCGCGCACAGATGCAGATCCTCGAGCAGGAACGCTCCGTGCTGGAGCACAAGATCGACGAGCTGCGCAACTTCGAGCGTGAGTACCGCTCGCAGCTCCGCAGCTACATCGAGGGTCAGCTGAAGGACCTCGACGCCTCGTCGTCGAGCTCCGCTCCCGATGCGAAGTCCGGCGTCACCGCCGACAGCGCAGCGGTCTAGCGCAGACACCCGGTTGTCTCCCGCATCACCGTCGAAGGCCAGCGCCAGGACTCTTGCAGTCCTGGCGCTGGTTGCCGTCGTGGCCTATTCGGCCGATCAGTTCACGAAGTTCCTCGTCACCACCAACCTGACGGTCGGTGAGTCCGTCCCCGTCTTCGGGCAGGCGCTGGTCCTGTACTTCGTCAAGAATTCGGGTGCCGCCTTCTCGCTGGGGGCCGGCTACACCTGGATCTTCTCGATCCTCGCCGCGGTCGTCGTCGTCGTCATCGTCTGGTTCGCGCGCCGCATCCGTTCGCGAGCGTGGGCGATCGTCTTCGGTCTGCTCCTCGGCGGCGTGCTCGGCAACCTGACCGACCGCCTCTTCCGCGAGCCGTCCTTCGGCCTCGGCCACGTCGTCGACTTCATCTCGACGCCCTGGATGCTCCCCGCGATCTACAACGTCGCCGACATCTGCATCGTGGTCAGCATGGCGCTGTTCATCCTCCTGACGCTCTTCGGTGTCAACCTCGACGGCACGCGCACGACGCGCGCGAGCGAGCGGGCAGCCCAGGAGGCGGAGGACCGTGAGGCTGCAGCAGACACGGACCCCCTCGATCCCGCGGAGCCCGGCGACGCGAACCCGGACGCAGGTCGCCCGTGAACGAGTCCCGCAGCCTGTACGTCCCCGACGGACTCGACGGCGAGCGCGTCGACGCCGGACTCGCCAAGCTCCTGGGCTTCTCGCGCAGCTACGCGGCCGAGGTGGCCGTGGCCGGCGGAGTCGCCATGAACGGGAAGTCGGTCGACAAGTCCGACCGCCTGCTCGGCGGCGCCTGGCTCGAGATCGAATGGACGCCTCGACGGGAGGCCGTGATCGTCCCGATCGCCGTCCCCGACCTCGGCATCGTCCACGACGACGACGAGATCGTCGTCGTCGACAAGCCTGCGGGCGTCGCGGCGCATCCTTCGGTCGGTTGGGAGGGACCGACGGTGCTCGGTGCCCTCGCGGCGGCGGGCTTCCGCATCTCGACCTCGGGAGCCGCCGAGCGCGCAGGCATCGTCCATCGGCTGGACGCCGGGACGAGCGGCCTCATGGTCGTCGCGAAGACCGAGCGGGCCTACACCTGGCTCAAGCGGGCCTTCCACGACCGCGAGGTCGAGAAGATCTACCGCGCTGTGGTGCAGGGGCACCCCGATCCACTCGCGGGCACCATCGACGGACCGATCGGCCGCCATCCGCGTCACGACTGGCGGTTCGCCGTGACAGCCGACGGCAAGCCGTCGATCACCCACTACGAGACGCTCGAGGCGTTCCCGTACGCCTCGCTGCTCGAGGTGCACCTGGAGACCGGCCGCACCCACCAGATCCGCGTGCACATGGCGGCCCAGCGGCACCCCTGCGTCGGCGACACGATGTACGGAGCCGACGCTGCGCTCTCAGCTCGGCTGGGGCTCACCCGCCAGTGGCTCCACGCCACGAAGCTCGGGTTCGCCCACCCGGCCACGGGGGAGTTCGTGCGGTTCGAGGCTGCCTATCCGGCGGACCTCCAGCACGCCCTGTCCGTGCTCGAACTCGACTGAGCCGACGCCCAGCCCTCCCGTCGCCATGCGTGACGACGTCGCAGGAGTCGACCGTCAGCGGTGACGGTTAGGCTGGATCACAGACCACCTCGGCGTCCGCGCCGAACCCCACAGCACGATCCCCGGAGGCGCCGTCCGTGCCCACGTCCACCGATTCGTTCGTCCATCTGCACGTCCACAGCGAGTATTCGATGCTCGACGGAGCAGCCCGCGTGAAGCCGCTCATCCAGGCCGCGGTCGAGCAGGGTATGCCCGCCGTCGCCGTGACCGACCACGGCAACATGTTCGGCGCATTCGACTTCTGGCGCACGGCGACCGATGCCGGGATCAAGCCGATCATCGGGACCGAGGCGTACATCACCCCGGGGACCGCGCGCGGTGACCGGACGCGGATCAAGTGGGGCGACGGCGGGGGAGACGACGTCTCCGGCGCCGGCGCCTACACACACATGACCTTGCTCTCGGAGACGACCGAGGGGATGCACAACCTCTTCCGGCTCTCGTCGAAGGCGTCGATCGAGGGGTACTACTTCAAGCCGCGCATGGACCGGGAGATCCTGAGTCAGTACAGCGCCGGCCTCATCGCGACGACCGGCTGCCCGAGTGGCGAGGTGCAGACGAGACTCCGTCTCGGCCAGTACGACGAGGCGGTCAAGGCCGCTGCGGACTTCCGCGACATCTTCGGCGCGGAGAACTACTTCTGCGAGATCATGGACCACGGGCTCGGGATCGAGCGCCGGATCATGGCCGACCTCATCAGGCTGTCGAAAGACCTCGGTCTCCCGCTCCTCGCGACGAACGACCTCCACTACACGCACGCTGCGGACGCCAAAGCGCACGCCGCCCTCCTCTGCGTGCAGTCCGGTTCCACGCTCAACGACCCGAACCGCTTCAAGTTCGACGCCGACGAGTTCTACCTGAAGTCCGCGGACGAGATGCGCCGGCTGTTCCGTGAGTACCCCGAGGCGTGCGACAACACCCTCGCGATCGCCGAGCGATGCGACGTCGCCTTCGACACCTCGGCCAACTACATGCCGCGCTTCCCCGTGCCGGAGGGGGAGAACGAGGAGAGCTGGTTCATCAAGGAGGTCGAGACCGGGCTGAACCTGCGGTACCCGAACGGGATCCCCGCCGACGTCCGCGAGCGTGCGAACTACGAGACGCGCGTCATCGTGCAGATGGGCTTCCCCGGGTACTTCCTCGTCGTCGCCGACTTCATCCAGTGGTCGAAGCGCAACGGCATCCGCGTCGGGCCCGGTCGTGGTTCCGGTGCGGGTTCCATGGCGGCGTACGCGATGCAGATCACCGATCTCGACCCACTCCGCCACGGGCTCATCTTCGAGCGGTTCCTCAACCCCGACCGCGTCTCGATGCCCGACTTCGACGTCGACTTCGACGACCGCCGCCGCGGCGAGGTCATCAAGTACGTCACCGAGAAGTACGGCGACGAGCGCGTCGCGCAGATCGTCACGTACGGCACCATCAAGGCCAAGCAGGCGCTCAAGGACTCGTCGCGCGTCCTCGGCTTCCCGTTCGGCATGGGCGACAAGCTGACGAAGGCCATGCCGCCGGCGGTCATGGGCAAGGACATCCCGCTCGAGGGCATCCTCGACACCAAGCACCCGCGGTACAAGGAGGCGGTCGACCTCCGTGGGATCCTCGACACCGACCCGGAGGCGCGGACCGTCTTCGAGACCGCGCTCGGCATCGAGAACCTGAAGCGCCAGTGGGGCGTCCACGCGGCCGGCGTGATCATGTCGAGCGACCCGCTCATCGACATCATCCCGATCATGAAGCGCGAGCAGGACGGCCAGATCGTCACGCAGTTCGACTACCCGGCGTGCGAGTCCCTCGGATTGATCAAGATGGACTTCCTCGGGTTGCGCAACCTGACGATCATCAACGACGCCCTCGACAACATCAAGAGCAACCGCGATCTCGACCTCGTCCTCGAGGATCTCGAGCTCGACGACCGCGGCGCCTACGAACTCCTGTCCCGAGGCGACACCCTCGGGGTGTTCCAACTCGACGGCGGACCGATGCGCGCGCTGCTGCGCCTCATGAAGCCCGACAACTTCGAGGACATCTCGGCGCTGATCGCCCTGTACCGGCCCGGGCCGATGGGCGCGAACTCGCACACGAACTACGCGCTGCGGAAGAACGGCCTGCAGGAGATCACCCCGATCCATCCGCAGCTCGAGGAACCGCTCTCCGAGATCCTGTCGACGAGCTACGGCCTGATCATCTATCAGGAGCAGGTGATGGCGATCGCGCAGAAGGTCGCAGGCTTCTCCCTCGGACAGGCCGACATCCTCCGTCGTGCGATGGGCAAGAAGAAGAAGTCCGAACTGGACAAGCAGTTCGAGGGCTTCTCCGGCGGCATGGTCGCGAACGGCTTCTCGATGGAGGCCGTCAACAAGCTGTGGGAGATCCTCCTCCCGTTCTCGGACTACGCCTTCAACAAAGCGCACTCCGCCGCCTACGGGGTCATCTCCTACTGGACGGCGTACCTCAAGGCGCACTACCCGGCCGAGTACATGGCCGGTCTGCTGACGAGTGTCGGCGACTCCAAGGACAAGATGGCGCTCTACCTCAACGAGTGCCGCCGCATGGGGATCCAGGTCCTGCCACCCGACGTCAACGAGTCCATCGGGTTCTTCGCCGCAGTCGGGGAGGACATCCGGTTCGGTCTGGGTGCCGTGCGCAACGTCGGTTCGAACGTCGTGGAGCTCATCCGGCAGGCGCGCGAGCGCGAGGGCCGGTTCACCTCCTTCCACGACTTCCTCCGCAAGGTGCCGCTGCCGGTGGCGAACAAGCGGACCATCGAGTCGCTCATCAAGGCCGGCGCGTTCGACTCCATGGGCGACAGCAGACGTGCGCTCTACGAGATCCACGAGGACGCCGTCGACTCGGTCGTGAAGGACAAGCGTGCCGAGGCGTCCGGGAGCATCGGCTTCGACTTCGACAGCCTGTTCGCCGAGGTCGGCGAGGTGCCGCTCGCGAGCGTCCCCGCGCGTCCCGACTGGAGCAAGCGCGACAAACTCAACTTCGAGCGGGAGATGCTGGGGCTGTACGTCTCGGACCACCCGCTGGCCGGACTCGAGATCGAGTTAGCGAAGCACGCCACGACGACCATCACCGACCTCATGACCTCCGAGGGCATGGACGGCGAGACCGTCGTGATCTCGGGGCTCGTCACGAGTGTCCAGCATCGGATCGCCAAGGCCTCCGGCAACCAGTACGGCATGATCCAGGTCGAGGACTTCGGCGGCGAGATGACCGCCATGTTCATGGGCAAGGCGTATCAGGAGTTCGCCTCCGAACTCGTCGGCGACTCGATCGTGGTGGTCCGCGGGCGGGTCAGTGTCCGAGACGACGGGATGAACCTCCACGCGTACAGCATCTTCTCGCCCGAACTGCCAGAGGCCGGTGCCGACCGCATGCTCCAGCTGTCGATGGCGGACGCCCGGGCGACGACCGAGACGGTGACCACGCTCAGCGACGTCCTGACGCGGCACGCCGGGTCGACCGAGGTCCGGTTGAAGCTCATCCGAGGCGAGATCGCGCGGGTGTTCGAGCTGCCCCATCGCGTCAGCCTCTCGTCCGGACTCTTCGGCGAGCTGAAGTCCCTGCTCGGCCCGAACTGTCTCGGCTGACCCCGCTCGGGCGCGGGCGGCAGCCGGGACGGTCCGCTGCGGACGATAGGCTGTGACGGCCATGATCACCACCATTGACCTCAGGGGAGTGCGGCCGAGCCGCACCGAGCTCCTGGACATGCTGCCCCGTCCCGTCGTCGACATCACCGCGGCAGCGCATGCCGCTCAGACGCTGATCGACGACGTCCGAGCGGACGGGTCCGAGGCCCTCTCGGCGCAGGCGGACCGGTTCGACGGGGGACGCCCCGAGCGGATCCGCGTCCCACAGGCCGAGATCGACGCCGCCGTTACGGCACTCGAGCCGGCCGTGCGCGCCGCGCTCGTCGAGGCCATCGACCGGGTCCGGACGGCCACCAGGGCGCAGGTCCCGCCGGAGCGCACGACCGAGCTCGGCGACGGCGCGACTGTCGTGCAGCGCTGGGCCCCGGTCGGCCGTGTCGGCCTCTACGTCCCGGGTGGGAAGGCCGTCTACCCGTCGAGCGTCGTCATGAACGTCGTGCCGGCACAGGAGGCCGGCGTCGGCTCCGTGGCGCTCGCTTCGCCCCCGCAGCGCGAGTTCGGCGGGCGCGTCCACCCGACGATCCTCGGCGCCGCCGGGCTGCTCGGGGTGACCGAGGTCTACGCCATGGGCGGCGCCGGAGCGATCGGTGCGTTCGCCTACGGAGTGCCCGACCTCGCCCTCGACCCGGTCGATGTCGTGACCGGCCCGGGCAACATCTTCGTGGCGGCCGCCAAGCGCCTCGTGAAGGGGCAGGTGGGGATCGACGCCGAAGCCGGGACGACCGAGATCCTGGTCATCGCGGACGCCGGGGCCGATGCCCGGCTCGTCGCGGCCGACCTCGTCAGCCAGGCGGAACACGACGAGGCGGCGGCATCACTGCTCGTCACCGACAGCGCGCCGCTCGCGACCGCGGTGGAGGAGTGGCTGCAGCGGTACGCCGCAGGCACGCGTCACGGATCGCGCGTCGTCGAGGCCCTGGGCGGACCGCAGTCGGCGATCGTGCTCGTCGACGACTTGGAGGCGGCCGTGGCGTTCAGCAACGCGTACGGGCCGGAGCACCTCGAGGTGCAGACGCGCGACCCGGAGTCGCTTCTCGGCGCCATCACGAACGCCGGCGCGATCTTCCTCGGTGATCACACCCCGGTGAGCCTCGGAGACTACCTGGCCGGGTCGAACCACGTCCTCCCCACGGGCGGCCAGGCGCGGTTCTCCTCGGGCCTCGGAGCGTTCACCTTCCTCCGGCCGCAGCAGGTCGTCCGGTACGACGAACCGGCGCTCCGCCAGGTCTCGGCCCACATCGTGGCCCTCTCGGGCTCGGAGGACCTGCCGGCGCACGGCGAGGCGGTGACGGCCCGCTTCGGGCTCGTCGATGCCGAAATCCGTGCGGCCGACGACACCACCGCCCCCACCGCCCCCGAGGGAGCCCGCTGATGTACTGCCCGTTCTGCCGCCACCCGGACTCCCGGGTGATCGACTCCCGCACCAGCGACGACGGACTCGCCATCCGCCGACGTCGGCAGTGCCCCGAGTGCGGGAGGCGCTTCAGCACCATGGAGACCTCGAGTCTCGGTGTGATCAAGCGTTCCGGCGTGGTTGAGCCCTTCAGCCGGGAGAAGGTCGTGAGCGGTGTCCGCAAGGCCTGCCAGGGTCGCCCGGTGACGGACTCGGACCTCGCCGTCCTGGCTCAGCGGGTGGAGGAGTCCATCCGCGCCACCGGCGCGTCGCAGATCGACGCGAACGACATCGGACTGGCGATCCTCGCACCGCTGCGGGAGCTGGACGAGGTCGCGTACCTCCGCTTCGCTAGCGTGTACCAGGCCTTCGAATCGCTCGACGACTTCGAGTCCGCGATCGCGCTGCTGCGCGTCGAGCACGCTTCGGGCGCCGCCCCCGTCCCGTCCGAGGAGCTCTGAGCCGTGTACCGCTTCCTCTTCGCCCAGGTGCTGTCCAAGCTCGATCCCGAACGCGCACACCACCTGGCTTTCGACGTCATCCGCGCGCTTCCCGCGACCGGCCTCGGCCCCGCCATCAGGCGCTGGACGCTGCCGCGACTCGACCAGTCGGTGGAGACGCTGGGGCTGCGGTTCGAGACTCCGTTCGGTGTCGCCGCCGGCTTCGACAAGGACGGCAAGGGCGTCCTCGGTCTCGGACTGCTCGGGTTCGGCCATGTCGAGGTGGGCACGATCACGGCGATCCCGCAGCCGGGTAATCCCAAGCCCCGACTGTTCCGACTCATCGCCGATCGGGCGGTCGTCAACCGCATGGGCTTCAACAACGGGGGAGCCGACCAGGCCAGGCGTCGGCTCGAACGGACCGCGCGGGTGAGCCGCCGACCCGTCCTCGGCGTGAACATCGGCAAGAGCCGTGTCGTGGACGTCGCCGACGCCACGGCCGACTACGTCCGGAGCGCGACGCTCCTCGCGCCAGTGGCCGACTACCTCGTGGTCAACGTCAGCTCGCCGAACACCCCTGGGCTCCGCGGCCTCCAGGAGCTCGACCAGCTCGCGCCGCTGCTCGAGGCCGTCCGCGCCGCCGCCGGTTCGACGCCGTTGCTCGTCAAGATCGCGCCCGACCTCAGCGATGCGGAGGTCGACCGCATCGCGGAGCTGGTCGTGGAACTCGGCCTGGACGGCGTCATCGCGACGAACACGACCATCTCGCGCGACGGACTGACCACCGACCCCACCCTCGTCGAGGCGGCCGGGGCCGGTGGACTATCCGGTGCACCGCTGGCCGCCCGCTCGCTCGTCGTCCTGCGGCGCATCCGGGCCATCGTGCCCCCGGAGTTGTGCGTCATCTCGGTCGGAGGCGTCGACACCGCCGAAGACGTCCGGGAGCGTCTGGCCGCGGGAGCCACGCTGGTGCAGGGGTACACGGCGTTCCTCTACCGCGGGCCGCTCTGGGCGAGGCACATCAACCGCGGGCTCGACCGACTGGCTCGAACCGGCCGCTGAGCGGTACCACGCGCTGTCGACGACGAACGCCCGCCGGTCTGGGACCGGCGGGCGTTCGGTTTCGTGGGACTACTTGTTGGGGAACTGGCCGCGCTTGACCTGCGGCTTGGGCAGGCGGAGCGGGCGCAGCTGCAGCGCGCGCATGGCGGCGTACCAGCGCACGCCCCGCTCGTCCTGCCCGAACTTCGCCCGCAGCGCCTTCCGGACGCGGAAGCCGAGGAAGAAGCAGTCGGCGATCGCGATGATGAAGAACACCCAGAGGGTGAGCATGCCGTAGACCTGGATCTCGGGCACCGGCATGAAGGTGAGGATGATCACGAGGAACATCACCGGGATCATGAACTCACCGATGTTGAACCGGGCGTCGACGTAGTCGCGGACGAACTTCTTCTGCGGGCCGCGCTCGCGTGCCGGGAGGAACTTGTCGTCGCCGGCGGCCATGCCGGCCTGCGCCCGCCTCCGTGCCTCGGCCTGCTGCGCCTTCGCCGCCCTCGAGGCCTCCTTGCGGTCGGAGGGGACGAGTGGACGCTTGTTCTGCGCCTCGCGTTCCGCCCGGGACGGGGTCGGTCGACCCTTCGCCTCCTTGGCGCCGCGGGCGAGGCGCTCAGCCGTCTGCGCTGCGGTCTCGACGATCGGCTCTGATGCCGGGGTGCTCTGCTGTTTGGCCACGATGGAACGTCCTTGATTCGGGGATTCCCTTAAGATTACTCGCATGACGACAGGTACCACGACGGAATCGACCCAAGACCCACGCAACGACCAGGAAGTCCTCGATCGACTGCGCGAATCCGTCGCCGGTGCGTTGCCGTCGTCGATCGCCGATCTGTCGGCGCTCGTCCGTATCCCCTCGGTGTCGTGGTCGGCGTTCGACGCGGCCGAGGTGGCGCGGAGTGCCGAGGCGGTCGCGGAGCTCGCACGCGGTCTCGGTGTCTTCGACGAGGTCTCGGTGCGGCGGTCCGCCATCGACGGCGGAGCGGAGCTCGGGCAGCCCGCCGTGCTGGCCCGCCGCGAACCACGGAACGGCCGACCGACCGTGCTGCTCTACGCGCACCACGACGTCCAGCCCCCCGGAAGCGACGACAAGTGGGACTCGCCGCCGTTCGAGCCGACCGTCCGTGACGGCCGCATCTACGGACGGGGCGCGGCTGACGACAAGGCCGGCGTCATGTCCCACATCGCCGCGATCCGAGCCGTCACCGAGGTCCTCGGTTCCGACCTCGACCTCGGTATCGTGCTGTTCATCGAGGGCGAGGAGGAGTTCGGCTCGCGGTCCTTCGGTTCCTTCCTGGAGGAGCACCGCGACACCCTCGCTGCGGACGTGATCGTCGTCGCCGACAGCGACAACTGGGACGAGCGGACGCCGGCGCTGACGATCGGTCTGCGCGGCAACGTCACGTTCCGGCTGCGCGTGAAGACCCTCGACCACGCCTCCCACTCCGGGATGCTCGGGGGAGCGGTGCCGGACGCGATGCTGGCCGCGGTCACCCTGCTCGCGACACTGTGGGACGCGGACGGTTCGGTGGCGGTCTCCGGACTCACCTCGCACGACGCCGTCACCCCGGAGTTCGACGAGGCACAGCTCCGCGCCGAGTCAGGTCTGTCCGAGGGGGTCACGCCGATCGGACGCGGCTCGATCCTCAGCCGGATCTGGTCGCAGCCCGCGATCACCGTCACGGGCATCGACGCACCGTCGGTGGCCAACGCCTCGAACACGCTCATCCCGGAGGTGTCGGTTCGCATCAGTGCGCGGATCGCCCCCGGGCAGGATCCGGCCGAGGCCTACCGTGCACTCGAGGCCCACCTCCTCGCCAACAGCCCGTTCGGCGCGCAGCTGACGATCGACGAGGTCGACCAGGGGAGCCCGTTCCTCGTGGACACGAGCGGTTGGGCCGTCGCCGAGGCGAAGCGCGCCATGGCCGACGCCTGGGAGGTCGAGCCCGTGGAGACGGGTGTCGGCGGATCGATCCCGTTCATCGCCGACCTGGTCCGGGTCTTCCCGGACGCCCAGATCCTCGTCACCGGTGTCGAGGACCCGCACTCGCGCGCCCACAGTCCGAACGAGTCGCTGCACCTCGGCGTCTTCCAGAAGGCGATCCTCACGGAGGCGGTGCTCCTCGCTCGCCTGGCGGCCGCACCCCGTCCGTCCTCGGACGCGTAGACGCGACGGACGCGCCGCCGCACTTCCAGGGGTGCGTCCGTCGCGGCAGGCGGTAGAATCTCACACAGGCGTCGACCCGGCGCCGCCAGACCTCGCGAGGAGCATCATGAGCGACACCATCCTGACCGAGACCAAGATCGACGCGGCTCACGGCGTCGGCCTGTCCGACACGGCGGCGCAGAAGGTCAAGAGCCTCCTCGAGCAGGAGGGTCGCGACGACCTCCGTCTCCGCGTGGCCGTGCAGCCGGGTGGATGCTCGGGCCTCATCTACCAGCTGTACTTCGACGAGCGCATGCTCGACGGCGACGCCACGGTCGACTTCGACGGCGTCGAGGTCATCGTCGACAAGATGAGCGTCCCCTACCTCGACGGCGCCAAGATCGACTTCGAGGACACCATCCAGAAGCAGGGGTTCACCATCGACAACCCCAACGCCGAGGGCAGCTGCGCCTGCGGCGACAGCTTCCACTGAGCCAGATTCTTCCTGAAGGGGAAATTGCCCGGTCCCGGGTGGTTTCCCCTTCGTCATTCCGGTCACGATCCCGCACCGCGGACGCGAATGGTCCGGCGTTCACCGCCCATCCCCACTAGACTGGGGGGCGATCCACAGGTGTGTATTCGAAAGGTTTCAGAGGTGCGCTCGACTCGTCGTCTCAGATGGGCTGCCATTCCGGTCGCAGCCACACTCGCCATAGTCCTGGCGGGTTGTACGCAGGCGGAACTGCATGGTTACCTGCCGGGATTCGTCGAGGGCGAATCTCCCGTCACGAACCACACGGACCGCATCGCGGGCCTGTGGGTGACGGCATGGCTGGTGCTGCTCGCAGTCGGCGTCATCACGTGGGGGCTCATCATCTGGGCCGTCATCGTGTACCGACGCCGCAAGGGGCAGACCGGTCTCCCGGTCCAGCTGCGGTACAACATGCCGATCGAGATCTTCTACACGATCGTCCCGCTCATCCTGGTGCTCGGCTTCTTCGCCTTCACGGCGCGCGACCAGAACGCGATCGAGACCCAGTACGAGGATCCCGACGTGGCCATCGAGGTCTTCGCCAAGCAGTGGGCGTGGGACTTCGTGTACGACGAGGCCGTCGACGGCCAGGACGTCTGGACCGCAGGCGTGCAGGCCGATGAGAAGCCCGGTGGCGTCATCGACCAGGACGCACTCCCGACGCTGTACCTGCCCGTCGGCAAGACGGTGAAGATCGCGCTGCAGTCGCGCGACGTCATCCACTCCTTCTGGGTCATCGACTTCCTCTACAAGAAGGACATGATCCCGGGCAAGACGAACTACATGTCCTTCACCCCTGAGCGCGAGGGCACGTACGCCGGCAAGTGCGCCGAGCTCTGTGGCGAGTACCACTCGCTCATGCTCTTCAACGTGAAGGTCGTCTCGCAGGCCGAGTACGACAAGCACCTCGAAGACCTGGCCGAGTCGGGCAACATCGGCGACTACGGCACGGCATACGACCGCAACAGCAACCTCCCCGGCACCAAGGCGCCGGCAGGTCTCGAAGAGCACGGAGACGGGGAATGACCTCCACCACGCTTCCCGCAGGCCAGGCGAGCGTCGTCGGACGCACCTCGGTCGAGCGCAAGGGCAACATCCTGGTCAAGTGGATCACCTCCACCGACCACAAGACCATCGGGTACATGTACCTGATCGCCTCGTTCATCTTCTTCTGCCTCGGCGGCGTGATGGCGCTCATCATCCGCGCCCAGCTCTTCGAGCCCGGTGGCACGATCGTGGAGACCAAGGAGCAGTACAACCAGCTCTTCACGATGCACGGCACGATCATGCTCCTCATGTTCGCGACGCCGCTCTTCGCAGGGTTCGCGAACGCGCTCATGCCGCTGCAGATCGGCGCACCGGACGTCGCCTTCCCGCGACTGAACGCCTTCGCGTTCTGGCTCTACGCCTTCGGTAGCCTCATTGCCGTCGGTGGCTTCCTCACCCCGCAGGGTGCAGCCGCCTTCGGCTGGTTCGCCTATGCGCCACTGTCGAGTACGACGTTCTCGCCAGGGCTCGGAGGCAATCTCTGGGTCCTCGGACTGGCGCTCAGCGGCTTCGGCACCATCCTCGGTGGCGTCAACTTCATCACCACGATCATCACGATGCGCGCCCCCGGCATGACGATGTTCCGCATGCCGATCTTCACGTGGAACGTCCTCGTGACGTCCATCCTCGTTCTGATGGCGTTCCCGGTGCTCGCAGCGGCCCTCTTCGGCCTTGCCGCGGACCGCGTGTTCGACGCCCACATCTACGACGCGGCCAACGGCGGCGTCATCCTGTGGCAGCACCTGTTCTGGTTCTTCGGGCACCCCGAGGTCTACATCATCGCGCTGCCGTTCTTCGGCATCGTCTCCGAGATCTTCCCGGTGTTCAGCCGCAAGCCGATCTTCGGCTACAAGACCCTGATCTACGCGACCATCGCGATCGCGGCCCTCTCCGTGACGGTGTGGGCACACCACATGTACGTCACCGGATCGGTGCTCCTGCCGTTCTTCGCCCTCATGACGATGCTCATCGCGGTTCCGACCGGCGTGAAGATCTTCAACTGGCTGGGCACGATGTGGCGCGGTTCGGTGACCTTCGAGACCCCGATGCTCTGGTCGATCGGCTTCCTGATCACCTTCGTCTTCGGTGGACTCACCGGTGTCATCCTCGCTTCGCCGCCGCTCGACTTCCACGTCTCCGACTCCTACTTCGTCGTGGCGCACTTCCACTACGTCGTGTTCGGCACGGTCGTGTTCGCCATGTTCGCCGGCTTCTACTTCTGGTGGCCGAAGTGGACGGGCAAGATGCTCAACGAGAAGCTCGGCTACTGGCACTTCTGGCTGCTCTTCATCGGCTTCCACACGACGTTCCTCATCCAGCACTGGCTGGGCGTCATCGGGTTCCCGCGCCGCTACGCGACGTACTCGCCTGAGGACGGCTTCACCTGGATGAACCAGCTGTCGACCGTGGGCTCGTTCATCCTCGCCATCTCGCTGCTGCCCTTCTTCCTGAACGTGTACATCACGATCCGGAAGGCTCCTCGAGTCACCGAGGACGACCCGTGGGGGTACGGTGGATCGCTCGAGTGGGCGACCAGCTCGCCCCCGCCGCGTCACAACTTCGTTTCCATTCCGCGCATCCGCTCGGAGCGCCCGGCCTTCGACCTCCACCACCCCGAGGTCGGTATCCCGGTCGGCGTCGGTCCCGCGAAGGACGCACCTGACGCACCCACGCTCGACATCGACGCCGGAAAGGTGAAGTAGCCGCCATGCGCGCCAATATCATCCTCTTCACGATCCTGACGGTGTTCTGCGCCCTCCTCTGTGGGGTCTACACGGTGTGGTCGCTCGTCGACCCGCTGCACGGCCGGGTCGAATGGGTCGGCACGGTCACCCTGGCTCTCGCCGCGATCCTGAGCGCCTTCCTCGGCTTCTATCTCAGCCGGGTGCACAAGAGCCAGGGCGCCGAGCTCCCCGAGGACACGCTGACGGCGAACATCGACGACGGCGACCCGGAGATCGGGCACTTCAGCCCGTGGAGCTGGTGGCCCATCATCCTCGCCGGTGCGTGTGGTCTGCTCGTACTCGGTCTGGCGGTCGGGTTCTGGATCGCGATCATCGGCATCCCGCTGGTCGTCATCGCGGTCGTCGGTTGGAACTACGAGTACTACCGCGGATACTTCGCACGCTGATGGTCGCCTCGTTCAGCATCCGTCGCGGTCAGCCCGACGACCGTTCAGCCGTCTTCGCGCTGGCCGGCCAGCTGATCACCGGGTCCATCCCGCCTGCGGCGGACGACTTCATAGCCGCGTACAACAACGTCATGCGCCCTCGTGAAGACGAGACCAACGTGCTGTACGTCGCGGTCGACGAGGCGAACCGCGTTGTCGGATACACCCTGATGACGGTGTCGCGGCTGCTGCACGCGGCAGGCCTGACCGCCCACCTGCAGGAGCTCGTCGTCGACGAGACCGCCCGCGGCGCCGGCATCGGATCGGCCCTCGTCGAGGCGAACGAGCACTATGCCGTCGAGCGCGGTGCGCGCCAGCTGACGATGTCCACCTCTCGAGCCGGCGACTTCTACCGTCGTCTCGGCTACAACGTGACGGCGGAGTTCTACAAGAAGATCCTCCCGCTGGGCTGACCCCCAAGCTGTCATCGAAGAGCCCCCGAGCCACCGCTCGGGGGCTCTTTCGTGTTCTTGTGCGCGCCTAGACGTGGAGAACAAGCAGCTGGCAAGGTGCGGGGACCGCCCCTGAAGGTCATGAGCGTCACCCTTCGCTTCGTCGAGACTTCACGGTGGCAGCCGTATTCAGGTGACACCTCCTCACGCCTTGTAGACCGGGCGAGCGCCCGTCGGTCCCTGAAGCTGTCGAGAGGCACACGCCGCCCTCAGCGGACTCAGCGTGCGCGCGAACAGACCTGGCGTAGGCCGTCCCTCGGTCCTGAGCCCGTCGAAGGGCAGGCGTCGTCCGGTGTCTCCTCTCTACGGTCCCGATCACCCTGGGACGGGAACGTCGGACCCGGAGCCGGTCGACAGGCTCACATCGTCTGCGGTCGCGCAGGAAGGGCGCTGGACCGCGGTGAGCGATCACAGGTCTCCGAAGCTTGTCGACGTGCTCATACCGCCCGCAGCGGCCTTCCGCGCCCGGAGAGCGGGGGAGCGGGACGGCACGGACCTCCATTGTCGCCGCGTCGTGTCGCAGCACAGTTCCACGATCCCCGCCGGAGAACGACGAAAGCCCCGCAGTCCGTGAGGACTGCGGGGCTTTCCAGTGGGATCCGCCTAGTGGTGGTCGCCGTGGGAACGTTCGATCTCCGTGTTCGTGACGGGAGCGATCCGATCCTCGAAGAACCAGCGGGACATCGCGGCGCGAGCCTTCTGGACACCGGTGATCTTGCCCTTGGCGTTCGGACGGATCATCAACGGCTTGTGGTCGTCGTAGCTCGCGAGGCGCCAGCGCTCGTACTCGTCGACGGGCTCGTGGACCTCGATGAACTCGCCACCGGGGAGGCGGACGATGCGCCCGGTCTCGTAGCCGTGAAGGAGGATCTCGCGATCCTTCTTCTGCAGCGCCAGGCAGGTGCGCTTCGCGATGAAGTAGGCGATGAACGGTCCGAGGATGAGGATCGCCTGCAGCGTGTGGATCACGCCCTCCATCGTCACCTTGAAGTGGGTGGCGATGATGTCCGAGCTCGCAGCAGCCCAGAGGGCGGCGTAGAACGTGACACCGGCAGCACCGATCGCGGTGCGGGTCGGCGCGTTGCGCGGACGGTCGAGGATGTGGTGCTCGCGCTTGTCACCCGTGATCCACGCCTCGACGAACGGGTAGATGAACACCGTGACGATGAACAGACCCAGGACGAGGACGGGAAGGATGATGTTGAACGAGAACGTGTGATCCCAGAGGACGAACTCGAGGTGTGGCGGAACCAGCCGGAGCGCACCGTCGGCGAACCCGATGTACCAGTCAGGCTGCGTACCTGCCGAGACCGGGGAGGGGTCGTACGGTCCGTAGTTCCAGATCGGGTTGATCGTGAACAGCGAGGCGATGAGCATCACGACACCGAAGACGATGAAGAAGAAGCCACCGGCCTTCGCCGCGTAGACGGGGAGGACGGGGAATCCGACCACGTTCTGCTCGGTGCGACCGGCGCCCGGGAACTGCGTGTGCTTGTGCACGACGACGAACACCAGGTGCAGGGCGATGAAGAGCAGCACCAGCGCCGGCAGGAGCAGGATGTGGAGCGTGTAGAGGCGGCCGACGATGTCGGTGCCCGGGAACTCTCCACCGAACAGCAGGAAGGTCGTCCACGTACCGATGATGGGCAGACCCTTGACCATGCCGTCGATGATCCGCAGACCGTTACCGGAGAGCAGGTCGTCGGGCAGCGAGTATCCGGTGAAGCCCTCGGCCATGGCCAGGATGAACAGGACGAAACCGATCACCCAGTTCAGCTCACGCGGCTTGCGGAATGCACCGGTGAAGAAGATGCGCAGCATGTGCAGGCCGATGGACGCCACGAACAGCAGGGCAGCCCAGTGGTGCACCTGACGCATCAGGAGGCCGCCGCGGATGTCGAAGGAGATGTCGAGCGTCGACGCCATGGCGACGGACATCTCGATGTTCTTCAGCGGGACGAAGGACCCGTCGTAGTGGACCTCCGCCATCGATGCCTGGAAGAAGAAGGTGAGGAAGGAGCCCGACAGCAGGATGATGACGAAGCTGTAGAGCGCGACCTCGCCGAGGAGGAACGACCAGTGGTCGGGGAAGATCTTGCGGCCGAACTCCTTGACGGCGACCGAGATGGACGTCCGCTCTTCGAGGTAGTTCGCTGCAGCGCCGGTGAATCCACCGGAGCTCTTCGCCGGAGCGGCCTTGGCCTGCTCAGGGGCGCGTGTTGCGGTCGAGGTGCTCAATGACGCTCCCAGAAGCTCGGGCCGACAGGTTCGTGGAAGTCGCTCCGCGCGACGAGGTAGCCCTCGTCGTCGACGGTGATCGGCAGCTGCGGAAGCGGCCGGGCGGCCGGTCCGAAGATGACCGCGCAGTGGTTCGTGACGTCGAACTGCGACTGGTGGCAGGGGCAGAGGAGGTGGTGCGTCTGCTGCTCGTAGAGCGCGACAGGGCAACCGACGTGCGTGCACACCTTGGAGTAGGCGACGATGCCGTCGTAGGACCAGTCCTTCTTGGACTCCTCCTCGACGAGGTCTTCGGGCTTGAGCCGCATGAGCAGCACGATCGCCTTCGCCTTCTCGTTGAGGACGTGGTCGGCCTCGTGGAGGTTCTCGGGGATCACGTGGAACGCGCTGCCGAGCGTCACGTCGGACGCCTTGATGGGCGTACCGGAAGGGTCACGGGCGAGGCGCGTGCCTTCCTTCCACATCGTGTGCTGCATGAGCTCGACGGGGTCTTCGTCGTAGGGCGCGAGACCGCGGAACAGCGCGATGCCCGGGAGCGGGAAGACGATGAGGGCACCGATGAGGCTGTTGCGGATGAGCGCGCGTCGACCGATGCCGGATTCGACGTTCGCCTGGTGCATGATCTCCACCGCGCGATCGCGGCTGACCTGGTTGCCGCCGACCTTGTGACGGTAGTCGATGCCTTCCTCGTCGTGCATGAGGGCCTTGCCCCAGTGCACGGCACCGATACCGATCGCGAGCAGGGCCAACGCCATGCCGAGACCGATGAACAGGTTGTTCAGACGGACCGAGGCGATGTCCTCGGGCTCGATCGGGAACGCCATGTAGGCGGCGACCGCCCAGACGCTGCCGGCGATCGACAGGTAGAAGAGGGTGTAGACGGCGCGCTCGGCCCGCTTGTCCTTCTTGGGGTCGAGGTCCGTGACGCGCTTCCGGTGCGGAGGCAGGCCGGGGTCGACGACGGCATCGCGGGAGATGACCCCGGTACCGGTCGCGACCTGCAGCTCCTGCCCGTGGGCGGACGGATCGGCAGACGAGTCGGCGGCTGGGTGACCCGAGCCGCTCGAGTTGTCGTGAGCCATGGTGCTCCTTCTTACGTGTTGTCGATCCGCGTCGGTCAGTTCGACTTCGCGGTGATCCAGACGGTGAGGGCCACGATCGAGCCGAGGCCGAAGATCCAGAGGAACAGGCCCTCGGAGACGGGGCCGAGCGAGCCGAGGTCGTTGCCGCCCGGTGACGGGTTCTTCTCCATGAACTTGAGCGCGGTGATGATGTCGCGCTTGTCCTCGGGGGAGAGGTTCATGTCGTTGAAGACGGGCATGTTCTGCGGGCCGGTGATCATGGCCTCGTAGATGTGGGCGGCGCTGACGCCGACGAGCGAGGGAGCGTACTTGCCCTCGGTCAGGGCGCCACCGGCGGCTGCGACGTTGTGGCACATCGCGCAGTTGATGCGGAACAGCTGGGCGCCGTTGGAGGCGTCGCCCTCGCCGTCGAGGTACTGCTCCTCGGGGATCTCCGGGCCGGGGGCGACCGAGGCGACGTAGGCCGCGAGGGAGGAGATCTGCTCCTCGGTGAACTGCACGGGCTTCTCCGGGGCCTGCGGGCCCTGGTTCTGCAGCGGCATCCGGCCGGTGCCGACCTGGAAGTCGACGGCGGCGGCACCGACGCCGAGGAGGCTCGGTCCGGCGGTCGTGCCCTGCATGTCGAGGCCGTGGCAGGTGGCGCAGTTCGCGGAGAAGAGCTTCTCGCCCTCGTCGACGGAGGCCTGCGACTTGGCGGCGGCGACGGGCTCGGCGCTGGCCGTGCTGACGCTGACGGCTGCGTAGGCGCCTCCGGTCACGAGGAGGCCGATCGCGAGCAGTGCCGCCGAGGCGAACGGGCTGCGGCGGCCGCTCTTGCGCGTGGCACGGGCGGCCTTCTTGGACGCCTTGGTGGTCGTCGTCTGGGTGGGGTCAGTCTTCATGGAGGCAGTCATTCCGGGTCAGCGCAGGATGTAGATGACGAAGTAGAGGCCGATCCACACGACGTCGACGAAGTGCCAGTAGTACGAGACGACGATGGCGCTCGTCGCCTCCTTGTGGCCGAATCGTTTGACGGCGTAGGCACGGCCGATCACGAGGAGGAAGGCGATGAGGCCGCCGGTCACGTGCAGGCCGTGGAAGCCGGTCGTGAGGTAGAACGCCGAGCCGTACGCGTTCGAGCTGAGGGAGATGCCCTCGCTGACGAGCGTCGCGTACTCGAGGATCTGCCCGGCGACGAACACGGCACCCAGGGCGTAGGTGAGGAAGAACCACTCGACCATGCCCCACTTGCGCGGGCTCCAGCCGGTCATGCGGGGCTGCATGCGCTCCGCTGCGAAGACGCCGAACTGGCACGTGAACGACGAGGACACGAGGATGATCGTGTTGATCGTCGAGTACGGGACGTTCAGGCGACCGGCCTCGGCCGCCCACAGTTCGGGAGCCATCGATCGCAGCGTGAAGTAGATCGCGAAGAGGCCGGCGAAGAACATGACCTCGCTGCCCAGCCAGACGATCGTTCCAACCGCGACCGTGTTCGGTCGGTTGATCCGGGGCGCGCTCGGCGCAAGGTTGATTGAGGTGCTCGTCACCCCTCCATTATGGCCGAAAGCCGGAGCGGTTTTTCGCATTTCGGCGGCGGCGAGCACGCTCGGATCAGTAAGGCTAGCCTTATTTCCTGACCGGGATCTTCGGTTCTGCTGCGGGATTCATGTGATCTTCGCCTTCTCCGGCCGCTCGAGGCGTCGGCGAGTCGCGCTTGTAAGATCGTCGACATGCCTCTCACGACCTGGCCGACGCTCATCGGCGACCTGCTCGCCGGAACCGATCTCAGTGTGTCGGAGTCGACGTGGGCGATGGAACGGATCATGACCGGCCAGGTGACGGACGCCCAGCTGGCCGGCTTCCTGATCGCGTTGCGCCGCAAGGGGGAGACGGTCGACGAGATCGTCGGGTTCCGCGATGCGATCCTCGACCACGCGAAGCCGCTCGTCGCCCCCTCCCGGGCCCTCGACATCGTCGGCACCGGCGGCGACCGCTTCGGCACCGTCAACATCTCGACGACCGCGTCCATCGTCGCGGCGGCGACGGGCATCCCCGTCATCAAGCACGGCAATCGCGCGGCGAGCTCCGCCTCGGGATCGAGTGACGTGCTCTCGGCGCTCGGCGTCGACCTCGCCCTGCCGACGGACCTGGTGGGGGAGGTGTTGGCGTCGACGGGCATCACCTTCGCGTACGCGGCGGCGTTCCACCCCGGTTTCGGCCACGCTGGAGCGGTCCGCGCGGAGCTCGGCGTGCCGACGGTCTTCAACTTCCTCGGTCCGCTCGTCAACCCGGCCCGCCCGGAGGCGTCGGCGGTCGGCGTCGCGCACGCCGACCGCATCCCGCTGTTCGTGGGCGTGTTCCAGACGCGTGGGGCGACCGCCCTCGTCTTCCGGGGCGACGACGGACTCGACGAATTGACGACGACTGGACACAGCCACCTCTGGGAGATCACCCGCGGAGCCGTCACCGAGCACGACCTGGATCCCCGGGAACTCGGCATCCGACGTGCGTCGATCGACGATCTCATCGGCGGTGACGCCCAACACAATGCCGGTGTCGTGCGCGCCACGCTCGCCGGCGAGGAGGGTCCAGTCCGCGACATCGTCCTGCTGAACGCGGCGGCCGGGATCGTGGCGTTCGAATTGTCGGAGGATCCGTCGCAGGCCCAGCGGCCGATCCTCGAGCGGTTCGCCGCAGCGCTCGTGTCCGCCGCGGCCGTCATCGACTCGGGTGCGGCGACCGCGACACTCGACGCCTGGGTGGACGCCACCCGCGCGCTCGGCTCGCGCTGATCCGCGCGGTGGCCGGGTCCTCCGGCCCTACCGGCGGTGGGCCACAGCGCGTAGGTTGAGACCCGATGCCGGCGTACCCGGTCGGCGGACCCGAACCGATCTTGCAGGAGGATTCAATGAAGAAGCTCATCAATGATCCCAAGGACGTCGTCGTCGAGGCGGTGGCCGGATTCGGCGCCGCGCACCCCGACCTCGTCACCGTGTCGCTCGACCCGGTGTTCATCGCCCGAGCGGACGCGCCGGTCGCAGGGAAGGTGGGGATCGTGAGCGGCGGCGGAAGCGGGCACGAGCCGCTCCACGGAGGGTTCGTCGGATTCGGCATGCTCGACGCGGCCGTACCCGGCCCGGTGTTCACCTCACCGACTCCGGACCCCATCCTCGCCGCCACGAAGGCCGTCGACGGTGGTGCCGGCGTCCTGCACATCGTCAAGAACTACACGGGCGACGTACTCAACTTCGAGACCGCGGCCGATCTCGCGCTGGCCGAGGGCATCGAAGTGCGCTCGGTCATCGTCGACGACGACGTCGCGGTGAAGGATTCGCTCTACACGGCGGGGCGTCGGGGTGTCGCCGGCACCGTCCTCGTGGAGAAGCTCGCCGGCGCACGTGCCGAGGCCGGGGGTGGCCTCGACGAGGTCGCCGACCTCGCGACGAAGGTCAACGAGCGCACCCGCACGATGGGCGTGGCACTCACCCCGTGCGTCGTCCCGCACGCGGGCGAGCCGAGTTTCACCCTGGCCGACGACGAGATCGAGATCGGGATCGGTATCCACGGTGAGCCCGGCCGTGAACGCATCCCCCTGGAGCCCGCCGACCGGATCGTCGACCGGCTGCTCGCCGCCATCCTCGAGGACCTTCCGTACGCACCCGACGAGCGTGCCCTCGTCCTGGTGAACGGGATGGGCGGGACGCCGCAGGTCGAGTTGCTCATCGTCTTCCGCCGTGTGGCCGAGGCGCTCGCGGAGCGCGGGATCGAGGTGGCACGGTCGCTCGTGGGGAACTACACGACCAGCCTCGAGATGCAGGGTGTGTCGATCACCCTCCTGAAACTCGACGACGAACTGATCGAATTGTGGGACGCCCCGGTGCAGACCGCGGCGCTCCGGTGGGGACGGTAGACGGATGGGGTTGGACGGAGCCTGGGCGATCGCCTGGATGCGGGGGAGTGCGGCGGTCGTCGCGGAACATCGCGTGGAGCTGATCAGGCTCGACCGTGACATCGGGGACGGCGACCACGGCGAGAACCTGGACCGCGGGTTCTCCGCGATCCTGCCGAAGCTCGACGAGCAGCCTGACGATGCGACACCCGCCGACATCCTCAAGCTCGCCGCGACGACGCTCATCTCGACCGTCGGAGGAGCGAGCGGCCCGTTGTACGGCACCGCGCTGCTCAAGGCGTCGATCGCCGTGGCCGGTCAGGAGGATCTCGACGCCGATGGCGTCGTCGCCCTGCTGACGGCGGCGCGCGACGGGATCGTGCTCCGTGGCAAGGCCGAGGTCGGCGACAAGACCATGGTCGACGCGTGGACGCCCGCCGTCGACGCTGCATCCGCTGCGGCGGCAGCGGGGGAGTCGCCGGCACGGGTGCTGGCAGCCGCTGCAGACGCCGCGTGGGGTGGCGCCGCGGCGACCGAGCCGCTCGTCGCCCGCAAGGGTCGCGCCAGCTACCTCGGTGAACGGGCCGTCGGGCATCGCGACCCTGGGGCGCAGTCCACCTCCTATCTCCTGCAAGCTGCGGCGGCGGCCGCTGAGGAGGGCGCTGCATGAGCGGGGGAGCCGTCGGCCTCGTCTTCGTCTCGCACAGCGCGCTGATCGCGGAGGGGCTCATCGCCCTGGCCCGGCAGATGGCGCCCGACGCGGCCCTCGCCGCGGCCGGTGGTACCGATGACGGAGGGATCGGCACGAGCTTCGAGCTGGTCTCCGCCGGGATCGCAGCCGTGGACTCCGGGGCCGGGGTGGTGGTGCTGTGCGATCTGGGGTCGGCGATCCTGACCGCTGAGACGGCACTCGACTTCCTCGACGACGACGTCCGAGGCCGGGTACGCATCGTCGACGCCCCGCTCGTCGAAGGCGGGGTCGCCGCAGCCGTGGCCGCGCAGACCGGCGCGACGCTCGACGAGGTCGTGGACGCCGCGCGGTCGGCAGCCGGCGGTGACCCTGCCCGGCACGGCGCCGACGAGGCGACTCGGGCGGGTGGGTCCGACGACCCGACGGCGCCCCACGCCGCAGCCTCCGTGACCCTGCGGAACAAGGACGGGCTCCACGCTCGACCCGCTGCGGAGTTCGTGAAGCTGGCGAGCACGTTCGCGGCCAAGGTGGTCGTGAACGGGAAGGACGCCAAGAGCCTGCTCGGGATCATGTCACTGGGCCTCGTCAAAGGGGCGGTCGTGGAGCTGCAGGCGGACGGTCCGGATGCGGAGGATGCCATCGGGGCACTGGCGTCGCTCATCGAATCCGGCTTCGGAGAGGTCTGACGGGTCGCGCTCGGGGCGGAAGCAGGTCGGCGCCCCGTGCGCAACGGGGTGGTCGACGCCGACGGTCGGCGTAGCATGACCCGCATGAACGAGCAGACGAAGACGTCGGACACCGAAGACCGCCAGTGCACGGTCTGTGGCCATCCGCTCGCCGAGCACACCTTCGACCGTTCCTCCGGGCACGATCACTTCATGACCTGCCCGACGGGGGAGCGGCTTCCGGACCCGGCGCAGTCCGCCGTCCCGGTCAACGAGTTCGGGATGCCGCTCTGGGACCAGGACCCCGATCGACCTGCTCCGTCGGCCTGACGACCCCGCTGGCCTGAGCCGTCATCCGAGGAGGAGCAACGACCGGACGGCGACACTGACACCGGTTTCGCGCGACGCCGACGTCTCGTGGAGAGCACTGCCGTCGATGAGCCAGCGCACCCATCGGACGAGTTGCTCCGGTGTGGCGTCGGAGCGGGCTGCGGTGGTGCGAACCGCCTCGGTGATGTGGTCGAGCAGGAAGCGGTCGACCATGTCCCGCTCGACGTCGAGGACGGCCGCCACGTCGTGGACGTGCGCCATGCCCTGGACCGCGCGAGCGAAACCGGCCGTCTGGTCGGCAGCCCGCTGGCGGTCGAGTGTGCCGAGGTAGGTGGCCAAGGCGGGTCGCCCAGGCCCGGCCCGTGCGGCGAGGTGGAGTTGCTCCTCGGTCCAGGCGGCGCTCACCCGCAACAGGGTGACCAGGATGTCGAGCTTGGTGGGGAAGTAGTGGAACAGGGTCCCCGAGGAGATGTCCGCCGCCCGGCAGATGTCCGCCGTCGACGTGGTCTCATATCCCTCGGCCGCGAAACAGCGGTAGGCCGCAGCGAGGATCGCGGTCTGGCGCGCGGTGAACCGCTGTGGGTCGACGATCCTCGGCATG
>NZ_CAUQHZ010000011.1:0-160958 GCF_963518075.1 uncultured Plantibacter sp.
ACCCGGTCGAGGCGTTGCCCTCGATCTGGAAGCCGACCGGACCACCGGCGATGTCGCGAGCACCGAGGTTGGTGGTCATGATGATGACGGTGTTCTTGAAGTCGACGACGCGACCCTGACCATCCGTCAACCGGCCCTCTTCCAGGATCTGGAGGAGCGAGTTGAAGATGTCGGGGTGGGCCTTCTCGATCTCGTCGAAGAGCACGACGCTGAACGGCTTGCGGCGCACCTTCTCGGTGAGCTGGCCGCCCTCTTCGAAGCCGACGAACCCGGGAGGAGCACCGAACAGTCGCGAGACCGTGTGCTTCTCGCCGTACTCCGACATGTCGAGGGAGATCAGCGCGCCTTCGTCGTCGAACAGGAACTCGGCGAGCGCCTTCGCGAGCTCGGTCTTACCGACACCCGTGGGGCCGGCGAAGATGAACGAGCCCGAGGGACGCTTCGGGTCCTTGAGGCCGGCACGCGTGCGGCGGATGGTCTTGGAAAGCGCCGAGATGGCCTCCTCCTGACCGATGACCCGCTGGTGCAGCGCCTTCTCCATGAAGACGAGTCGCGAGGACTCTTCTTCCGTGAGCTTGAAGACGGGGATGCCGGTCGCCTGGGCGAGCACCTCGGCGATCAGGCCCTCGTCGACCTCGGCGGTCGTCTTGACGTCGCCCGAGCGCCACTGCTTCTCGAGGCGCAGACGCTCGCCGAGCAGGTTCTTCTCCTCGTCGCGGAGGGACGCCGCCTTCTCGAAGTCCTGCTCCTCGATGGCCGTCTCCTTGGCCTCGCGGACGCCGGCGATCTTGTCGTCGAACTCGCGCAGCTCCGGGGGGCTCGAGAGGATCGACAGACGCAGGCGCGCGCCGGCCTCGTCGATCAGGTCGATGGCCTTGTCGGGCAGGAAGCGGTCGGAGATGTAGCGGTCGGCGAGGTTCGCCGCCGAGACGAGCGCGCCGTCGGTGATGGACACCTTGTGGTGTGCCTCGTACCGGTCGCGCAGCCCCTTGAGGATGTTGATCGTGTGGGGCAGCGACGGCTCCATGACCTGGATCGGCTGGAAGCGACGCTCGAGTGCGGCGTCCTTCTCGAAGTGCTTGCGGTACTCGTCGAGCGTGGTGGCACCGATGGTCTGGAGCTCACCGCGGGCGAGCAGCGGCTTGAGGATGGAGGCCGCGTCGATCGCGCCTTCGGCGGCACCGGCACCCACGAGGGTGTGGATCTCGTCGATGAAGACGATGATGTCGCCGCGGGTGCGGATCTCCTTGGTGACCTTCTTCAGGCGCTCCTCGAAGTCACCGCGGTAGCGGCTACCGGCGATGAGCGAGCCGAGGTCGAGCGAGTACAGCTGCTTGTCCTTCAGCGTCTCCGGGACATCGCCCTTGACGATCGCCTGGGCGAGACCCTCGACGACGGCGGTCTTGCCGACGCCGGGCTCACCGATGAGGACCGGGTTGTTCTTCGAGCGACGGGAGAGGATCTGCATGACCCGCTCCATCTCCTTGTCACGACCGATGACCGGGTCGAGCTTGTTGTCGCGCGCGGCCTGCGTGAGGTTGCGGCCGAACTGGTCGAGGATCTGCGACCCGCCCTGCGCCTGCTGCTCACTCTGGTTGCCGCCGACCGGGGCTGCTTCCTTGCCCTGGTAGCCGGAAAGCAGCTGGATGACCTGCTGGCGCACACGGTTGAGGTCGGCGCCCAGCTTCACGAGGACCTGGGCTGCGACGCCCTCGCCCTCGCGGATGAGGCCGAGCAGGATGTGCTCCGTGCCGATGTAGTTGTGGCCGAGCTGCAGCGCTTCGCGCAGGCTCAGCTCAAGCACCTTCTTGGCGCGCGGCGTGAACGGGATGTGTCCCGTCGGCTGCTGCTGGCCGGTGCCGATGATGTCGGTGACCTGCTCGCGCACGGCATCGAGGGAGATCCCGAGGGACTCGAGCGCCTTGGCGGCGACTCCTTCTCCCTCGTGGATGAGGCCGAGCAGGATGTGCTCGGTCCCGATGTAGTTGTGGTTGAGCATCTTGGCCTCTTCCTGGGCCAGGACGACGACACGACGCGCACGGTCGGTGAATCTCTCGAACATGATCACTCTCCTCCGGCACCGGGCAGGGTGGTGATGCCGTTAGTAGGAGCGTAACGACCGCCGCAGCTCTCTTCGCCCCTGTTCGCCGTGGGCGTGATGCGCGGCCACCGGGAACGCCGCAGCGCACGTGCACCGGGCACGTGCGCTGCGGGTGTCGGCTGATCGCGGCTCGGTCAGACCGCGAACCGGACGGTCGCCGCGAGGGCGCCCCCACCGGGGACGTCGTCGGCACGGACGGCGAGGATCCGGGCGTCGGAGAGCAGCGCCCGGCGGAGGATCTCGTCGATCACGCCGTAGTTCGTCGCGTCGGCGTCATCGGCGAGCGTGACGACACCGGTGGTCTCGTCGACCGTGCCCGGCAGGTTGCTGTCGATGTCGACGAACAGGGTGTCGACCGCGTTCGCCGTCGCGGCACGTGCGACGTCGCCGAGGTCGGTCACGGCACGACCGTTCGACGCGCGGGTGCCGAACTCCTCGCACAGCGCGCGCAGTTCGGCGGCGTACAGCTCGTCGAGGATCGGCCGGGCTGCTGCGGCGAGCTGCTCGTCGGAGCGCTCCTGCTGGTTGCCCTCGATCTCGGGCTTCACGAGGTGCTTGTAACTCGAGACGGACCGGAAGATCCCCGTCATCGGTTCGGCGCCCGCGAGGATGAGCGGCTCCTTCGAACCGGCGAGCACGGGCGACAACGCCTTGTTGATCGCCTGCGCGTACTCCTGCATCCGGACCTTCTGTCCCTCGGAGCCCTGGATGCGTCCCTGGGGGCTGCGTCCGTCGGAACCGCGACCCCGGATCGAGTCGACACCAGCGGCCGCGGCCACGTCGGCGGGGACACCCTCGAGTTCGATGCTCGTGGCCGGGAGATCACGCGAGACGGCCACGAGTCGCACACCGCTCTGCGCGAGCGCCAGGACGTAGGCCGACTGCGGGAAGGTGAGCGCACGCATCAACGGCTTGATGAAGAAGCGGTCCGAGACCTCCGTGCAGGACTGGAGGATGTTCGGGACGCGGAAGTAGCGCGTGAGACTCGGGCTGATGTAGAGCGCGAGGCTCGACGACAGGTAGCGGAGGAAGTCCGGATCCTCCTGGAGGTCGTCGACCGTCTGCGTGAACGCCGCGATCGCCGCCCGGTCTGCTCCCGCGGCCGTCAGCTGCTCGACCGCCACCTTCACCTGGTTCTTGAGGTCCAGGCGGATATGGCTCGTATCCGAGGGGTTGGTGCTCGTCGCGAGGATGATCGACACGCTGCCGGGCTCGCGAGCGGTGGCGAGCTCGACGATGTCGGAGCGGGTCGGAATATCGGTGTGGTGCACTGATGCCTCCTTCGATCGCGTCAGGCGAAGGGTCGACCGGGAGCAGGCGACGCCGTCGTGGGCCTGACTTGACCCCAGTATAGGGAGCGCCCACCCCTCGGTCCGGGGTCGATTCTGCGGACATTTGGAGCCGGGTCGGGCCGCGGGACATCGATCCCGCGGCCCGACTCACGGCCTCGTCACTCGGTCGTGACCGGGCCGTCCGTCGGCTGCTCCGATGCGACGAGCCGTCGCGTCCGCCGCAGTGCCAAAACGAGCAGACCGGCGACGACGAGCAGGCCGGCCGCGAGCAGTGCCCCGGTCGTGAGCCCGGCGCCGGTGACGGCGAGCGGACTCGCGGTGTCCCGACCGGTCGAGCCCTCCGATCCACCCGGCGTCACGCCCGGCCCCTCAGGATCCGGGCCGGTCCCGGGCTCGGTCGCGATGAGCCCACCGTTCCAACGGAGGTCCTCGCCGTCGGCTCCGCTCGGCGACGGGTCCGCGATCACGATGTCCGGCATGACCCACTCCGCCGGGTCGATCGCGGAGTTCCGGAGATCGTCGTCGCCGACCCGAGGCGACGTGGCATCGGCCACCAGGTCGTCCGGGAGTCGCACGTCGATCCGGTAGGCGCCGGAGCGGAGCGCATCGAACCGGTACCGCCCGTCGGTGTCGGTCGTGACGGCCCGGGTGACGGGCTCACCGTGCTTGTCGGTGCCGATCAGTTCGAGCTCGACGTCTGCGACACCAGGCCCCGGCGTCCCGTCGAGCCCGTCGTCGTCGAGCCCGTTCGCATCGAGATCCCACCAGATGCGTTCCCCGAGCGCCGAGCTCACCAACCGGGCCGCGACCTGCGGCGATTGCGCGCCGAGCGATTGCGTCGCGGAGTGCACGACGGCGTCGTTCACGAACCGGGCGTCGACCGCGGCACCGGTGGTCGTCAGCTCGTAGTCGACGACCACCGGCGCGAACGGCGCGAGCTCGGCGACGGTGGCCTCGATCGCGGTCGCCGCTGCGATGGACGCCGGGCACCCGGTCGTGCCGAACTCGTCCGCCGCGCACCATCGTGCTCCGTCCGGCAGGGTGCCGAAGCCGTCGTCGACGACGGGGTCGACGTGGCTCGCGACCGCATCACCGGGGGCCGCCGTATAGCGGAGGTCTGCTCCGTCCGACGTGGCCGGACCCGCCAGGACGCCCTGCCCGGTCGAGCCGCGTTCGTCGCCCGGGTACGGGAGGACGTCGATCATCCGGACCTCGCGCTGCACGGCCCCGGCGCTCATGTTCCCGAAGACGACGTCGACCTCGACCGCGTCGCCGAACTCGACGACGGACCGGGCGACGTGCTTGTCGATCTGCAGCCCCGAGGGGGTGCTGACCACCATCGACTGCCAGGAGTAGTGGGCGTCGAGTCTGCCGGCGTCCGCCGGGAAGTCCGACAGCGATCCGGGGTCGTCGGGACTCGCGACGATCGCGCGATTGAGGAACTGGCCCACCACGAAGCGATCCGAGATCGCGGTGTAGGTGATCACCGGCTCCGCGCCCTGCCTGATCCGACCGAGGTCCCAGGTGAGGAGCGTGCTCCCATCGGCCTGCGCCACAGCGGTCGTCGCGGGCGGCGTCGCCGATCCGGCGTCGAAGACGAAGCCGGCCGGTAGGGAGTCCGAGACGGTGACACCCGCAGCCCGGTCGGCCACGCCGTCCGGCGTGACGATCTCCGGCCGGACCTCGAAGGTGATCGGGGAGCCGGCGGCGATGGGGGCCGGTGCGCCGGGAGCGACCTGGGGCGAGGTCGCGCGCTTGTTCAGAGCGACCGCCGCGTTCGCGGCGACCAGCTGATCGCCTCGCGGGTACTGGGCGTTGTCGTCGGTGGCGCGATACCGTCCGTGCCACCAGCCGTCCTCGACCCAGGAGCTCGCCGACTCACGGTCCTCCCCATTGCCGGAGGACTTCACACTGTAGGTCTCGGTGAGACGGGTGCCCACCTCGAGGCCCGGCACCGCCTGGAGCTGTACCCACAGGGTGACGCCCGTCCGGGGCGGGAGCACACCGTCGACCGGGCGGAGACGGACCCTGGTGATGTCCTCGGTGTCGACGAGCGACGGGTCCGAGACCCAGGTGTCGTCGGCGTCCTCACAGGTGGTCGCGTCCATCTGCGCCTGGCGGGTCTCCGCGTCGGCCGTCGTGTCGACGCTCGGCGTCGTGCCGTACTCGACGATCACGGGCCCACCGGTGGTCCGGGACTCGGCCGGGGCACCGCCTCCGGGACGCTCACCGACGCGCTGCGTGGCCGGGTCGAAGACCGCGCAGAGCACCGCTCCCGTGAGGGGGCTCGTCGTGGTGTTGTTCCAGGCGACCGTCTGTTCGAAGCGTTGTCCGCCGGCGACGGGCCCGTCTCCGGAGCCGGCCGTGCTCTGCCCCGGTACCAGACGGTTCTCCGTCCGGCGGTCGACGTAGCGCGTCGTGTGCTCGCCGCCACCGGTGCGCTGGGCGATCGTCGCGTTGGCCGCGTTGTCGGTGAGCGGTTCGGGGGCGTTCGGGAGGGGTGTCCCGTCGGCGGTGACACCCCGGACGTCGAGGTCGGTGAGGTCGAGCCGCACCGGGAGGGAGCCGTTCGACGGCACCACGGACTCGGGCACGAACACGCCGAACCGGCCGATCGCGAGGAAACCCTGCGCGGTGATCGCGGCGCCCGAGGCGGACCGGGTCGGGATGTGGTCGCCGCTCAGATCGGCGCCGCTGATGGTGACGAGCGCGGAACGACCATCGGGTTCGAGTTCGCAGGACCAGGTCCCGGAATCCGTGACCGCGTCGGTGCCCCCGCCGCCGGCCTTCGGGAAGACCGCGGTGTCGAAGGCGCCGACGAGGCAGCTGTTCGAGACCGGTCGTCCCTCGGGGTTCACCGTGGCCAGGCGGGTGCCGGCCGGATACCCGCCGAGGTCGATCCGGAAGGTCACGTCCTCGACCACGTTGCCGGACCCGCGGGCGCCACGGCCCTCGTCGGTGCCGAACCCGGTGACCGAGAGGGCGGTGTCGTGCGCGACGTACCAGCCTCGCGTGCCGTCGCGCTCCGTGACGTCGGCGACGATCGGACCGCGCTTCACACCCACGTTGACGCGGGGAGCACTGCTGACGACGAGATCGGGTGCGGTCGTGCTGGCACGGATCTCCGAGCCGTCGGCCGCGTCGATCGCGATGGTCTCGATCCCGCTCTGCGGCGCGGTGATGACCGTGCCGTTCGGCGGGGAGGATGCGAGCACGGCCGTGAGGTCGATCGCGCTCACCGAGTTCGGCAGGACGTCGGTCCGCACGCAGTCGACGACCGAGCGATCGTCACTGACGGTCGAGCCCGCGGCACAGTACCCCGGGAGCTGGGCGACGGGCGGCCATCGGAGTCCCTCGGGTAGACGCTGACGGACGACCACCCGGTCGTCCTCGGCGGCACCGCGCAGCTGCACCTCGATCGTGTAGGTGACCGCGTCGTGGGAACGCAGCACGGGGTCGTCCGGAGAGACGTCGAGCCCGGGCCCCGGCTCGGCGTCGAACGGGACGCTGCCGGTGGCGGTCCGCTGGAGCACGGTGGTGAGCCCGAGCGCCCGGTCCGAGACGTCGGTGGCGGCCGAGACGATGTCGGGCGCCGGCGCGGCCGCGGGTTCAGGCGTCGCGGCCGGGAGCAGCGCGCCCCCGGTCACGGCGGCGACGGACAGGGCGCCGAGCGCCCTGCGGAAGAGGATGGTGTTCACGTGGGTCCGACCTTCTTGACGAGAGGGGGCGGTCACACGTTACACAATGTGGTCGACTGATATCTGGGATATCCACAGCTCCGGACGAAGACGGGCAGCTGTCGGATGATCGGGGCGTCGGTGCGGCGACGGGTGACGCCTACTGGAGCGCGGAGGTGAGCCTCGCGAGGTTGTCGAGCACCGTCGACCGCAGCGGCTGTTTCAACCATTCCGCGAGCGTCAGCTCCTTGCTGATCTCCCGGTATCCGTCTTCGACGCCCCGCATCTCCTGGACGAACTCGCGACCGCGGACCATCAGCGAGACCTCCAGGTTGAGGCCGAAGGAACGCATGTCCATGTTGCTCGATCCGATCACGGCGACGTCGTCGTCGATCGTGAAGTGCTTCGCATGCAGGATGTACGGCGCCGGGTACTGGAAGATCCGCACGCCGGCCCGCAGGAGCGCCTCGTAATAGGAGCGCTGCGCGTGCCACACCATCGCCTGGTCGCCGATCTCCGAGACGAACAGGTCGACCGGCACACCGCGCTGGACGGCGGTCGTGACCGCTGCGAGCAACGACTCGTCGGGTACGAAGTATGGACTCGTGATGACGATGCGCCGCTGCGCCGCGTAGATGAGGGTGAGGAACAACTTGAGGTTGTTGTCGCCGTCGAACCCCGGCCCGCTCGGTACGACCTGCAGTTCGAGGTCCCCAACCGGTCGGGCCTCGAGCAGGCCGACCTCGTGGGACAGGACGTCGCCCGTCTCGCTGTACCAGTCGCTCAGGAAGATCGTGTTGATCCCCGCGACCCCGGGGCCCTCCACCCGCGTCATGAGCTCCTGCCACTGGAGACCACGCTTGATGTTGCCCGGCTTGTTGTAACTCCGGTCGATCATGTTCTGCGAGCCCATGAACGCGACCGCGCCGTCGACGATCACCATCTTGCGGTGGTTCCGGAGGTCTGGACGCTGGAACTTGCCCTTGAACGGCTGGAGCGGCAGCATGAGCGCCCACTGGGCACCCATCGTGGTGAGGCGCTTCAGCGTGTGCTTGTAGTCGGGGGTCCGCCAGCTCGCGAAGTGGTCGAGCAGCACTCGGACCGTGACACCGCGGGCCACCGCACGCTCGAGGGCGTCGAAGAACGGCTTCGTGGTGCGGTCGCAGGTGAGGATGTAGAACTCGACGTGCACGAACTGCTCGGCGCGGTCGACCTCCTCGGCCATGGCGTGGAGTGACGCCTCGTAGTCACCGATGAGACTCGCGGTGTTCCCGCCCTGCAGCGGCATCGATCCGAGATTGCGGTTGAGCGTCACGACCGAGCGGAACCAGGCCGGCGCGTTCGACGTCAGGTTCGCCTTGACGAGGTCGCGCGTCGTCTGGCGGATGTAGACGTTGATGTCGTACTGCTTCCGCCGGCGCGCCCGCGGCAGTTTCGGGTTCCCGATGAGGAGGAAGGCGATGACACCGACGTACGGGATGAGGAAGATCGCGAGCAGCCAGGCCATCCCCGCGGTGGGGCGCCGGTTGCGCGGGACGACGATCACCGCGATGACACGGATGATGAAGTCCAGGACGAGGGCCGTGATGCCCAGCCAGTTCCAGGAGAACTCGATCGTCATGTCGCCCATCCGCTCAGCTGCCGAGGCTCCAGCCTACTGACCATGCCGGACAGCTGTGGAGCGACCTCGCCACGTGATACGTGCGGGTCAGACCTCGCGGGGGCCGGAGGGCTCGACCGGCGGGAGACCGAGCTTCGCGCGCTGCTCCGCCTCGACCTGCGCGTACGCCTTGCGCTCGTTGCGGTCGGACCGCAGGATGGCGCGCATGACGACCCAGAAGATGATGCCGACGACCACGGTGGGCAGCAGCGACCAGAGCGCGTTGAGCCAGTAGTCTTCGATCACCCGTCAATCGTACCGCCCTTCGACAGGCTCAGGGACCGGAGAGCCGGCTCAGAGACCGGAACGACGTGGTGGCGCGATCCCGATCGGGCGCGCAGCCGGCTCAGGAGCCTCCGGCGAGAGCGCCCCACAGACCGCTGACGACGAGGTACAGGCCGATGCCGCCGACCACGATCCAGATCGTGATGCGCGCCGTCGTCGGCCCCTGCTTCTTCGGGTCCTGGTGGTCGCCGGGGTCCATCATGCTCATCGTCGCGCCTGACTGTCGGTGGTCGTGCTGCCGGGTGGCAGCTACTTGACCAGGGGGAAGAGGATCGTCTCGCGGATGCCGAGACCGGTCAGCGCCATGAGGAGTCGGTCGATGCCCATCCCCATGCCGCCGGACGGCGGCATCCCGAACTCGAGCGCCCGCAGGAACTCCTCGTCGAGACGCATGGCCTCGACGTCGCCCTGCGCCGCGAGCTTCGCCTGCTCGATGAAGCGTTCGCGCTGCACGACCGGGTCGACGAGTTCGGAGTAGCCGGTGGCGAGCTCGAAGCCGCGGACGTAGAGGTCCCACTTCTCGACGGCGCCCTCGATCGAGCGGTGGGCGCGCACGAGCGGGCTCGTGTCGACGGGGAAGTCCATGACGAAGGTCGGGCGCTCGAGGCCACCCTTGACGAAGTGCTCCCACAGCTCCTCGACGTACTTGCCGTGGATGGGGTGCGGGACCTCGACGCCTTCACGCTCGGCGAGCGCCTTGAGTTCCTCGATCGGCGTCTGCGGAGTGATCTCGACACCCGCCGCGGCCGACAGACTCTCGAACATCGAGATGCGGTCCCACTCGCCACCGAGGTCGAACTGCGTGCCGTCGGCCCAGGTGACGACGTGGCTCCCGCTCGTCGCGAGCGCGGCGTTCTGGATGAGGGTCTGCGTGAGGTCGGCCATGGTGCCGTAGTCGCCGTAGGCCTCGTACGCCTCGAGCATGGCGAACTCGGGGCTGTGCGTGGAGTCGGCGCCCTCGTTGCGGAAGTTGCGGTTGATCTCGTAGACGTGGTCGATGCCACCGACGACGGCGCGCTTCAAGTACAGTTCGGGCGCGATGCGCAGGTAGAGCTCGGTGTCGAACGCGTTCGAGTGGGTGACGAACGGGCGGGCCGAGGCTCCACCGTGCATGACCTGGAGCATCGGCGTCTCGACCTCGACGAAGTCGCGCTCCGTGAAGGTCTGGCGGAGGCTCGCGACCGTCTTGGCCCGGTCGAGCACGTTCTTGCGCGCCTGGTCGCGGGCGATGAGGTCGAGGTACCGGCTCCGGACCCTCGTCTCCTCGTTGAGCTCGTTGTGGAGGTTCGGCAGGGGCAGGATCGCCTTCGCCGCGATGGTCCACTCGGCCACCATGATCGACAGTTCGCCGCGGCGGCTGGAGATGACCTCGCCGGAGACGAAGACGTGGTCGCCGAGGTCGACGAGCTCCTTCCAGGCCGCGAGCTGTTCGTCGCCGACGCTGGCGAGGCTCACCATCGCCTGGATGCGGCTGCCGTCGCCCGACTGGAGGCTGGCGAAGCAGAGCTTGCCGGTGTTGCGCAGGTGCACGACGCGGCCCGCGACGCCGACGGTGACGCCGGTGGCCTCATCGGGCTGGAGCTCACCGAAGCGGGCGCGCACCGCCGGGATCGTGTCGGTGATGGGGAGGGTGACGGGGTAGGCGCCACCGGCACCCGACGTCGCCTCGTCGATGAGGCGCTGGCGCTTCGCGAGCCGGACGGCCTTCTGCTCGGAGAGCTCTGCCTGCTCTGCTGCGTCGTCGATCGGCTCTGGCGTCGTGTCAGTCATGCGGTGGGATTCTCCTCGTGCGGTCACTGGAGTTTACCGGGGACCGTGCGGGCCGCGCGCACGGCCGGCTTCCTATGAACCGGCTATCGACGGCCTGACAAGGGTCTGCGAACAACCATTCGGAGGACATCGCCGGGTACCCGGGCCGTGCTTGGCTCGAAGGACAGGAGTCCCGATCGGGGGCACCGACGCCGGAAACGAACTCGAAAGGCTCGTCATGACGACGCTCTCCGACCACCAGCACACCGACCACCGCGACGCCACCACCGTCCCACCGGTCCCGGCCTCCCCCGCCGCGCCGCGCGGACAGGCGGGGATCGACGCCGGTCTCCTCCTCCTGCGCCTGGCCCTCGGCGTGGTCTTCATCGCGCACGGGCTCCAGAAGTTCCTCGTCGACTCGATCCCTGGCGTCGCCTCCGGGTTCGGCGGCATGGGGATCCCGGCTCCCGAGGTCGCGGCGGTCGTCGTCGCCGGTCTCGAGGTGGTCGGTGGCCTGCTGCTCATCGTCGGCCTCGGCACGCGCATCGTGGGAGCCCTGCTCGCGGTGACGATGGCCGTAGCGATGGTGCTCGTGCACCTGCCGGCGGGGTTCTACGCCGCCGACGGTGGCTTCGAGTACGTCATGCTGCTCGCACTCGCGTCGCTCGCGCTCACCCTCGCGGGCCCGGGCCGACTCGCCGTCGACGCGTTGATCCGTCGCCGCCGCAGCCGCTGACACGGGTCGGCTGACTCGGACCCGCCCGCCCGCCCCGACTCGGGTGGGCGGGCGGTGGTCCGTCCACCCGGCTAGAGCAGCTCGTCGACGTCGGGCGTGGTCGCACCGCGCAGGGCCTCGTCGACCGACGACCGCACGAGCGAGGACAGGAAGCCGCCGGCGTTCTCCACGCCGATGTCCTGGAGCAGACCCGTCGCCTGCTGCACGACCGCGCGGGAGAAGCTCGCGGCCGTCTCCACCGCTTCGGCGTAGGCCGCTCGATCGGCCTCGGCGATGATCACGGGCTCCGCGCCCATCTCGACCACGAGCGCCTGCCCGATCGGTTGGACCGGGGCCGGTGCGGTCACGGCGAACGACGTCTCGTGGAGCCGGGCGAGGTCGAGGCTCGTCCCGGTGAACACCATCGCGGGGTGCAATGCCAACGGGATGGCGCCGGCCTTCGCGGCGGGAGCGAGGACTGCGGTCCCGAACCGAGCCGAGGTGTGGGCGACGAGCTGACCCGGCTGCCACGCACCGACCGCCGCGAGCCCTTCGACCAACGACGCGAGTTGCGCATCCGGTACGGCGATGACGACGAGTTCACTCCGCTCGACCACTTCGGTCGGATCGAGCACCGGGACGTCCGGCAACAGGGCGTTCGCCCGTTCGAGGCTCTCCTCCGACACCGCGGTGATGCCGACGATCGCGTGACCCGCTCCCCCGAGCGCCGCTCCGATGACCGGGCCGACGCGACCACTCCCGATGATCCCGATGCCGAGTCTGGCGCTGCGTCGTTCCGCGCTCACGTGATCCTCCGGTCGTGGTTGGTCGTCGGGAGCGGGACGGACGGAGTCGGCCGCTGCTCCTGCCACGGCTCGGCCTCCGGCCGCGTCACCGACGCGGACTGCGCCGTCGGCTCATCGAGGTAGGGGGCCGTCGCCTGCGCTTCGGACGGCTGGTGCTCAGGGTCGAAGCTCGCCCACCGGTGGCTGCGATCGATCGACTGTGCGACCACGATCGCCGCCGACGCCGCGTCGAACATCCGCACCGCCTCGTCGCGGGCCATGGCCGGAAGCTTGGCGATCACCGGGCCGGGGACCGTGTGCGCGGTCGCGGAGGCGAGGTCGAGCGCGCGCAGGAGCGGTCCCTGGTCGATCCGGATGCTCTGCAGGCGTGCGAGCGGGAGGATGTGGAGTTTGCGCCAGACCACCCCCTGCCGGAACAGCAGCATCCCGTCGCGCAGGGCGTAGCCGGTACGACGCCAGGAGAACCAGTTGATCCATCGCGAGCGACGGGGCGAGCCCACGAAACCGACGCCGTCACGTGTGGCGAGGGCCGATTGCAGGGGCGCCCAGGCGCTGCCGTCGATGCGGCCCGCGAGCATCAACTCCACGACCTGCGCGGCGTCCACGAGCGACCCGACCGGCAACACCGTGTTGCTCGTCGCACCGCGAGCGGCCTGCTCCAGCGACAGGCCGGCCTTGTTGATCCGCACCCGCCACCAGCCGAACGGCCGCCAGATGATGGGCTGCGACACCTCGATCGCGTGGATCCGGCCGGGCGGGACGGTGTCGTTGGTCGTCGAGAAGAGCCCGAAGCCGATGCGGACGCCCGAGGGGGTCGCGGCGATGCTGTAGCGCAGCGACTTCGTCACGCTCGACCAGACGAAGGCCCCGAGACTCAGCACCATGGGGACGAGCCAGAACCAGGCCCAGTCCAGGCCGTTGACGAGGAGCACGACACCGACCACGACCGAGATCAGGACGATCACGGTGAACGGGCTGAGCAGCGTGGACCCGACCAGGCGCCCGAGCGTCAGGCGGACGACGGAGTCCGGCACCGCCTCCTCCGGGTCGAGTTCGGGCGAGATGAAGTCGTCGACGCGCTCGGTGACGAACCGGGACACCCCGCCGGCGCCGTCGGGCACCGCTTGAGGCGGCAGGGTCGGGTCAGCCGGGTCGACGGCTGCTGCGGCCTGCCGGCGTTCGGCGAGCTTCACCCCGCTCGCGAGCGTGAGTACGTCCCGGCGGAGGCCGTCGGCGTCGGCACCGTACAGGTACTCGAGTTTGACGTTCGCGTCCTGGCCCGCGACGCTCACGTTGATGCGGGAGGCCCCGATGAGCCTGGCGAGGAGCGGCTTCTCGATGGAGACGCCCTGGATGCGGTCGAGCTTGGCTTTGCGGTTCGTGCGGAACAGGATGCCGCTGCGCACCTCCACCGCCTCGTCGGTGACCCGGAAGGTGTGCATGCGCCAGGAGAACCAGAACACGGCGATCACCACGATGAGCCCGACGGCGATCGCGAGGAGCACCCACCCGACGAAGCCGTGGTTGAGGATGTAGTCGATCGGGTCGGTCGGCTGCTCCATCCCCGGAGCGGGGATGAAGAACTCGATGAGGCGCTCGCGGAGGTTCGCGATGACGATGCCGAGGATGGCGACGAACGCGATCCCGCCGCGCAGCAACGGCGTCGCCGGGTGCAACCGGTGCCACTGCCCGTCGACGAGACTCTGTCCGGCCACCCGTGGGACGATCGCCTCGGCCGTCGGCTTCACCCGAGGACCCGTGGCCGGAGCCTCGAACCGCTCCGGCGGTCCTGCCGCCTGGTGCTCGCTCACAGTCCGGTCCGCCGGCTCTCCGCCACGGCGACCAGATGGTCGCGCAGCCCCTCGGCCTCGGCTTCCGGCAGCCCGTTGATCACCACTCCGGTCGAGGCGGAGGCGGTCACGAACTTGAGGTCGGCGAGGCCGAACGCGCGCGAGAGGGGCCCGCGGTTGATGTCGACGAGCTGCATGCGCCCGTACGGCACGGCGACGAAGCGCTGCCACATGATCCCTCGGCGGAACAACAGGTCGTCCGCGCGCAGCTGGTACCCGATCGATCGGATCCGGCGCGGGATGAACGCCGCGGCGATCAGGGAGATCACGGCGAAGGCGGCGAACGGCCACCAGATCCAGGTCCAGTCCCAGACGAGCGCGACGAAGACCACGGCCGCCGTGACGAGCACGAGGCCGGCACCCTCGGAGATGAACTCGACGGCGATGAGCTTGCGACTCACGCGGCGCCACTCGGCATCGGGCAGCTCGAGCCGCTTGCCGCTCTGCTCCGCGGGACCGGCGTGGACCGTCTCCGGCGACGACAGCTCCTCCAGCGGCGTCTCGATCAGCGGCCGTTCAGCGGGCTGATCAGGTGTGGGACGGGGCTCCCCCGGGTGCGGCGTCGTCATCATCATCCTTCGGAACGGTGCAGAACCACTCGGCCACCAAGGCGGCGACGACGAGTGCGACCGATCCCACGATGGACGCGATCACCAGCCACAACGAGCCTATCGCGGGCAGGATCGGGCGGGTCAGGACGAAGAGCAGTATGCCGACCGTCGCCCCCGCCACCAGGGAGCCGGCATGGCTCGAGGCCTTCGCGAGCGCGGCGACCCGCATGGCGCGGAACGGGTCGATCCGGCGCGTGGCGCGACCGGTCGTGCTACGGCGGATCGGCCAGGACAGGGCGATGAGGATGATCGCGACCGCCACGAGCGAGACCGCGAGGGTGACGGGTGGGATGATCGACGCGCGTCCGCCGGAGACCATCGCGACTTCGACGAGAAAGCCGACGACGACGCCCACCCCGGCGAGGACGATGAGCGGTGTCGCGGTGGTGCGGGTCACGGGTGCCTGCCGTCGTCGGGGACCACGGAGCCGTCCTTGGCGGCCGCGAGGGTGTCGAGGCGGCCGACGCCGGGCAGCGTCGCGTCGGGGTCGAGGAGCAGCCAGGGCACGACGACGAATCCGCGCTCGGCTGCTCGCGGGTGCGGGACCGTCAGGCGATCGTCGTCGATCGTCTCGTCGTCGTAGGCGATGAGGTCGAGGTCGAGCGTCCGGTCGCCCCAGCGCTCCTCGCGGACGCGGCCGTGCGCGAGTTCGATCCGCTGGAGTTCGTCGAGGAGCGCGTGCGGCTGGAGGCGGGTGCGGACGGCCGCGACACCGTTGAGGTAGGCGGGAGCCGACTCGTCGACGCCGGCAGGCTTGACGGCCGCGCTCGAGACGAGCGGCGACGGGCGCACCTCGAGCACCCCGTCGACGGCGGCGAGGTCTTCCACCGCCTGTGCGATCGTCGCGCGGCGGTCCCCCAGGTTGGCCCCGATGGCCACGACGGCCCAGACGGCGCGAGGCTTCGGCGGTCCGGGCCGACGGGCGGGGTCGTGGATCGGTGTGCGCGAGACCATCAGACGACCCGCCCGGTCGCAGTACTGTCGGCCTGGGTTCGCTCGATCGTCACCGCCACGTCCGCGAAGGGCACCGTGATGGGGGCGCTCGGTTTGTGCACCGTGACCCGGACCGCTTCCGCGCGCTCGTTCGCGAGCACCACGTCGGCGATGCGCTCGGCCACGGTCTCGATGAGGTCGACCGGGTCGCGCTCGACGGCCGCCACGACCGCTTCGGCGAGCTCTCCGTAGTGCATGGTCGCGCCGAGCTCGTCGCCGCCGGCGGCCGGGCGGAGGTCCAGCGACACGGTGACGTCGATGACGAACTCCTGTCCGGCCTCGCGCTCGAAGTCGAAGACGCCGTGGTGCGCGAACGCCCGCAGGCCCGTGAGGGTGATCGAATCAGTCATCGGCTCCACCTTGCCATGCATCGAGGGTATCGAGAGCGAGTCTGGTGGCGGCGACGTCGTGGACGCGCACACCCCAGGCTCCGGCCTGCGCGGCCAGCACGCTCACCACCGCGCTCGGCAGATCGCGCGCCTCCATCGGGGCGTCCTCGGGGAGGAGCGCTCCGATGAACCGTTTGCGGGACGCGCCCACCAGCACCGGGTACCCGAGCTCGCGCAGCAGGTCGAGTCGGGCGAGGATGCGCCAGTTGTGCTCGGCGTGCTTGGAGAACCCGAGGCCCGGATCGACGACGATCCGGCCGGGGTCGACGCCCTGAGCGCGGAGGGTCGTCACCCGGTCGTCGAGTTCCCGAGCGACATCGACCGCCGCATCGGTGTAGGTGGCGCGGCTCGCCATGTCGGCCGAGTGCCCGCGCCAGTGGCTGATGACGCAGTCGAGACCGGACGCCGCCATCACGCCCGGCATCCGGTCGTCGGCGAGGCCACCGGAGACGTCGTTGATGATCGAGGCACCGGCGTCGGCCGCGGCACTGGCGGTGTCCGCGTTCATCGTGTCGATACTCACTCGCGCACCAGCGGCGGCCAACGCCGCGATGACGGGTGCGACCCGGTGCTGCTCCTCGCGGGTGTCGACCCGGGCGGCACCGGGCCGCGTCGATTCGCCGCCGACGTCGATGACGGTGGCGCCGGCCGCGATGAGCTCGAGCCCGTGGGCGACGGCGTCGTCGACGTCGAGGTACCGGCCGCCGTCGCTGAACGAGTCGGGGGTGACGTTGACGACGCCCATGATCTGGAACATGCGATCACCCCGCCTGGTCGGCGGACGCGCCGATCAGGACCATCAGCTCGGCCCGCGCGGCCGGATCGGCCAGGGCTCCACGGCTGGCGATGGTGACGGTGGTGCTCGTCGCCTGGCGCGATCCGCGCATCGAGACGCAGCCGTGCGCGGCCTGGAGCACGACGAGGACGCCGCGGGGCGCGAGCCGCTCGACGAGGGTGTCGGCGATCTGCTCGCTCAGGCGCTCCTGGACCTGCGGGCGCGAGGCGAGTGTGTCGACGAGCTTCGGCAGGGCACCGAGGCCGATGACGAGTTCGTCAGGCAGGTAGGCGATGTGCGCCGTGCCGAGGAACGGGAGCAGATGGTGCTCGCACACGGAACGGAAGGCGATGTCCCGGACGAGCACGACGTCACTGGTCGCGCCCTCCTCGATCGGGATGGGGCGGGCCAGGTGCACGCCGGCGTCCTGGCCGACGCCACCGAAGAACTCCGCGTACGCGTCGGCGACGCGCGAGGGGGTGTCGGCGAGGCCGTCGCGGGAGGGGTCCTCGCCGATCGCCTCGAGGATCTCGAGGACCGCTGCGGCGATCCGTTCGCGGTCCACCGACGACCGCGAGGCCGAGCCCTGATCGGGCTCGGCCTGCGCGGCTGCGACCGCGTCGTCCGCGGTGTGCTCGCCGTGGGTCATGCGGGCTAGGCGGTCGCCGGTCGCGGCTTCGTCGCGCGGGTGCGCTTGGGCTTCGCGGGAGCCTCGGGCTCGGGCTCCGAGCTCACGCCGCCGTCAGCCGCACCGGAGTCGATGGGTGCGGTGAACGATGCGGAACCGACGGCCGAACCCGACCCGACGGGACGCTTCTCGCTGGACAGCCAGACGGGGCGCGGCGGGAGCTTCTTGACGTCCTTGAAGATCTCGGCCAGCTGGACGTGGTCGAGGGTCTCCTTCTCCATCAGCTCGGCGGCGAGGCGGTCGAGCACGGCCCGGTTGGTCGTGATGACCTGCCAGGCTTCGTCGTGTGCGGCCTCGATGAGCTCGCGGACCTGGGCGTCGACGCGCTGCGCGATCTCCTCCGAGTAGTCGCGCTGGTGGCCCATGTCGCGGCCGAGGAACATCTCGCCCGAGGACTGCCCGAGCTTGACGGCGCCGACGTCGGTGGTCATACCGTACTCGGTGACCATCTTGCGAGCGATGCCCGTGGCTTTCTCGATGTCGTTCGACGCACCCGTGGTCGGGTCGTGGAACACGAGCTCCTCGGCGACGCGGCCGCCCATCGCGTAGGCGAGCTGGTCGAGCAGCTCGTTGCGCGTGACGGAGTACTTGTCCTCGAGGGGCAGGACCATCGTGTAGCCGAGGGCGCGGCCGCGCGGAAGGATCGTGACCTTCGTGACGGGGTCGGTGTTGTTCATCGCCGCTGCAGCGAGCGCGTGACCGCCCTCGTGGTACGCGGTGATGAGCTTCTCCTGCTCGCGCATGACGCGCGTGCGGCGCTGCGGGCCGGCGATGACGCGGTCGATGGCCTCGTCGAGTGCGCGGTTGTCGATCAGCTGCGCGTTGGAGCGCGCCGTGAGCAGTGCGGCCTCGTTGAGGACGTTGGCGAGGTCGGCACCGGTGAAGCCGGGCGACTTGCGGGCGACGACCTCGAGGTCGACGCTCGCGGCGAGCGGCTTGCCCTTGCCGTGCACCTCGAGGATCTTCTTGCGACCGGCGAGGTCGGGGGCGTCGACGCCGATCTGGCGGTCGAAGCGGCCCGGGCGCAGCAGCGCGGGGTCGAGGATGTCGGGACGGTTGGTCGCGGCGATCAGGATGACGTTCGTCTTGACGTCGAAGCCGTCCATCTCGACGAGGAGCTGGTTGAGGGTCTGCTCGCGCTCGTCGTGACCGCCGCCCATACCGGCGCCGCGGTGGCGACCGACGGCGTCGATCTCGTCGACGAAGATGATCGCGGGCGAGTTCTCCTTGGCCTGCTGGAAGAGGTCGCGGACGCGGCTCGCACCGACACCGACGAACATCTCGACGAAGTCGGAACCGGAGATCGAGTAGAACGGCACACCGGCTTCACCGGCGACGGCGCGGGCGAGGAGCGTCTTGCCCGTTCCAGGAGGGCCGTACAGCAGGACGCCCTTCGGGATGCGCGCGCCGACGGCCTGGAACTTCGCGGGCTCCTTGAGGAAGTCCTTGATCTCCTCGAGCTCCTCGATCGCCTCGTCGGCACCGGCGACGTCGTCGAAGGTCACCTTCGGCGACTCCTTCGAGACGAGCTTCGCTTTGGACTTGCCGAACTGCATGACCTTGTTGCCGCCGCCCTGCATGCCGGAGAGCATCAGCCAGAAGAAGACACCGATGAGCAGCAGCGGGAGGAGGAGTCCGAGCATCGACAGGAGCCAGCTCGGCTGGGGCACCTTGTCGTTGTAGCCACCGGACGGGTCTGCGGCGTCGACGGCCTCGACCACGTCGGCCGCACGGGCGCCGACGTAGTAGAACTGCACCTGCTTGCCGAACTCGTCGTCGGCCTTCGTCAGCGTGAGGTCGACGCGCTGGTCGCCGTCGGTAATGACGGCCTCCTTGACCTGCCCCTTCTCGAGGAAGGCGAGACCCTCTTGCGTGGAGACCTCACGGAAGCCGTTCATGCTCATCAGGCTGATGCCGATCCAGAAGACCAGGGCGGCGATGATGAGGTACGGGATGGGACCCTTGAAGAGACGCTTGACGTTCATAAGTTGAGAGGCCGGGGCTGGCCCGTTCCCTTTCTGCAGGAGGGGTCGACGGGCGGAGCCGCGTCGCGAATCAGGCTACCCCCTCGCCGCTGGATGCCTCCCCTGTGTTTGCCGTGGGCTTAACAGGGGTGCGGTGTGCGGACGGTGGAGTGGTTCAGGCGTAGACGTGCGGGGCGAGGACGCCGACGTCGCGGAGGTTGCGGTACTTCTCGTCGAAGTCGAGGCCGTACCCGACGACGAAGTCGTTCGGGATGTCGAAACCGACGTACTTGCACTCGACGTGCACCTTCGCGGCCTCGGGCTTGCGGAGGAGCGCGCAGACCTCGATGGACGCGGCTCCGCGCGAGGCGAAGTTCTCGAGCAGCCAGGAGAGGGTGAGGCCGGAGTCGATGATGTCCTCGACGATCAGGACGTGACGGCCGGTGAGGTCGGCGTCGAGGTCCTTGCGGATCTGGACGACACCGCTCGACTTCGTGCCGGCTCCGTAGGAGCTGACGGCCATCCAGTCCATCGAGAGCGGGATGCGGAGTTCGCGCGCGAGGTCGGCCATGACCATGACCGCACCCTTCAGGACGCCGACGAGCAGGACGTCCTTCCCGGCGTAGTCGGTCTCGATCTGCCGGGCGAGTTCGGCGAGCTTGTCGCGGATCTCCTGCTCGGTGACGAGGATGGTCGTGAGGTCGTCGGAAATGTCGCTCTGCTCCATGCGTCGAGTGTATGCGAGATGACCCGGACGCCCGTGCGCCTCCTGCTCGGAGAGCCCGCTGGTCAGCGGGCCGCGAAGACGATGCGTCCCGCATGCCGGGACGCCGTCAGGCCGGGCAGGTCGATCGGCCCCTGGCCCGCCCAATCGGTGACGAGCCGCGCGACCTCGATCGTCTGCGACCTCGTGAGCGAGACGCCGAACTCGCTCTGCACGATGTACCGGATGATGCGCTGGCGGAGCGCCGCCGGATTGGCGGCGAGTGCCCCGGCGCTGACGGAGATCCCGGCCTCGGCGTGCTCCACGAGCTCCTCGATGGTCTCCTCGATCATCTCCTCGAACGCGTCCGCATCCTCTCGGGCGGCGTCGGCGGTGCGGGCGAGGGCCTCGGCGATCCCCGGCCCGAGCTCCGCCTCGAGCACCGGCAGGACCCGTTCCCGGACCCGGACCCGCGCGTAGGCGTCGTCGGTGTTGTGCGGGTCGTGCCACGGTTCGAGTCCTTCGGCCGCGCACGCCTCGCGGGTCTGTGAGCGTCGGATCCCGAGCAGCGGTCGGAGGAGTGCACCGGAGACGGGCGCCATGCCCTGGAGGCTACCCGTGCCCGACCCGCGAGCGAGGCCGAGGAGCACGGTCTCCGCCTGGTCGTCGAGGGTGTGCGCGAGCAGCACCAGGGACGCACCGACCTCGACCCGGGCGGCGTCGAGCGCGGTGTACCGGGCCGCCCGTGCCGCGGCCTCCGGTCCACCCTCGGAGCCCACCTCGACGACGCGGACGAGGACGGGGTCGAGCCCGAGGGCACGCGCCTGGTCCGCGGCGCGCGCCGCGACGTCGGCCGAGCCCGCTTGCAGTCCGTGGTCGACGATCACGGCGCCGGCCCGCAGACCGACCTTTCCGGCTTCGAACGCGGTCGCGGCGGCGAGCGCGAGCGAGTCGGCGCCACCGCTCAGCGCGACGAGCAGGTCGGCACCGGCGACGTCACGCGTCGCCGCTGGCGCCGTGCCCGCGAGCGCATCGCGCACCGCCTTCCGCAGGGCGGCGACGGACGGGTGGAGCGAGGGTCGGACGTCGTTCACGCGGACCACGCTATTGCACCGCGCCGAGCGCCTCCCCACGCCGTTCGCTCCGGGACGCATCGGTTATGGTTGGTCCTCGTCGGCGACCGCGCCGACTCCACGTCATCCAACCGCGCAAGGAGCAGGCTTATGGCCGAGTACGACGCCGTCATCGAGATCCCGCGGGGCAGCCGCAACAAGTACGAGATCGACCACGAGACCGGTCGGGTCTTCCTGGACCGCGTCCTGTTCACGAGCTTCGTCTACCCCGCCGACTACGGCTTCTTCGAGAACACCCTCGGCGAGGACGGCGACCCGGTCGACGTCCTGGTCCTGCTCGACTTCCCGACCTTCCCGGGCGTCGGCATCAAGGTCCGCCCCGTCGGTGTGCTGCACATGACGGACGACGGCGGCGGCGACGACAAGGTCATCGCCGTGCAGTACAAGGACCCGCGCTGGTCGCACATCCAGGACCTGAACGACATCCCGCAGGCGACGCGCGACGAGATCGAGCACTTCTTCGTCCACTACAAGGACACCGAGCCCGGCAAGTGGGCGCGGATCGACGGCTGGGGCGACGCCGCCGCGGCCGAGAAGATCATCCTCGCGGGCTTCGACAAGCTCAAGGCGGAGGGGCACTGACCCCCTGCGGACCTCCGCACACCGCATGACGAAGCGGCCGACACCCTCGGGTGCCGGCCGCTTCGTCGTGCGGGTCGCTGCGCTCGATCAGCCGAGCGGCGCCCCGCGGTCGGCCATGAACGGCTGCGCGTCGATCGCGCTGCCGTTGATGCGGACCTCGAAGTGCAGGTGGCAGCCGGTCGAAGCGCCGGTCGTGCCGACGTAGGCGATGACCTGTCCGGCGGAGACCTGGTAGCCGACGCCGACCTGGATGCCGCCGTTCACGATGTGCGCGTAGCCGGTCGAGACGCCGGAGCCGTGGTCGATGAGGATGAAGTTGCCGTAGGTGCCGTACCAACCGGCGTAGGTCACGGTGCCGGAGGTAGCCGCGTAGATCGGGATCCCGCAGCCGCCCGCGATGTCGGTGCCGCGGTGGAAGCTGCCCGAGCTGCCGCCGCCCGTGGAGATCGGATCGCGGTAACCGTAGGTGCCCGAGATGCTGCCGGAGGCCGGGATCGCCCAGCCCTGGCTGCTGAGCTGACCGCCGTCGGCGCTCTCGCCACGCGCGGCCGCTGCCGCAGCCTCGGCGGCCTTCCTCGCCGCCTCGCCCGCCTCGAACTCCTTGACCGTCTTCGCCGTCGTGTCCTGCAACGCGGTCAGCTGCGCGTTGAGCGTGACGATCAGCTCCTGGTTCTTCTCGAGCTTCGCCGCCGCCGCGGACGCAGCCGCCTGGGCCGCCTCCATGGCCGTCTGAGCCGCCTGTCGGAGCGATTCACGCTCGTCGCGGGCGACACCGGCCTGCTCGCCGAGCGCAGCCGCGGTGTTGCGTGCGGCGACCGCCTGCTCGTAGACGCCGTTGCTGTGCTCGGCGACCTGGTTCATGTTGCCGAGCTTCGACAACAGGTCGGTCGCGCCCTTGCTCTCGCCGTCGAGGAAGAGGCTCAGGCTGAGGTCGGCGCCGCCGGACCGGTAGAGCTGTGAGGCGACCCGACCGGCCTGCTTCGTGGCGGTGTCGGCCTCGGTCGTCTTGGCGTCGGCCTGCGACTGGATCGCGGTGGCCCGGGCGTCCGCCTCGAAGAAGGCCTCCTCAGCGGCCTGGAACTCCGTGCCGCGTTTCTCGGCCTCGTCCTGGGCGACCTGCAGTTCGTCCTGCAGCTGGACGATGAAGTTCTTGATGTTCGTGACTTCGGCGGCCTTGGCGGCCTCGTTGCCCTTCGCCGCCTGGACGTCGTCCCACGAGGGGTAGTCGGCTGCGGACGCCGGACCGGCGACGCCGAACGAGCCGACGATCGTGAGCGACATGACGATGGCGGCGGTGAGGCGTCCTCGCCACCGCACGGATGACGCCGATCCGGCGTTGGTCGTCCGGCTTCGGCGCCAAGCGCCGGCAAGCTTCTTGCTCATGAAGTAGGGGCCCATCTCGGTTCGCTGCAGTCACATCGGTCACATCGGTACCACTGTCCACGCTAGCCCGACGGGGGTCGGGACCGGCTGCGGACACTCCCGTCGGCCGCGGCATCCGGGAGTGGTCCACGCCAGAGGCTAACCCCGGCCGGGGGCCGTGCAGTGGTCATTCGGTGCCTGTCGCCACATCCGTCTTGGTGTGCCGACCGCAGCTCCGCGAACCCGATTTTGGATTCGGCGGTTTCATCCGTATGCTTGTCGCTCGGTAGTCATGAAGCTTCAGGGCTTCGCGGCCCTATCGTTTAGCGGCCTAGGACACCGCCCTTTCACGGCGGCAGCACGGGTTCGAATCCCGTTGGGGTCACCACCGACTACTGGAAAAACAGCCGCACAGATTCAGGTATAGTGAGTCTGCGCGACTGCGAGAAGCACCGAGGAACACCAGCATCACCGCAGTTCGTATCAGCAGCAATTCAACATGTATGGCCCTGTAGCGCAGTTGGTTAGCGTGCCGCCCTGTCACGGCGGAGGTCGCGGGTTCAAGTCCCGTCAGGGTCGCAAAAGGTCGGAAGCCCTCTCGCAAGGGAGGGCTTCTGCTTTTGAGACATCGTCGCCGTTCGTGCAGCTGATGTACTCGGCTCTGTAGCTCAGTTGGTAGAGCGCACGACTGAAAATCGTGAGGTCACGGGATCGACGCCCGTCGGAGCCACGGAACCCCCACCTAGCTTCTACATGGTGGGGGTTCTTTTTTTGCCCTGCCGCCGGACCGCATGCCCCGACGAGTTGCCACTCCCCTGCCATGACGGTCAGACTCGCAGCGTGGAATCGAGACCGGCACACCGAGCGACCGACCAGGTACCGCGGGTGACGTCTCGAAGCGCGTTCTGGATAGCAGCCTCCGTGCTCGCAGTCATGCTCGGCACGTCACTCGTCGCCTGCTCGGACACGAGGTACGGACTGCCGCGCGATGAAGCCGTCGGCACCTGGCGCAGCGGGGACACCCGGCTCGAGCTCGCCGACGACGGAACGTTCGAGGCCACCGCCTGGCCCTCGCAGGTTCAGTGCAGCCGTGACGACGACCCCCGTGCGGACGAGCCGATCGACTTCTCCGGGACCTGGATGGTGGACAACGAGGGAACCCATCGCGACCTGATCCTGGAGCCCGGTGGCGGTGCATGCGATACGTCCCGGATCACCTCCGATGTCCGGAGCGACGATGATCTCGCACGTCTCTGCGTCCACGCCCGCGGGTCCTTGTCCGGTCCGGCCGAGAACTTCTTCACCCTCTATCAGGGTGATCCTCCGGAGACCGAGGATCCGGATCGCTGCCTGAACTACTAACGCACCCGGGATGGACCAGCCTCCTCTGCTCCCTGAGCACCCGCTCCCGGTCCCTGAGCAACAAGGAACCTCCGCACGTCGACGAGCTCAGTGACCGGAAAGCACACTCGGCGAAGTTCGGCCCCCGAGCCTGCCGAAGGGCACACGCGCGACCTCCCGAGTCCGGCACCCTTCCCCGGTCCCTGAGCCTGTCGAAAGACACACGACGAAGCTCACGAATCCGGCGCTGTTCCCCCGGTCCCTGAGCCTGTCGAAGAGCACACGAGCAACGTCCACAACCGGTGCGACTCAGCATCTGGAATGTCAGTGGTCCATGGTGGACTTGTCCCATGACCGAGACCCCCCTCACCGCGACCCGCGTCGGCGACGAATACGCCGCGCAACTCGCGGAGTTCTCGGACGAATACGCAGAGATCCAACGGCTGCGGGCAGCCCTCGACGCGCGTGAGGCCCGGCTCCTCGCCCGCTCCGCCGCCTACGCGGACGCCTTCGCCGACGCCACGGTCCCGGCGATCTTCCCGCCCGCCGAGCGTCAGGCGCTGTCCCGCCGTTCGACCTGCGCGGCCCTCGCGATGGCGACCCGCACGCCCGAGCGGACCGTGCAGCGTGCGAGCAACGACGCGGAACGCCTCGTGAACGAAGCGCCGGCCGTGCTCGCCTCGCTCGAGGCAGGGCGTATCTCGGCGCGGCATGCGCAGACGATCATCGACCAACTCAGTGATGTGCCGGTCGAGGGGCGGGCGGCGTTCCTCGCGGAAGTCCTGCCGGTCGCAGAGGAGTCCACCAACGCGAACCTCCGCAGGCGCGCCCGCGTGCTCCGCGAACGACTCCACCCCGAGTCCATCACCGCCCGAGCCGTCCGGTCCGAGGCCGACCGCCGGGTGGAGTTCGAGCCCGCAGCGGACGGCATGGCGTGGGCGCACCTCTTCACCACCGCACCCATCGCGCAGGGCATCATCGAGCGCATCGAAACCGCCGCAGCGGAGTCGCGCAACGCCGGCGACACCCGCACCTGCGCACAACTGCAGGCCGACGCACTCGCAGCGCTCGCGCTCACCGGCGTCACGCCCGAGGACGTGATGTCGAGCCCGGTGCTCCCGCACCCGATCGAGGTGCAGGAGCACATCAAACCGACCGTGCAGATCACGGTCCCGGCGCTGAGCATGGCCGGCATGAGCGATGCCCCGGCCACGCTCGACGGCTACGGCCCGATCGACCCGGCGACCGCGGCCCGGATCGCGGTGAACGCACCCAGCTTCACCCGGATCCTGGTCCAACCGGAAACCGGTGCGGTGCTCTCGGTCGGGCGGAACCAGTACCGGGTCCCGGCCGACCTCCAACGCGCTGTGCGCCTCCGGGACGGCACCTGTCGAGCACCGGGCTGCGGCAGGCGAGCCAGAGCGTGCGACCTCGACCATGCCGTCGCGTGGGAAGACGGCGGCACAACGGACGTCGGCAATCTCGCCTGCCTGTGTCGACATCACCACCGGATGAAGCACCTGCCGGGTTGGAACCTCGACCATGGTCCCGGCGGGGTGCTCGAGTGGACGACACCCGATGGGAAGCATCACCGGACAAAGCCCGACCCGGCGCCGTTCTGACCCTGCCGACGACGGGTTTCTCGTGGGCACTTCAACAGGCTCAGTGACCGGGGTGGACGCGCTCAGCGACCGGGAAAAGTCCAGCGGAGCCAACTCGGTCCCTGAGCCTGTCGAAGGGCAGTCCGGTCGAGCCAGATCGATGCACGTGAGGACGTCCGCCGGCTCACATCGTGCACCTCCGTCCGCAAGCCCCAGACATCCGGGGCCGATCGGGACAGACTGGTGACATGAGTTCTGCAGACGATCGCACCACCGACGGCCCCGACGACGCCCACCGAGTCCCCGAAGGGGTCGACGACGCCACCGTGGAAGCGGTCGGCAAAGTGACCGAGGCGCTCGAAGTCGTCGAGCAGGCGCGCGGCATGCTCTACGGCTTCCATCGCCTGACGGGTAAAGCGGACCTCGCGCTCGGCGAAGCCGCGGACGCCCTCCGCGAAGCCGGACACGACGCCCTCGCCGACCGGATCGACACCGAGCTGGTCGGACGCAACGTCATCGACGGACGCTGGACGTTCCAGATCGTCGAGGACTACGACGGTAACTATTGGGAGCCGTTCCGCACGCTCGAGGCGGAGGTCCGCAACGAGTTGGCCGGCGGCCGACGCCACCTCGCGGAAGCCGCGATGAAGGAGGACCGCCGCACGCACGGCGCGCCCCACCACGAAGCCACACCGCCGACGGTCTGAGGCCGCGCGGCAGCAGGGCCGCGTGCCGTTAGGCTCGATCCGATGACCGATGCACCCGTTTCCCGGACCAAGTTCTCCCGCCAACGGGTGATCGTCGGAGCCGCCGAGTTCGCCGACACGCACGGAGCCGACGCCCTCACACTCGCCGCCCTGGCCCGCGAGCTCGACACCTCGGCACCGGCCCTCCTCAAACACGTCCGCAGCACCGAGGACCTCCGCGCCGCCGTCGCCCAGCTCGCCCTCGCCCAACTGGCCAGCGGGCTCGACATCGCGACGACCAGCCTGAGCGGGGCCCCCGCCCTCACCGCGCTGGCGGACGGGTACAGGCGCTTCGCCCTCGCCTATCCCGGTCGGTACACCCTCGCGTTCTCGATCGAGGACGTCCGTGCCGACACCGGCGAGCCGGCCGACCGCGAGCTCGTGATGCTCGTCGAACGCGCACTCGCGGGGCGCGGTCTCGACAGCGTGGCGATGACGGACGCCGGACGCATCGTCCGGGCGGCCCTCCACGGCTTCGTGTCACTCGAGCTCGTCGGCGGCTTCACCCGCGGCGCAGACCCCGCCACCAGCTACGCTGCCCTCGTGGAGCTGCTCGACCATTCGTCCGCACTCGGCTCACGCCACCCCCAGGAGACGCCATGACCATCACGACCACCACCCCCACCGTCCTCTTCGTCTGCGTGCACAACGCCGGTCGCTCCCAGATCGCAGCCGGCTTCCTCGGTGCCCTCGCCGGTGACCGGGTCGAGGTGCTGTCGGCCGGGAGCGAGCCGAAGGACCGGATCAACACCGTGGCGGTGGAGGCGATGGCCGAACACGGCATCGACATCACCGCGGCCGTGCCCCGCATCCTCACGACCGACGCCGTCCGGGCGTCCGACGCGGTCATCACGATGGGCTGCGGCGACGCCTGCCCGATCTTCCCCGGCAAGCGCTACGAGGACTGGGAACTCGAGGATCCGGCCGGGCAAGGCATCGAGGCCGTCCGCCGCATCCGCGACGACATCGAGGAGCGGATCGCCGCACTGTTCGTCGAACTCGTGCCCGCCGAGGCATCCGAGTTTCCGGCCACCATCGGCTCGGTCGCCCACGAAGCACTCAGCGCGCACGGCTTCACCCGGTTCGAGCAGCTCACGAGGGTCTCCCCCGCCGCCCTGCTCCGCATCCACGGCGTCGGCCCGAAGGCCGTCGACCTCCTGACCGCAGAACTCACGGCCCGCTCACTCGCCTTCGCCTCCTGAGGACGCCTGCGGCGCGCAACCCCATCGCCCAGCGCGACACCCGTCGTATCGTGTTCGTATGAGCAAGCACGCAGCGAACGACGACAACCTCCCCGAGGACCACGAGACCACCGAGGACTCCATCGAGCAGGAGGTCGACGGCGAGGACACGTTCCTCCCCGTCGCCGAGCCGACCACCGGTCCCGCTCCCGCGCCGTAACCCGAGGCGCCTCTGGACGCCGCGGCTCAGGGTCCGACGAGTGCTTGGAGGTCATCCCGTGAACCGTCGAAGACGTTCACGTCGATGAACTCCTCCTTGCCGACGTACCCGGGCATCCGTTCCCGGCTGGTGTACTGCCAGAGGTCCCACGACCGCCCGTCCGACAGGACCGGCGGCGTGACGACCGAGCGGATCCACATCGGGTTCCGCTCGTACGCACCCGCGAGGAACGCGTCGTAATACCGCATGGTGGCGTAGATGATCGGCGGCCGACCGTAGTGCTCCTCGAGTGCGGCGAGGAGCGGATCGAGCACGGCGGCGACCCGCTCAGCACTCGGTGGCGTCCGGCAGTAGTCGGCGTAGCACTCGAGATCGATGGTGATCGGGAGAGCCCCCGCGGTGACCGGCACGGTGTCGAAGATGTTCTGCGCCTGCGTCTCGGCCGGGCTGTCGAAACTCAGGAAGTGGTACGCCCCGATGAGCAAGCCGCTCTCGTCGGCCGCCCGCTGCGCGCCCGCCCAGTTCGCGGCGAACCGTTCGTCCTGATCACCTGATCCCTCGGTCGCCTTCATGATCGCGAAGTCGATGGGCTGAGCCGCGAGGACGTCCCAGTCGACCTCGCCCTGGTACGAGGAGACGTCGACACCGCGCACCGCGTACGAGGCGGCCACGATCGCGTTTGGCCGCACGAGCCCCATGGCGACGAGTGCCGCGCAGATCCCGCCGATGGCGAGCGTGCCGGCCGCCCCGACGACGATCGGCCACCAGCGCCTCCAGAATAGGTTCATCGACTCACTCTGTCACGTCTCGGACGTGTCCCGGAGCAGGACGCCTCAGCGCGGGTAGAGGACCGCGGCCCGCGGGTCGACCACGAAGTCGACGACGTCCCCCGTCGACCACCCCGCGGCCGCGAGCTGCTGCACGGCGACGTCGGCGGTGATGACCGCCGAGCGGACCCGGACGACGTCACCGCGGGGTTCGAGGTCGGTGATCATCGCGCGGAGGGCGCCTGTCGCACTCGGGCTGCCAGACCCGTCAGCCTCTCGGACCTCGACGCGGGACGGTCGGAACGCGCAGGCGACGGCGACCCCGACCGGGATCGGGTCTGCCTCCGCGGAGGTGTCGACCTCGACCTCCGCCCCGTCCCGCAGACGGATCCCGCGTGCCGTGCGAACGCCCGACAACAGTTCGAGTCCCGCGAGGTCCGCGGTGAACGCCGTCCGCGGCCGCTCGAGCACCTCCGCCGTCGGCCCCTGCTCGACGATGCGCCCGGCGTCCAGGACGATCACCCGGTCCGCGAGCGTGTACGCGTCGAGCACCTCGTGCGTCACGAGCACGGTCGTCCGCCCACGCAACTGCTCACGGAGCATGCGGCGCAGGTGGGGCGCGACCGTCGCATCGAGCGCGGCCATCGGTTCGTCGAGGAGCAGGAGGGCCGGGTCCGGGGCCAGCGCGCGGGCGAGCGCCACCCGCTGCGCCTGGCCGCCGGACAGCTCGGCAGGACGGCGCCCTTCGAGCTCGGACGCCTCGACGTCCGCGAGTCGTCGTCGGGCGATGTCCCGAGCCTCGCCGCGCGACGCACCGGCGACCAGCGGGCCGTAGGCCACGTTGTCGAGCACGGAGCGGTGCGGGAAGAGCAGCGCCTCCTGCGCCAAGAGCGAGATCCCCCGCCGGTGCGGCGGCGACCAGCGGTCCCGACCCGATCCACCGACCGCGAACAGCTCGCGACCGACGAGGGTCGCGTGACCCGTGTCCGGACGCAGGAGCCCGGCGAGGACGGCGAGCAGCGTCGACTTGCCGGCGCCGTTCGGTCCGAGCACGGCGACGGTCTCCCCCGCGGCGAGGTCGACGGCGAGCTCCCAGTCGCGTTCACGCAGCGTCGCTCGGAACTCCAGGGCCGCCCCGGTCATCGCACTACTCCGGCGACGGTCCGTCCACGGCGGATCGACCCCTGTGCCCCCGCGACGCCGACGACGAGCACGGCCACGACGACGAGGACGAGCGACAGCGCGACCGCGGCGTCGGGATCGGTCTCGCGCTGCAGGTAGATCTCGAGCGGCAGCGTCCGCGTGACCCCTTGCAGGCTGCCCGCGAAGGTGAGGGTCGCACCGAACTCGCCGAGGGCCCGCGCGAACGACAGGATCGCGCCCGACACGACGGCGGGTGCGAGGAGCGGCAGCGTGACGGTGCGGAAGACCATGGTGGGACGTGCACCGAGCGTCGCGGCGACGGCCTCGTACCGCGAGCCGGTCGTGCGGATCGCCCCCTCCAGGCTCAACACGAGGAACGGCAGGGCGACGAAGGTCTGGGCGAGGACGACGGCGGTCGTGGAGAACGCGATGTCGATCCCGGCGTCCGCGAGCGCCGGTCCGAGCAGGCCGAGCCGACCGAAGGTGTAGAGCAGGGCGATCCCGCCGACGACGGGTGGGAGCACGAGCGGGAGGAGGACGAGCGACCGCAGCAGACGCTGCCCCGGGAACCGGGTGCGAGCGAGGACGAGGGCGAGGGGCACGCCGAACACGATGCAGAGGGCCGTCGCGAGTGACGACGTCCGCAGACTCAGCCCGAGCGCCGCGACCGACGACTCAGAGGTGACGAGTGTGCCGAAGTCCGCCCAGTCCACGCGCAGGACGATCGCGACGAGCGGCAGCAGGACGAACGCCGCGCCGACCATGGCGACGACGACGATCCAGCGGGGCACCCCCGAGCCGAGTTCCCTCACGGGGTCACGGTGCGCCGAAGCCGGCGTCGGCGAGCACCCGCTGCGCCTCGGCGCTCACGACGTAGGCCGCGAACGCCGCGGCGACGGCGGGGTTCGCGCTCCCTGCCAGCGGCGCGATCGGGTAGGTGTTGACGGCTTCCGACGACTCGGGGAAGGCGATGCCCTGCACGGTGTCGCCGGCCGCGATGACATCGGTCACGTAGACGAGCCCCGCATCGGCCTCGCCCGAGGTCACCTTGCCGAGGACGTCGGTGACCGACGACTCCTCACTGACCGGGCTCAGCGCGACACCCGTGGCGTCCTCGACGGAGACCGTGGCCGCTCCACAGGGGACCTGCGGCGCGCACACGACCGTCTTGACGCCTGGACGAGCGAGGTCGGCGAAGGTCTCCACGCCGGCGGGATTTGACGGGGGCACGGCGATCTGCAGGACGTTGGTCGCGAAGTCGACCGGGTCGCCCTCGACGAGGTCGGCATCGGTCAGCTTCGCCATGTTCTTCTCGTCCGCCGAGGCGAAGACGTCGCCGGGAGCACCGTTCGTGAGCTGCGTGACGAGGTCGGAGGACCCGGCGAAGGTCAGCTCGACGGTCGTACCGGGGTGCGCCTCCTCGAAGTCCTCCGCGAGCTCGGTGAAGGTCGTCTTGAGCGAGGCGGCCGCGTACACCGTGATGGAGCCGCTGAGCTGGTCCGTCGTGGCCGAGGCGGTGGGTGTCGGCGTCGCCGCGGGTGCGGCGCACGCGGACGCGGCGAGCAGGACCCCGGTGCCGAGGGCCAATGCGCTGAGCAGTCGGAAGGATCGGCGCGGTGCGGTGCGGTTCATGAGCTCGCCTTCGGGGTCTCGATGAGGACCGTCGTGGCCTTCACGACGGCGATGGCCGTGGAGCCGAGTTCGAGGCCGAGTTCACGCACGGCCTCACTGCTCATGAGGGACACCACCCGATGCGGGCCGCACTGCAGTTCGACCTGCGCCATGACCGTGTCCATCGTGATGTCGGTGACGATGCCGACGAAGCGGTTGCGTGCGGAGCGTCCGATCTCCGAGGGGTCGACGGGGAGGACGGCGTTCTCCCGGGCCAGCCGAGCCAGCGACAGCCCGTCGACGACCGCTCGGCCCGCGTCGTCCTTCGCGCTGACGAGCGAGCCCTGGTCGATCCAGCGACGGACGGTGTCGTCACTGACCCCGAGGAACAGGGCGGCGTCTCGGATACGGATCTGCGGCATGGAGACAGGCTAGTGCACGCATTCGCGTTGATATGACGTGGCCGTAACCGCATCCGCGTTCCGGGCCGTCGGCAGTCGACCGGCGCTTCGGCCCTCCGCGACGCCCACCGCTCCGAAGCATCCGTATGAGATCACGACTGCTCGCCGCCGTCACCCTGCTCGCCCTCGCCACCGGCCTCACCGCCTGCGCTTCCCCCGGCTCGGGGACCGGCGGCGCCACGGGCGACGGACCGCTCGTCGCGTTCTACGGCGACTCGTACACCCTCGGCACCGGAGCGAGCGACCCGGCCAACCGCTGGTCCACCGTCGTCAGCGAGGAACGCGGCTGGCGGGAGTTCAACCCCAGCGTCAACGGCCTCGGGTTCGTGAACCACCGCGACCGCTTCGGCGACGGCAGCGGCGACCTACCCTCCCTCATCATCGCCGAGCAGCCCGACATCGTCTTCGTCACGATGGGCCTCAACGACGCGTTCAGTTTCGACGATGCCGCCGACCGGATCCACGAACAGATCACGACGGACCTGCATCGCCTCCGCGACGCCCTCCCGGAGGCCCGCTTCATCGTCGTCGAACCGTTCTGGTACACCGACGAGCGACCGCAGTCGATCGAGACGATCATCGGCTGGGTGGCCGACGCCGCGCAGGAGATCGACGCCGACACCATCCCCGGGGCGTCGCACTGGATCGAGGGACACCCGGAGTGGATGGCCGCAGACGGCCTCCACCCGAACGACGAGGGGTACGCGGAGATGGCTCGCCGCATGGACACCGAGCTCGAGCGCCTCGGACTCTGACGCCTCGATCCGGGACGCGGCTCAGCCGAGCCGGATGCCCCGGTCCGCCATGAACGGGACGGCGTCGACGCGCGAACCGCCGATCCTGACCTCGAAGTGCACGTGGCATCCGGTCGAGGCACCCGTCGTCCCGACGAGCGAGATGTTCTGACCGGCGGACACCCACTGCCCCTCGCCGACGAGGATGCTGCTGTTGTGCGCGTATCCGGTCATGACGCCGCCGCCGTGGTCGACGAGGACCCAGTTGCCGTAGGTACCGAGCCAGCCGGCGTAGACCACCGTGCCGGCGTTCGCGGCGTAGACCGCTCGCCCACAACCTGCTCCGATGTCGGTGCCCGAGTGGAACGGGTTGACGCCGGGCACGGGGCGACCGGGTCGCGGTCCGTAGTTGTCGGTGATCCGGCCGGAGATCGGCAAGGCCCATCCCTGGCTCCCGACGGCGCCCGAGGCACCGCCACCACCTCCGCCGCCTCCTCCACCACCGCCGGCGTTCGCAGCGGCCTCGGCAGCCGCCCGTGCAGCCTCAGCCGCAGCCGCCGCGGCAGCAGCCGCGGCGGCCGCGGCCGCCTTGACTTCCTCGCCCTTGCGGTAGTCCGCCTCGGTGGCTGCGCGGTTCTCCTTGAGGACCACGAGCTGGGCCTCGAGCGTCGCGAGGTACTCCTGCTGCTCGGACACGGCGGTCTCGGCGTCGGCGCGGGCCGCGACCGCATCTCCGAGCGCGGTCTCGGCTGCCGCGGCGAGCTCGCCGAGGGCGGCCTCGGCGATGGTCGCCTGCTCGGTGAGCAGCGACGCCGTGTTCGCGTCGGTCCTCGCCCGGTCGTAGGTGCCGTCCGTGGACTCGCTGAGCTTCGTGATCGTGCTCAAGCGTCCGAGGAGCGACTCCGGCTCCTGGCCGTCGAGGAACGCGGCGGTACTGAGGTCGACGTTCCCCGACCGCAACCACGCGGCGACGAGCGCGCCGGCCTGGCGCTTGGAGGCCGCTGCCGCGGTCGTCGCGGCGACGGCCTGCTCGCGGAGCGAGACGGCACGGTAGCTCGCCTCGTCGACGGCCAGCTGAGCGGCCTCGTACTCGTCGGCACGGAGGACGGCCTCGGCTTCGGCGAGCGCCGCAGCGGTCTTCAGCTGCTGGACGAGCCCCTCGATCTGACCGATGGTCGACTGCTTCGAGGACTCGCTCGAACGGGCCGCCTCGACGTCCTCCCAGCTGGGGTACTCCGCAGCGGCGGCCGGCTGCGCGAGACCCATCGAGAGGACGATGACTCCGGCGAGCGCCGCGGCGATGGAGGCGCGACGGCGCGCGGGACGGAGGCGTGGCATGGTGCCATCGTGGCAGTGCTCAGCCCCGTTCGGGGGGAGGCTCGCCCGCCTGGGAACGAACCGGCTCCGCCCGGTGGGCGAGCACGAGGTCGAGCAGCCGGTCGGCGATGCCGCGTTTCGAGCCGGCCGCCGCGCCGACCACCTCGCCGGCGCCGTCGATCACGACGACCTCGTTGTCCGGCGTGCCGAAGCCGTCGGTCCACCCCACGCGGTTGAGCACGAGGAGGTCGGCGCCCTTGCGCGCGACCTTGGTCCGGCCGAGGGCCAGGAGCTCCTCGCGGTCGGCGGCGGTCTCCGCGGCGAACCCGACGACCAGGCGTCCCGGCACCCGGGCGGCGGCGAGTCCGGCGAGCACGTCGGGGTTGCGGACGAGTCGCAGGGTGAGCTCGTCGCCGGTGTCGTCCTTCTTGATCTTCCGATCGGCGATCTCGGCGGCGCGGTAGTCGGCCACGGCGGCCGCCATGACCACGAGCGTCGCGTCGGCCGCCGCGTCCTCCACGGCGACCGCGAGTTCCGCTGCGGTGCCGACCGGGACGACCCGCAGACCGTCGACCGCAGCCGCTTCGGCCGCGACGTCGGCGTCCAGGTGCGCCGCGACGAGCACCACGTCCGCCCCGCGCTCGGCGGCGGCCTGCGCGATGGCCAGCCCCTGCCGACCGCTCGACCGGTTCCCGAGGAACCGCACCGGGTCGAGCGGCTCACGAGTGCCACCGGCCGAGACGACGACGCGCTCACCCCGCAGGTCGTCCGGGTGCGCGTCCGCTCCAGGTGTGCGTCCGGCGAGCAGCGCCAAGCCGGCGGCCACGATGTCGTCGGGCTCGCTCATGCGTCCCGGCCCCGTGTCGCCGCCCGTCAGCGCGCCGTGCGCCGGCCCGATGACGGCCACCCCGCGCGATCGCAGGAGGGCGACGTTCGCGGTCGTCGCCGGGTGCTGCCACATCTCGGTGTGCATCGCCGGCGCCAGCAGGACCGGCGCCCGGCTGGCCAGGATGGTGGTGCCGAGGAGGTCGTCGGAGAGTCCCGCCGCGAGTTTCGCGAGGGTGTTGGCCGTCGTCGGTGCGACGACGATGAGATCCGCGCGCTGCCCGAGGGCGACGTGCCGGACTTCGGCGACGCCGTCGTACAGCGAGGTCGTGACGGGGTTCCGGCTGATCGCCTCGAGCGTCGGCAGGCCGACGAACCGGAGGGCGCTCTCGGTGGGCACCACGTGGACGTCGAAGCCCGCGAGGACGAACCCGCGGACGACACCGACCGCCTTGTACGCGGCGATCCCGCCCGTGATCCCGACGACGACCGTGCGCCCTGCCGACTTCCGCGATGCATCCTGCACGCCCATGCCGCCTCCTCGCTTCCGGCGCTCCCGCGCCGGGTCCTCGTCTAGTCTGTCCTAGTCCGGCCGGCCCGAGGAGGAACCAGCGTGTGCACCGTCATCATCGACTTCGAGCCGGGGCGCGCGTGGCCGATCGCCGTCCTCGGGCTGCGAGACGAGCAGCCGGGGCGTGCCTGGGATCCACCCGGCGCGTGGTGGCCCGGACTCGGTGACGGCGTCCGCGGCATCCACGACCGCGAAGCGGGCGGCGCGTGGCTGGCGACGAACGACGGCGCCTCAGGCGGCCCCCGGGCGGCGGTGGTCCTCAACCGACGCGAGGACCTCGACACGCCCGCCGCCGGGTGGACCTCGCGGGGCGTCCTCCCCCTGCAAGCCGTCACGACCGGCGTCGACGCGGACGACGCCCGCAGTGCCCGGTCCTGGAACCTCGTGGAGCTGCGTCCTGACCGCGTCACCGTGACGAGCTGGGACGGCGCCTCGCTCCGGTCGATCGACGTCGCACCCGGTCTCCACCTCGTGACGCACGAAGGCCCGGACCACCTCGACGTCCCCCGGGTCCACCGGTGGCGGCCGGCCTTCCTCGAGGCCCCGTCGCCCATCGGGCCGCTGGACGGTGCGACGGCCGCGTCCTGGGAGCCGTGGTTGCGCACGTTGCGCTCCACGACGAGCGTCCCCGCCGACGCCGACGAGGCGATCGTCCGCATCGACGACCACGACGGTCTGCGCCTCGCCTCGCTCTCGGTGACCGCGCTCTCGCTCGGCCCCGACGGCGCGATGCTCCGGAACGCCCGACTCGCCGAGCCCGGCCGTCTGCCGGAGGCGCTCGTCTGGGAGTGAACCGGACGGTGACGGTCAGCACCCTCCGGGAGCCACAGGACCCGGATCGGACTGCGACCCGTGTGGAGGGCGCCCTGGCGCGCTCGATACTGTTGCAACATGGCCCTGAACCCCGTGCGACTGCGACTGCTCGAGGCGTTCGACCGCCTCGGTACGATCCGCGCCGTCGGCCGTGAGCTCGACCTCAGCCCCTCGACCGTCTCGCAGCAGCTCTCCGTCCTCGAGGCCGAGACCGGCGCCGCGCTCCTGGAACGACGTGGCCGGACGCTCACCCTGACGCCGACCGGTGCGCTGCTCGTCGAGCGCGCTCGGGCCCTGCTCGCGCAGATGGACGCCATCGAGGTCGAGCTGGCCGAGGTCGAGTCCGAGCCGTCCGGTCGGTTCCGCATCGCCGGGTTCGCGAGCGTCATCGCCCCCATCCTCATCCCCGCAGCCCGCTCCCTCGCGCGGCAGTACCCGCGCCTCGAGGTCGAACTCATCGAGGTCGAACCGCACGAGAGCACCACGGCGGTCCAGCGGGGAACCTGCGACGTCGTGATCACCGTCGATCAGGAGGACGGGTTCCTCCTCGACCCCTCGGTGCACAGCGTGCCGCTCACCACCGACCCCCTCCTGCTCATCGCGCCGCTCGACCACCGACTGGCAGCACAGGAGCAGGTCACGTTCAGCGAGCTGCAGAGGGAGTCGTGGGCCCTCGACGCCCCGGGCACCTACCTCGGCGAACTCGTCCCGCTGATCTGTCGTCGCGCGGGGTTCGAGCCGAAGGTGGCGGGACGGTTCACGAGCTACGAGGTCGTCATCGACCACGTGGCGGCCGGGCTGTCGATCGCCGTCCTTCCGGACATCGCGATCGGCTCGCGGACGGACGTCGTGCGGAAACCCATCGCCGGGATGAGCGAACGGAAGATCGTCGCGACGGCGAGGAAGGGCTCACTGCAGCGTTCGGCCGTCGCGGCAGCGCTCGCGGCGGTACAGCGTGCCACGGACGAGGCCGTCGCCCGCTGAGCCGCGGCGGAACCGGCCGAGCCTCCTCCGGGGAGGATCAGCCGTGGTAGCCGGACTTGGCCATGGCGACGAGCGCTCCGACCAGGCCGATGCCGCCGAAGACGGTGATGAAGGCGATCACGCCGATGAGGATGTCGTTGACGGTCATACACCCATCGTACTGAACCCGACGGGCCCCACGACTAGGGTTGGTCCGTCCCCCGACACCACCCGGAGCAGCACCATGATCACCTCATCGAGCGAGTCCCAGGCTGCCGCCTTCCGCGACGGCCGGATCCCTGCGACGGAGCACCTCGACGCCGACACGGTCGTCATCGCCGTCCCGACCGGCGACCCCGGCAATCCGTTCACCCTCTGCTCGGTGCTCTTCGGCACCGACGGTCGTGCGATCGTCGTCGACCCCGGGACCGACACCCCCGAGGGCCGCGAACACCTGCTGCAGGAGCTCCGCGGCATCGGGGTGACGACGCTCACGGGCGTCGTCGTGACCCACCTGCACCCCGATCATCTGGGCCTCGCCGGCACCCTCCGCGACGAGCTCGCCGCTCCGGTCCTCATGCACCGCCTCGAGGACGAGGCGGCCGGCTCCACGCCGCCGGGCCCGGCCGATCTCGCCGCAGCATTGGACGAGTGGGGCGTCCCGGCCGACGACACGACCGTGCGCCCCTGGGCCACCGGTGCGACGGCACCCGCCGGGCACCTCGGCGACACCCGCGCGGACCGGACGCTCGAGGACGGCGAGCTGCTGACGCTCCCCGGTCGCTCGATCAGGGTCCTGCACACACCCGGCCACACGACGGGCCACCTCACCCTCCGCGATGAGGACCGCGGCTACCTCTTCACGGGCGACCACGTGCTGCCGACGATCTTCTCCGGCCTCGGCCTCGGGGCGCGCACCTCGGAGAACCCGGTGACGGCCTACCTGTCGTCGCTCGACCGCGTCCGCGGCTACGACGGCGATCAGGTGGTCCCCGGACACGGCTTCCGGTTCACGGGACTCGCGGACCGCTGCGACGAGCTGGCCGCGCACCATCTGCGGCGAGCCGACGAGGTGCGCGCCGTCCTGGCTGACGACCCCGACGCGAGCGTGTGGACCATCGCCTCCCGCATCGGCTGGTCGGCCGGATGGGACGCACTGACCGGTCTCCTGCGCGTCTCGGCCCTCACGCAGACCGACTGGCACCGGGCGCGCCTTCAGCAGCTCGCCGGCTGACCGTCCGCGCTACCGGCTGAGGCCGACCCACCCGGCTCGACGACGCGCCAGCGCCCGTTCGAAGGCGTAGAGCCCACCGCCGGCCGCCACTCCGGCGGCGAGCACCGCGAACGCGACGACCCCGATCGTCGAGGCGAGTCCGATGGGTGCGGCGATGAGGCCGCCGACGATCAGGACGAGGAAGGCCGCACCACCACCGGCGATCCAGGCCCGGTGGACCGGGCCCCGCTCGCCCCAGTGGTCGAGGATGCCGAGCGCCAGCAGCGCGCCGACCGCCCCGACGGCGGCGAGCATCCCACCGACGAGTCCGCCGACGAGGACGGCGATCCCACCGAGATCGGCCGGATGCATCGAGACGGTCCCGACCGCCCCGAAGAGCTCCGCACCGGCCGCGAGGGCCGCACCGGCGACCGCACCGACGCTGACGGCGAGGCCGAACAGCGGGACGACACGGAGGAGGGACCAACCCGGGTCCGCTGCTTCATCGAACACGTCCATGGCTTCGACCGCCTCCTGCGCGCCTCGTCGTCGACAGCGCTTGGCGCTCAGCGTGGCATGCGGGTGCAGGGTGCTCCAGGGCGTTGCGCGCGACGGAGGAGCGGGTGTAGGGCGGCGGCGTCTTCTACCAGCCGCGCGTGCCCGGGGCGCCCTTGAACGGCCCGACGATCCCCGGCGTGATCCATCCGCCGTAGAAGTCACCCTCCTGCGCCTGCACCGGCACCCCGTCGACCTCGCAGGCGTCCATGCGTCCCGGATAGACGGCGATCATGCCGAACAGCGGCGCGTATCCCGGGCGTGGATCGGGGTAGGTCCACGCCGCGGCACCGGCGACCTCGTCGCCCACCCGCACGTCGAGGTAGTGGGCCTCGCCCTTGAACTCGCACATGGTCGTCCCGTCGACCGGCACCAGGACACCGGGCGAGAAGTCTGAGGCCGGCACGTAGTACACCGGCGGGTGGCTCGTCTCCAGGACCCGGACCGCGGCCGTCGACTCCGCGATGACCGTGCCGCCGAACCGGATCACGACGCGCTCATCGCGCGGCTCGACCCGCGGCGGACGCGGGTACTCCCAGACGGACTCCTCACCGGGTCCGGGCTGGACGGGCAGGGGGCGGCGGAATCGCGAGGAGTCGGGCATCTGCCCATGCTGCCCGGTCCACCTGAGCGACGACCGCGAATCAGTCGGGCCGGCCCGCTGGCCGGAGCGCCAGCCAGAGCAACCAGGTGCCGGCAGCGGCGTAGCCGACCAACAGCAGCACGACAGCCGTCGACCCGAGGTCGTAGACGACGGGGATCACCGGGGAGCCACCGACGCCGGCATCCGTCGACTTCCAGTTCGCACTCAGGAGGGCCAGGACGAGCAGTACCGCGGCGCTCGCGAGGACTGGTCCGCCGGTGGCCCAGACCTTCTGCCTGGTGGTCCAGGCGCGCGACCGCCACAGCATGACCATGCCGGCCACCCAACCGACGAACGGCACGACGAGCCCGCCGAGCATCACGAACAGGGCCGCCGTGATCGCGAACCCGCGGCGTTCGAGGACCTGCTCCGCGAACGGCCGGTCGTCCTCGGGTGGGCGGGCACCCTCCTCGGCATCACGTCCGATCATGCGCTCCTCCTCGTCGACGTCGCGCGGACGTGCATCCGTTCACCCTGCTTGCCGAACAGGCTGAGGAACTCCACCCCTGCGGCCTCGGCCCGGCCGAACCAGTGCGGGACGCGGGTGTCGAACTCGGCGACCTCACCCGCGGTGAGAACGATGTCCTGGTCGCCGAGGAGGAGCCGCAACCGGCCGTTGAGGACGTAGAGCCACTCGTAGCCCTCGTGGACCTTCTGCGTCTCAGGCGTCTGCGGGCCGTCGCCGCCGTGGATGATGCTCTTGAACGCGTGGAGGCCGCCGGATCGACGCGTCAGCGGCACGATCGTCTGGCCGTGCCGCTGGACGGGCTTCAGATGGACGCGGGGATCACCCGTCTGCGGAGCACCGACGAGGTCGTCCAGGGGCACCTGGTGCGCCTTGGCGAGCGGGAGGAGCAGCTCGAGGTTCGGTCGGCGCTGGCCGGACTCGAGCCGGGAGAGGGTGGAGACCGAGATACCCGTCTCCGCCGACAATGCGGCGAGGGTGGTGCCGCGATGCTGCCGGATGGCTCGCAGCCTCGGCCCGACGGCATCCAGGACGCCGTCGATGGACCGTTGCTCGTCGTGTGCATGCGCCATGGGTCGATTCTCGCGCGCACGTTGCCGTTTCAGCAAGGGTTCTTGCCAGTTCGGCACCGCTCGGCGCACCCTGGACACCTCCCAGCACGCCGAACGAACGGAACGATCCATGAGCACTCCCGTCACCGCAGCAACCACCACCGACCTCGTCGACGCCGTCATCGTCGGCGGGGGCGCAGCCGGGCTCAGTGCAGCCATCATGCTCGGACGATCACGACGGTCCGTGATCGTCGTCGACGGCGGCGAACCCCGGAACGCACCCGCCGACGGCGTCCACGGTTTCCTGACCCGAGAGGGCACCCCGCCTCGCGAGGTCCTCCGCCTCGGCCGCGCGGAGGTGGCGTCGTACGGCGTCCGCGTCGTCGACGGTCAGGTCGTCGATGCCGGGCGCGACGATGACGGGTTCACCCTGACGACGGCGGACGGCGTGATCGTCCGAGGCCGCCGCCTCCTCATCGCCACCGGCACCGCCGACGAGCTCCCGCCCATCCCCGGCCTCTGGGAGCGGTTCGGCCGCGACGCCCTCCACTGCCCCTACTGCCACGGCTGGGAGGTCCAGGACCGCGTGATCGGTGTCCTCGGCACGAACGCGGAGGCCGCAGCCCACCAGGCGCAGCTGTTCCGGCAGCTGAGCGACCGGGTCGTCGTGCTCCGTAACACCGCGGGCACCTTCACGGTGGAGCAGGAGGCGGCGTTCGCGGCGCGGGGCATCGAGGTGGTCGACGGCGTCGTGGAGCGGCTCGAGATCGCCGACGACCGGCTCGTCGGCGTGCGCCTGGACGACGGCCGCACCGTCCCCGTCGAGGCGCTGGCCGTCGCCCCGGTCAACCGGGTGCGCGCCGAGGCGTTCACCGGTCTCGGGCTCCACACGCGACCGCACCCCCGCGGAGCCGAGTTCGGCGACGCGATCGGCGTCGACGAGCTGGGTGCCACCTCGGTGCCGGGCGTCTGGGCGGCCGGCGACGTCACGAACCTACGTACGCAGGTCCTCCAGGCGGCGGCGGCCGGATCGATGGCCGGCGCGATCATGAACGCCGACCTCGTCCAGGAGGACGTGCGGCGCGCCCTCGCGAAGCGGTAGAACCACCACTGTCGCGCGAGACGCCGACATGGGACGATGACGGCACGGGGGCGACGGCTCCCGTGCCGTGTCCGTTCCGACGAGGAGAGACATGCCGGGTGCACCCACCACGATCGACGACTACCTCGCCGCGCAACCCGCCGACGCCGCGGACGCCATCGAGGAGATCCGACTCCGCGTCCACCGCATCGTGCCTGGAGTCACCGAGGCCATCCGGTACGGCATGCCGACGTTCATGCTCGACGACCGCTACCTGCTGTACCTCGGCGCCTGGAAACACCACATCGCCCTCTACTCGATCCCCCCGTTCGACGGCCCCCTCCAGAACGCCGTCGCCGACTACCGGGCGGCGAAGGACACCCTGCAGTTCCCGTTCAGCCGGCCGATCCCCTTCGACCTCATCGACCGGATCGTCACGGAGCTGTTGGAGCGGCGCCGGGCGGCCGACGCACGCCACGAGCACGAGGGCGGCGCTGGGAAGTCACGGCAGTATGGCGCCGGCACCCTGGGCCAGCCAGAGCCCGACGGTGGCGAGGGCCACCGTCAGCGGGGCGACCACGAATCCGAGCGCGATGAACCGACCCCAACCGAACTCGACGTCCGCCGCGGTGAGCCGCGCATGCCAGAGCAGGGTCGCGAGCGCGGCCCACGGGGTGATGAGCGCGCCCGCGTTCACGCCGACGAGCAGGGCGGCGAACCGCACGGGGTCGCCGGCCACCGGCTCCAGGGCGAGGTACGCCGGGAGGTTGTCGACGAGGTTGGCACTCGCCATCCCGACGCCAGCCAGCTGCAGGAGCGCCAGGAGCGAGTCGCCGGTCCCCGCGATGGACGCGAGCGCCCGCGCGAGCCCGAGGGCGTGAGCCGCCTCCACCACGAGGAACAGTCCTGAGGCGAGCAGGACGAGCTGCCACGGGATGAGCGCCGGACGCAACGCCGCCGGACGCCGGATGAGGAACACGACGACGAGGATCACCGCCGCACCGACCGCCGACATCCACACCGGGATACCCGACACCAGCAGTGGCAGGAGCACCAGCACCACGAGCCCGGACGTCCACAGCAGCACCCGGTCGTCGTCCTGCGCCTCCACGTCCACCGTGTAGGCACCGGCGAGCTGGCGGCGGTACACGATCGCGAGGACCACGCACGGGACCACGACCGCGATGATCGCGGGGACGACCATGAGCGCTGCGAAACCACCGGGACCGAGCGGGCCGCCGCCCGACGCCGTGGCGGCCTCGTCGATCGCGTGCTCCGCGAGGAGGTTGGTGAGGTTCGACACCGGCAGCAGCAACGACGCCGTGCACGCCAGCCAGACGGTGGTCAGGGCGAACGGCACCGGCGACAGCCCCGCGTGCCGCGCGAGCGTGATGACGACCGGCGTCAGGAGGACGGCCGTGGTGTCGAGCGAGAGGAAGACGGTGCTGAGCGTGGCCAGCGCGACGACGAACAACCAGAGCAACCAGGTGCTCCCCCTGCCCCAGCGCACGAGCCGGGAGGCGACGAGCGTGAACAGGCCGGCGTCGGCAGCGAGTTCGGCGACGACGGTGATCGCGACGACGAACAGGAGGATCGGCCAGACGCGGTCGGCGATGCCGAGGGCCTCCGGGGCGGGGAGGACGCCGGTGAGGACCGCGATCGTCCCGATGACGAGCAGCACGACGCCGAGCACGGCACTGCGCACGAGGCCTCCTTCACCACCGGTCCGTCGGTGCGCTGTCGCCCGCTCGGCAGTCGATCATACGACGGCTCGCCGACCGCGTGCCCCTGCGCTCGTCGACGGGTGTCAGGCCCGCACCCAGCGCCCGATCAGTTCGAGCAGGGCGGGTTCGGCGGCGGCCGCCGCATCGATGGTCGAGAAGGTGACGACACCGCGGTCCGGCGCAGCCCACACCACGAGACCGGAGGGGTCGTCGAACCGGAAGGCGTCGGCGTCGTCGCGCTGATGCACGCCCCGGTGCAGGATGATCCGGATACGGTTCGCCGGATGGAGCGCGAAGGTGACGCGGTCCTCGCCGTCGTAGACGAAGCTCGGCGCCTTCCACTTCAGATGCTCCGAGAACCCCGTGTCCGAGTCCATGATCGCCTCGCGCAGACGGACGACCGCCGGCTTCAGCTGGTGCGTGAGGGACGCGAGGTAGGCGTCGACCTCGGCGGAGCTCATGGGATCAACCCGTCGGGCGACCGACGTAGGGTGCGACGTCGCCGGATCCCCAGATGCCGCCGACACGGGTACCGGCCCGCTCGTTGGCCGCCTCGACGATCTGGCCGTTCCCGAGGTAGATGGCGACGTGGTAGTAGTCGTAGCCGCTCGACCAGAAGATGAGGTCGCCACGCTGCTTCTGGCTGTAGGGCACGAGGCGTCCCTGCGACTGCATCGTGTAGTACTGGTTCGTCGCCGAATGCGTCCCGATGCCGCTGCCGTAGGCCGCGCGGGTAAGCCCCGAGCAGTCCCAGACGTTCGGGCCGGAACCGCCGAGCTGGTAGCCCTTGCCGACCTGGGCGAGCGCGAAGGCGATCGCCGACTCGACGCCGGCGGAGTTCGGAGGTGCGACCGAGCCGCCGCCACCGCCACCGCCGCTGGACGCACCGCCGCCGCCGCTCGATCCGCCGCCGCCGGATGAACCGCCGCCCGAGGCGGGAGGGGTGTTGGCCGCGGCGGCAGCCGCAGCGGCTGCCGCCGCCTCCGCCGCCTGACGAGCGGACTCGCCGGCCGCGTACCCGCGCTCGGTCTCGGCGGTGGTGTTCTTCAGGGAGGCGAGCTGCGCGTAGAGCTGGTCGGCCTGCTGCTCCTGGGCCGCCACGGCTGCGGATGCCGCCGCCGAGGCGCTCTCCGCCTCGTCGTACTTCGTCTGCGCTTCGCCCTCGAGGCGTTCGCGTTCGGTCTTCGCGACCTCCGCCTGGTCGGTCAGCCCGCTCGCCGCGTTGCGGTCGGTCACCGCCTCGGCGTAGCTCGCGGCGTTCCGCTCGCCCAGCTTGTCCATGACGGACAGTCGGGACAACAGGTCGTCGGACTTCCCCGCGCCGAGGACGAGGTCGAGCGAGACGTCGCCGCCGCCGCCGCGCGACAGCTGCGCGATGAGCGCACCGGCGCGCTGCTTCGAGACCTTGGCAGCGGCCGCAGCGGCTTCGGCCTGCTCGCGCAGGGCCGACTCGCGGGCGGTCGCCTCGGTCACGGCGTCCTGCGCCTGACGATAGGCCTCGGCGGCGATCTGCGCCGTGCGGAACGCGGCGTCGGACTGCTCCTGTAGCGAGGTGATGAGTGCGGTGATGTTCGTGATCTCGGCGGCCTTCGCTGACTCACTCGACTTGGCCGCTTCGACGTCGGCCCAGCTCGGGTAGTCGTCCGCATGGGCCGGTAGTGCACCGACGGTGAGTGACGCGGTGACGACGCCGACGGAGAGGGCCATCGCCAGCCAGGGACGGCGGCGGCCGTACTGCGCACCGGGCGTTCGTGCGGGGGTCATCATTCTCCAGTCCGACGACACGATCACGGCGACCTCGGCGGCTCGCGGCCGTCATCCTGTCACAACAGTCACAATAGAAACTTTGATCACACTAGCCACTCTCGTCCCGGAGCACCAGCTCGAATCCCCCCGGACGGGGTACGGCCGTGCCTGGGTGTGCCTCTGAGCGGACACCCGAAGGGCAGCCCCGACCGGACACCCGCATCACGCAGGTTCCCCGTGGGCACTTCGACAAGCTCAGCGACCGGGGTGGGCGCGTCGGGCCACAGGTCAGGCGGGTTCGACGTCCTCGGGCGACCAACGGGCGGACTCGCCCGAACGGATGATCGCGAGCAGCTGGGACCGCAACGCCGACTCGTCGGGGAGTTCCGGGAAGACGTCGGCCTCCAGCCGGTGTGCGGCGAGCCAGGCCTCATCACCCGCAGTCGTCCGGCTCACCACGTGACGGCGACGGTCGTCGACCGCGGCGATGCGCTCGATGTGGCCGGCCCGCTCCAGTCGGTCGAGCGTGCGCGACATGGTCTGGTTCTGCACGCGGGCCCGTCGGGCGAGCTCCTTCTGACTGGCGGGCCCACTGTCGAGCAGGTGCAGCACGATGAGCCCGGCGTGGGTCACCCCGATGCCGTCGAGGGCCTGCTGCCAGGTGTGCTCGATCAGTCGCGACGCCGTGGAGAGGAGGCGCCCGGTCGGCCAATCGGCCATGGGATCGCGGGCGGCGTCGGCGATCGCGCCATCGGTCGCGCGCGCTCCATCCATGGCACCAATGTAGTCGCTGAGCATGCGGCCGAGCCGCCACCCATCACCGGCGTGACGTGGGCGGACCGTGCTGTCCCCCACCGGGCAGCGGCGAGAGCGACCGACGAGGTCCGTCGTCGTTTCGGCCGATGACGACGGAATCGCGCGTCGGAGACCCCTGACACCCCCAGCATTGGGGGCGGTGACCCCCCTGGAGTGGGGGATCCGCCGATGACCCCCGCTTTCTACAGTTGAGGGATATCCAAGGGGGACGCTCATCTCGACCGGGTTCACCGGTCGATCGTGGGTACACGAGTGACGTCGCGTTCTCCGCGGGCGGCCCGAACCGCCCATGTGCACCGCACACCAGAATCGCACCCGAATCCCACCATCGGACAACACCCCATGACGACGTACCCGAACCGCCGTCGGTCCTTCCGACAGGCCGCTCCGCACGCGCGGACCGAGGCCTTCACCGCGCTCCTCCCCGAGGGGCCGGTGCACGCGTGAGCGCGGAGATCAACGACAACCCCTTCCCGTTGAGCGCTCCGATCGCGAGCCCGATCGGCCTCCGACGCCGTCGCGCCGCAGCGGCCGGCGCGGAGTCCTCCACCGCCGCGGTGAAGTCCCTGACCCAGCGCGAGTGGTCGCGGCGCTACCGTCGCTGGCTCATCCTCACCGACAGCGTCATCGCACTCTTCGCCGTCTCCGCCGCGTTCGTCGTGCGATTCGGCGACGACCCGGTCGGCCCCGAGGCCCAGCAGCTCTATGTCCTGCTGTCGGGCGTCATCGTGTTCGTCTGGCTCGCCTTCCTCGGCTTCACCAGGACCCGGGACAGCCGCATCATCGGTTCCGGTGTCGCCGAGTACAAGCGCGTCGTCAACGCCAGCGCGTTCGCCTTCGGCATCCTCGCCATCGTCTTCCTGATCCTGAAGATCGACATCGCCCGGGGCTACTTCATCCTCGCGCTCCCCGCGGGGACACTCGCGCTCCTCGCTTCCCGCTGGATGTGGCGCAGATGGCTCCTCAGCCGTCGTCGCGTCGGCGAGTACACCGCACGGACGGTCGTCGTCGGCCGGCGTGACGACGTCGCGTACGTCCTCGAACAGGTCGCCAAGCAGCACAGCATGAGCTACACCGTCGTCGGTGCGGCCGTGGTCGACCAGGAGACGGCAGAGCCGTTCTCGAGCAGGGGAACCTCCGTCCCGGTCATCGCGCACATCGACGGCGTCGCCCAGGCCGCCGCGAACCTCACCGCCGACGCGGTCATCATCGCCGGCCCCGTCGACGGCGGCAGCGACTACGTCCGCCGACTCGGGTGGGACCTCGAGGGCACGGCGACCGAGCTCGTGCTCGCGGCCCGACTCACCGACGTGGCCGGGCCCCGCATCCACTTCCGCCCGGTGGAGGAGCTACCGCTCATCCACGTGGAGATCCCGCAGTTCGAGGGCGGTCACCACATCATGAAGCGCGCACTCGACATCGGGCTCACGAGCCTCGGGATCCTCCTCATCTCGCCAGTGCTGGCGCTCGTCGCCCTCGCCGTCAGGCTCGACAGCCCGGGCCCGGTCCTCTTCCGGCAGGAACGCGTCGGCAGGAACGGTGAGCGCTTCACGATGTTCAAATTCCGGTCCATGGTCACCGACGCCGAAGCCGTCCTCCCCGCCCTCATGGCGCAGAGTGAGGGCAACGGCGTGCTCTTCAAGATGAAGAACGACCCGCGCGTCACCCGCGTCGGTCGCATCCTGCGCAAGTACTCCCTCGACGAGTTGCCACAGCTGTGGAACATCCTCACCGGCGACATGAGTCTCGTCGGGCCCCGGCCGCCGCTCGCGAGCGAGGTCGCCGAGTACGAGAAGGACGTCCACCGGCGTCTGCACATCAAGCCGGGCCTCACGGGCATGTGGCAGGTCTCAGGACGTTCCGACCTGACGTGGGAGGAGAGCGTCCGCCTGGACCTCTACTACGTCGAGAACTGGTCCATCACGGGCGACCTGATGATCATGTGGCAGACCGTCAAGGTCGTGCTTAAACCGGTCGGCGCGTACTGATGTCAGGACTTCTGTCGGTGATGCCCCCAAAGCGAGGGGTGTCCTGCGAAAAGAGGACAAATCCCCTTCCAGAGGGGGCAACACTTCGATACAGTCGTCACCATCACCGCCCGCAGTCGCACGGCGAGTCACCCGAAAACGGCTCGATCGCACAGCTGCTCACTGGCAAGACCCGCACACCCGAACCCGCCCGCGACGCACTGCAGCGACGACTTACCCGAGTCGTCGACGCATCACGTCCGGCACCGTGCGCGCCTCGCCACGATCCCCGCGTCCCGGTACCCGACCGGTCGCGGAACACCCGAACCCGGGCGCGCCTTCGTCGCCCGACCGCTCACGACCGCTCACCCGAATCAGCGATCGCCTGCAGCGCCCACATGAGAACACAAGGACCGGCATGACCCGAACTGCCCCCATGACTCAGCCCACGGAAGACCCCGACGTCGCCGAGCGGTACTCCGACATCGTCGCCCGTCTCGCCGGTGCACAGAAGAAGCGGACGCGAGGCGCTCCGGCGTACTCGATCTACGTCAACCGCAAGGCGGGTCGCTACCTCGCCGCGGCGGCGTACCAGCTCGGTCTCACGCCGAACATGGTCACCGTGATCAGCGCGGTCTTCACGTTCAGCGGCATCGTCATGCTCGCGACCCTGCCCCCGAGCATCGGTCTCGGTGTCGGCGTGTGGCTCTGTCTCGCGATCGGGTACGCCTTCGACTCGGCCGACGGCCAGGTCGCGCGACTCCGCGGCGGTGGGTCACCGTCCGGTGAGTGGCTCGACCACGTCATCGACGCGACCAAGATCTCCTCCCTGCACCTCGCCGTCCTCATCAGCGCGTTCCGGTTCTTCGAGCTGCCGACGCCAGCGCTGCTGCTCGTCCCCATCGGCTACTGCGTCGTGGCGGCCGTCGCGTTCTTCGCGATCATCCTCAACGAGCAGCTCAAGCGGGTCTACGGTGCCGATCCGGCTCCGGAGAACGGCCACAGCACCGTCCTGCGCTCGCTGCTCGTCATCCCGACCGACTACGGCTTCCTCTGCCTGGTCTTCGTCCTCCTCGGTGCCCCGCAGGTGTTCTTCGCCGCCTACACCCTCATGTTCCTCGCCAACGGCGGTCACCTGCTGCTCGCCTCGGTCAAGTGGTTCCGTGACATGGAACGGCTCGGCTCCGTCGTGACCGCATCCGGCGGGCAGCCCGTCGCACTCGGCCGGTGACCGCCATCGACGCATCGGAGACCACCCTGGACGCTCACGAGCTCGCCGGCGCCTCGGCCACCGACGCCGGGCGAACGGTCCTCATCGCGAATCCATCGGGTGACGTTTACGGGTCCGACCTGCAGATGCTCGAAAGCATCACCGCCTTCGTCGAGCGCGGGTACCGGGTGATCGTCGCCCTCCCCGCCGACGGCAAGCTGGTCCCGAGGCTGCTCGGCCGCGGCGCGGAGGTCCGGTTCGTCCCCTTCCCCGTCCTGCGTCGGGCCAACGCCTCGCTGGGCGGCATCGCCTCGCTCGCGATGGACGGTCTGCGATCCGTCCGCTTCCTGCGCAAGGTCATCGAGGAGATCGCCCCGACCGCGGTCTACGTCAACACCGTGACACTTCCGTGGTGGATCCTCGCCGCGCGCCTGACACGCACACCGGTCGTCTGCCACGTGCACGAGGCGGAGACCGCGGACGGCAGACTGGTCCGCTTCGCCCTGAACTCGCCCCTGATCCTCGCCGACGCGCTCATCGTCATCAGCCGTGCAGCGGTCGAGGCGACCACCACGGCCGCTCCAGGACTCGCCGGGAAGGTCCGGCTCGTCTTCAACGGCGTCGCAGGCCCGGATGTCGATCCTCTGCCGGCGCCGATCGGTTCCGAGCCGCATCGACTCGCGATCGTGGCCAGGCTCTCCCCGCGGAAGGGGCCCGACATCGCGCTCGACGCGGTCGGGATCCTGCGCCGCGCCGGACGCGACGTGCGGATCGAGATCGCGGGTACGCCGTTCGAGGGGTACGAGTGGTTCGAGCAGCAGCTCCGGGACCGTGCCGACCGACCGGACCTCCGGGGCGCGGTCACCTTCTCTGGCTACGTCTCGCCGATCTGGCCGGCGCTGGAGCGCGCGCACCTCGTCGTCGCCCCCTCGCTCCGGGAACCCTTCGGCAACGCCGTGGTCGAGGCCCAGCTGGCGCTGCGACCCGTCGTCGCATCAGCAGCGCTCGGTCACCTGGAGAGCATCGAGGACGGCGCGACCGGCCTGCTCGTGCCGGCGGGTGACGCCGAGGCCATGGCCGCAGCGGTCGCCGAGCTCCTCGACGATCCGGACCGGAGCGCACGGATCGCCGACCGGGCCCGCCGCTCGGCGCAGGAGCGCTTCTCCCCGGAGCGCTATCGATCAGAGATCATCCAGGTGATCGAGTCCGTCCGTCGCGTCCGCGTCTGACGGCGAGGTCCCCGACGGGCAACGCACCGACCACACGAGGAACGGCCCCTGGCATGCCAGGGGCCGTTCCTCGTGTCAGCCGGACTCGTGCCGGATCACACCCCGAAGAACTCGTCGACCAGGCGTCGCGTGCTCTGGATGTTCTGCCGGCTCGAGGCGCCGAACACCATCGACTCGATGTTCGGCTGCTCGGAGAGCCATTCGATCGCCTCGCGCGGCGGGATCGCACCGGACGCGTAGACGGACATCGCGACGGCACGGAACCGGCGGCCCTCGAGCACCCGCTGGTAGCCCTCGATCCCTCCCGACATGCGGAAGCCGATCTTGTTGATGTTCGAGCACACGATCGGGTTGTCGAGGCCGGCCTCGTCCAAGGCGTCGAGCAGCAGGGGCAGGTTCATCGTGATGAACCCGGGCTGCGCGTGGTACTTCGTGCGCACGTGGTGGTCGAAGATGGCGAACGCGTCCTTGAACCCGAGACCGAGCAGGAGGTCGACGACGACGTTCTGCAGCCAGATCACCGGCGTCTCGACGCCTCGGAACATCGCCATCTCGGCGTCGATGAGCAGCGTGATGATGCCCTCGACGTCCTTCGTGGCGAACGCCTTGCCGCCACGCAGGGCGGCGTTCATCAGGCCCTCCTCAGGCAGGAAGCGCTTGAGCGCACCGAGCATGCCGTTCTCCGTGACGGCGTCCGCGTACTTGTGCGCGTACGGCATGCACGGTTGGAACGTGAAGTCGGCGTACCGCGTCGGGTCGAGCCGTACCCGCTCCGCGACCTCGGCGATCCGGTCGTGTGTGGTGCACATGAACGAGGTGATGCCCTCGTCGTACGCGACGTCGAGCACGTCCATGATCGCGCCGGTGTCCTGGAAGCGCATGGCCTGGGCGCGCGCCTTCTCCTCCGACATGTGGTTGACGCCGAAGAACTGGTTGTCTCCGAACAGGAGCCGGGGAAGCTTCGGGGCAGCTGTCGCGGCCGCGCCGGTCTGGGTCTCTACGCTCGTCGCCATGGGAGGAGGCCTTTCTTCTTCGCGACGGGAGCGGGTGCGGCCGTCGCGGCTCGGGTGGACGGGCCTGCCGCCGCGTCGATGGTGAGGAGTTCGAGGACGTGGTCGGTGGCGGCCGCGCTGGTGAAGGAGTTCGTCCCCAGCACGGCGCCCTCGACGACCCGGGTGACGAAGTGGTCCAGCTGTGCGCTGTACTCCTCGCCCCGCAGGTAGTACCAGACCTCGTCGGTGAGCTCGGTGGTGTACTTGACGTTCCAGCCGGTCTCGTAGCCCTCGATCTCGGGCGCGGTGTCGCGCAGGTAGACCTGGCATTCCTGGCGGTCGGCGTGGATCCGACCGGCGGTCCCGGTGATGGTGATCTGCGTGGTCATCTTGCGGTAGGACTCGTCCGACCAGTTGACGGAGAGCTGCGCGCTGACGCCGGCGTCGAAGAAGAGGGTCGAGAAGACCTCGTCCTCGGTGTGCTCGGAGAACACGCTGCCGAGGACCGTGCCCCCGACGCCGATCGGCTCGCCGGCGTACCAGGTGAGGAGGTCGACGGGGTGGGCGGCATAGTCGTAGAGGCAGCCACCGCCCTCGTTGCGGTTGCTCCGCCAGGTCGAGCCGCGCGACTTCAGCACGACGGGACCGTAGGCCTCCGCCTGGATGTGCGTGACGCGACCGATGGCACCGAGGTCGAGCAGACGCTTGACCTCGCGGAACGCACCCACGAAGCGGTTGTGGTACCCGACCTGGGTCACGACGCCGCGACGCTCGGCGAGCGCCGCGAGCTCGTCGGAGTCGGCCGCGCTCAGGCTGAGCGGCTTCTCGCAGAAGATGTGGAGACCGCGCTCGAGCACCGACTTCACCATGGGTGCGTGGAACTTCGTCGGGGTCGCGATGATGACCGCGTCGAGCTCGACCGCGGCCAGCATCTCGTCCACCGAGGTGAAGGTCTTGAGGCCGGTGTACTTGCCGAGGACGTCGAGGATGTAGCCGGTCGAGTCGACGACCGCGTCGACGCTCACCCACGGGTGGGCCTTGATCATGGCGAGGTGGGAGAGGCCCATCTTGCCGAGCCCGATCACACCGACCCGCACGCGGGCCGTCTCGATGGGCACTTCCGCGGCCGGGGCGTTCGTTTCAGACACGTGCGACACGTGCACCTCCAAGATAGGTCTGCAGGACGGTTTCGTATTGGCCGGCGACGTGCTCCCAGGTGAACTCCTCGGCGTGCCGCGCGGACGCGGCGGAGGACAGGGCGGCACGGCGGGCGGGGTTCTGGAGCAGCTCGCCGATCCGTGCGGCGGCGTCACGGGCGGTGGTGAAGTAGAGGGCGCCGTCGCCGGCGACCCATCGGTTGTACGGGTTGTCGTGGGCGATCACGGCGTTCCCGGCGGCCATCGCCTCGACGAGCGAGGGGTTCGTGCCGCCCACGGTGTGCCCGTGGAGGTAGCCGAGCGCGTGGAATCGGAGGGCGGCGAGCTCGTCGGGGTCGTAGACCGACCCGACGAACGCGACCTCGTCGCTCGCGGCGTCGAGGACGGCGCGGTGGTACGGGTCCGTCTCCGGGGTGTAGGTGCCGAAGACGGCGAGGGTGACGCCACGCCGTTCGGCCGAGAACGCCTGCACGAGCTCCAGGATCGTGTTCTCCGGGATCGGGCGGCAGATCAGCGTCAGGTACTCCCCCGGCGTCAGCCCGTGGGCCGTCAGCGGTGCGACGGGTGCCGAGTCGACACGGTGTGCGCCGTAGGTGATCGTCGTGAGCTTCGACCGCTTCGCCTTCTTCGCGAGGTAGGTCTCGATCTCGGGGTGGTCGGCGATGAGCGTGTTCCCGACCCAGCACGCGATGCGTTCGTTCACGTAGAGGATCGCCTGCTTCATGAACCCCCAGCGCGCCCGTGACCATTCGATGCCGTCCATGTTGATGACGTTCGGGATGCCTTTGAGACGCTGCAGGACGTTGAAGACGGCGGTGTTGTAGCCGAACGTGAGGCAGACGTCGTCGAACCGCGAGGCGTGTCCGATCGACTTCAGGTCGAACAGCGAGGTGCCCTTCCACCCGTCCGGACCGACGGGGATCGTCACGCGTTCGATGCCGCGCCAGTCGTCCTCGACGATCGGCCCGTCGCCGTCGGACTGGCAGTACACGATGACGCGCCAGCCCTGATCCCGGAGGAAGACGGCGATGTTCTCGGCTGCCGTCTCGAACCCTCCGTAGGCCGCCGGGATCCCGTGCGTGCCGAGGATCCGAACCGTCGGCTGCCCCTGACGCCGTGCAGCGTTGTCCCCCATCGAGCTTCTCCTCATCGCTCCAGGCGCCGTTCGGGCGACGCGGACACGGAGCGTGTCTCGGCTGGAATGCTGAAGAGCCTACCGCCCAACATTCGTCGGAAAACGGGAAAATCGCGCCCTGCGTACCCCCAAAGACAGGGGTAGTGATGACCCTCGAACCGCTACCGCGCGAGGGCTTCCACAGCGGCGCCGAACCGCTCGACCGAGCGCTGGACGGACCGCAGGGTCGCCCGGTGCGCCCGCTTGCCGAGGTTGTGTCCGTCGGCGATGTCGAGCGGGTCGACGTCGCTCCCGAGTCGCGCGAACAGCCCGGTGCGCTCCGGCTTCGGAGCAGGAGCGAGACCTCGACGGGCGTTGAGCAGGGCCGCCAGGTCGGACAGACGCTGATCGGCCGTCGTGCCGGCACCGGGTCGCCAGGTGGCGATCGCCTGGTCGGGCGCTTCGGCGAGCGCTGCCGCCTCGCGGAGGGTGAAGACCTTTGAACGGGCCTCGGGAGAGAGTTTGGCGAGGGCGGAGCGCTCGGCGCGGCTCGCGGTCAGCACGAGCCCCGCACCACCGATCATCGACTTGGTGACGCGGCGTGCACGATGAGCTGACGCCTTCGGCCCCTCCGCCGGCAGGCCGAGGATCGCGGCCGCGTCAGCGCACATCTCGTGCCCGCGACTGACCTCGATGCCGGCGCTCGAGCAGACGAGGCGGTCGAAGCCGGGAATGGTCGAGAACCGGGCTTGGAGGAGCTGTTCCGCGAGCGGGGAGCGACAGACGTTGGCACTGCACACTACGAGGATCCGCGCCATGACGTCCTTCGGTTTTCGCTCGGGGGAAGAATTCCGACAATCGTAGCGTGAGCGCCACACCCCCTTGACCGACACCGAAGGAGACCGCCCTGAACCCCGTCGAACGGGGGTCATCCGCGGGGGTTGACACCCTCGGACTGGGGGTCATCAAACGGCCCGTACCCCCCTGAGTGGGGGCGTCTTTCCCCTGATAAACCGGGAAATCGTCGGTACGCTGAGGTGTTGGGTGTCAACAAACCAGGGGGAGTCAGATGGATCTCGGCGACTACATCGCAACGCTGCGCAAGCAGTGGATCGTCATCGTGGTGCTCGCACTCGTCGGCGCGACCGGAGCCTACGTCTTCGCACAGACGATGGCACCGCAGTACCGTTCCACGACGAGCGTGTTCGTGACCACCGAGGCCGGCAACTCCACGACCGAACTGGTCCAGGGATCCACCTACGTGCAGAACCTCGTGCAGTCCTACGCCGTCCTCGCGTCCTCCCCGATCGTGCTCGAGCCGGTCATCAACGAGCTCGGTCTCGACATGAGCGTCCAGGACCTCGCGGAAGCGGTCACCGCCGACGCGCCCCTCAACACGGTGATCGTCGAGATCTCCGCAGTGTCGACGAGCGCCGAGCAGGCGCAGAGCATCGCCGCCGCCGTGGCGAACTCCCTGTCCTCCGCGGTGGACGGCATCTCCCCGAGGGACGATCAGGACCGCCCGGCCGTCCAGCTCACGATCATCGCGCCGGCCAAGCTCCCCATCTTCGCCTTCGCGCCCAACACCAAACTCCTCGTCGCCGGAGGCGGACTCGGCGGCCTGCTCATCGGCGTCCTGTACGCGTTCGGCCGGGAGCTCCTCGACACGAGGATCCGGTCGCTGCGCGAGCTGCAGCAGGTCTCCGACACCCCCGTCCTCACCACGGTCTCCCGCACACGGAAGGGCGAGCTGCCGACGCAGGCCATGATGCGGAACCCGAACGGCATGATCGCCGAGGGCTTCCGGAGCCTCGCGACGAACCTCAGTTTCGCCGACGTCGACGAACGGATCACCTCCGTCATCGTCACCTCAGCACTCCCCGGTGAGGGCAAGAGCACCGTCGCGCTCGGTCTCGCCCTCGCGATGACCGAACGCGCGCCGCGCGTCCTCCTCATCGACGCGGACCTCCGCCGCCCCTCGATCGCCGGCTACACCCAGATCGAAGGCGAGGTCGGCTTGACCAGTGTCCTCGTGGGCGACATCACCCTCGACGAGGCCGTGCAGTCCTGGGGTCGCGGCAACCTCGACGTCCTCGCCTCCGGCGGGGTGCCGCCGAACCCGAGCCAGCTCCTCGCCTCCGACGCGATGCGCCAGCTGGTGGACCGCGCCAAGGAGTCGTACGACTTCGTCATCATCGACACCGCGCCGATCATCCCGGTCACCGACCCGCTCTGGCTCACGCACATGACCGACGGTGCGATCGTCGTCTCCCGCTACAAGTCGACCCGCCGCCAGCAGCTCCACCGCGCGCTCGAGACCCTCGACGGCGCGAACGCCCGCACGATCGGGCTGGTCCTCAACGGCCTCAAGCAGGACGAGACGAGTTCCTACTACCGCTACAACTCGTACCGCTCGGCTCCGGACACCGTCCCACTCGGCCCACCCGCTGCGGGAGGGGCCACCCCCGCCGCGAACGACGCGGCGCGCACGCCGTCCATGGCCGGCCGCTGAGCCGCTGCCCGACGACGCGCCCGAAGGGACCGAGGAACGATGCCAACACCCGCTCGCCTGAGCCACCGCCGCGCCAGGCTGTACGAGGTCGTCCGCACCGCGCACCTCGAACGGGCCCGTGAACTGGCGCCTGCGAGCATCGTCTACCGTCGCCGCCGCTACGACTTCGACCCGAGCGTCGCCCCGGGCGTCGAGCTCGTCCAGGCCGAGCCGATGGCCGCAGCACGGCTGCTCATACGCTCCGGCGTGACCGCGCTCGAGGTCAACGAGCCGCTCCAACTGTCCACCGCCATCGCCACCCTGAGCACCCTGATCGCCCTCGACCTGCGCGCACGCCTCCGTGGAACACGGCCGCTCGTGGTGACGTACGCCATCGAGAACCTCGACCCGATGTCCGCCCGCCCCGCCCGCCTCCGATCGCGCGTCAAACTCCGGGCGCAGCGTTGGGCCGCCGGTCGGGTGTGGCGTCGTCTCGACCGGATCGTCTACGGGACGACCGGTGCCCGCGATCTGCACGCCCGGGTCCTGCCGGCGCGACGCGACCTCGAGTCCACGGTCATCGAAGCCCTGCCCGCGCCCATGCCCGAGCGGAGCGACATCGTCCGGAACCCCCTGCAGGTCGTCTTCCTCGGAGCCCTCGTCGAGCGGAAGGGCTTCCCCCTGCTCGTCGAAGCCTGGTCGACCGTCCTGCAGCGCGAACCGCGCGCCTCCCTCGTCATCCTCGGCTCCGGCGAGCTCGAGCCCGCAGCGACCGCGCTCAGCGACCGCCACCCGTCCGTCACCTTCCACCGCGACCCGGCACGCTCCGTGATCTTCGACACCCTCGCCGCGAGCCGCACACTCGTCCTGCCCTCTCAGCCACGTCCGGACTGGCGCGAGCAGGTCGGCCTGCCGATCGTCGAGGGCCTCGCCGCCGGCTGCCTCGTGGTGACCACGACCGAGACCGGCGTCGCGGGCTGGCTGGACGAGCACGGCCACCGGGTCATCGAGCCGGGGGACGACGCGGTGGCGCTCGCCGAAGCCCTGCTCGCGACGCTCGCCAGCACCCGGACCCCGGAGAACGTGCTCGCGGACCTTCCCGCCCGTGACGGCCGTCTCGCCGCCGACACCTGGCTGTTCCGTGACGCCGGCGGTGATCGCTGATGGCGCGCGGCAGGGGCGGCATCTGGGCCTCCGTCAGCCAGACGGCCGTCGCGAAGATCTTCGTGATGGGGCTCTCCGGCGTCCTCGGCATCTTCACGAGCCGGATGATCATCGAACACTTCGGCTCCGGCGCCTACGCCCAGTACGGGCTGCTGACGAGCCTGCCGGCCCTGCTGCCGTTCGCCGACCTCGGCATCGCCGCCGTCGTCATCAACGCCATCGCCGGATCCGACGACCCGAAGCGCGACCTGCAGGTGCGGCGTTCGATCGTGACGGCGTTCCGGATCCTCACCGTGTCGGGCGCGGTCATCATGCTCGTCGCCATCCTCATCACCGTCCTCGACCTGTGGCCGGCGATCCTCGGCAACGGCCTCGCACCCGACGGCGGCAGCGTCGCGGCGTTCCTCTGCCTCGCGACGTTCGGACTCGTCCTGCCGATGACCGTCGGTCAACGCATCCTCATCGGAGTCGGCAAGACGAGCACCCAGGTCGCGACGCAGGCGATCGCCGCTCCGGCGATCTTCCTCGGCGTGTGGCTCTTCGTCGTCACCGGGTTCGACGGCGGCTCCTTCGTCGCCGTCCTCTCCTACGCGGCGAGCGGCGTCGTCGCCGCCGTCTGCCTGGTGCTCGCCGCGCGCTCGATCAGGCCGCAGGTCTGGCAGGCGATGAAGGAGGTGCCCAAGCTCCGCAGCGCTCCGGGCGTCCCCGCGTTCGCCCTCGCCTGGCCGATGGTCGTCCAGATGATCGCCTTGCCCATCGCCATGCAGACCGACCGCTTGCTGCTCAGCCACCTGACGACCGGACCGGAACTCGCCCAGTACAACCTCGCGACCCAGCTGTTCGGGCTCGTCATCCAGACGATCGGTGCGGCCGGGCTGGCCCTGTGGCCGATCTATGCCAAGGCGCGGTCCGCGAAGCGCGTCGAGTCGCCGCTCGTCCCGACGCTGTGGTTCCTCGGCGGCGGGCTCGCCCTCGCGGTCGTCCTCGCGGCGATCTCCCCGTGGATCGCCGGGTTCGTCTCCGACGGCGAGATCACCCTCGGTTGGCCGATCCTCGTCTCCTACGTCGTGTTCGTCGCCCTCCAGGCCGCGAAGTACCCGGTCGGGATGTACATGACGGACGCGAAGGGGCTCCAGTTCCAGGTCCTCCCCATCCTGTTCATGGTGCCGCTCAACCTCGGCCTCTCCTGGGTGCTCATCCCCGTCCTCGGGGCCGCAGGTCCCATCGTCGGATCCGCGGTCGCGGTCGCGATCTGCCAGGTCGTCCCGAACCTCTGGTACGTCCAGCGCGACCTCGCGAAGCGACGCCGGCTCGCGACGGAAGCGGAGCCCGTCGATGTCGCTCGCTGACCCGAAGACGACGGCGGGCCCGACGGGGACCGCAAGCCCGCGGTGGCGTGCGGCCCGCCCGCGGCGCGTATCGCGGGGCACCGTCGGAGCACCCGCGGACGAGCGGCTCGAACCGCTCCCGGTCCTGCGACCGCCGGCCGATCCGACCATGGCGACGGTCCACCGCATCATCGCGATCGTGTTCCTCGTGCTCCTCGGCGCTCGCCTCCAGGTCTTCCAGGGCTTCACCGTGGGCTTCGGCGTGGCCCTGATCCTGCTCCCCCTCTGGATGGGCGAGCTCCGGAGGTACCGTGGCGGAGTGCCCCTGCTCCTCGGCGGGGTCGCTGCAGCGGTGTCCGGGCTCTGGCTCACGGCTGCGATGGCCGACGACCACCAGACCGGCCAGGGCGTCGCCATCGGTGCGACCATCGTGCTCCTCGGCCCACTCGTGTCGGTCGCGTGCATCGTCTGGACCCGGACGGTCTTGACGCCGTCGCACATCATCGTGTTCTACGGCCTCGGACTGCTCGTCCGAGCCGTCATCGCCGGCCCGGGCGGTACCGCGTACATGACGAACGTGTGGAAGTTCCAGTACTCGGTCCCGCTGACCGTGATCCTGCTCGGACTGGCCCTGGCGACCCGCCGCCGCTGGATCGAGGTCGCCGTCGTCGCCGCCCTCGCAGCCGTGTCGATCCTCAACGACTCGCGGTCGCTGTTCGCGATCCTGCTCCTGACCCTCTGCCTCGTCGCCTGGCAGATGCGCTCCGCCGGCAGGAGCCGCAAGGCGTCGACCGCACGGGTCATCATCGGGATCGGCATCGCCGCGGCGTTCGTGTTCAACGTCGGCCAGGCCCTGCTCCTCGACGGGGTGTTCGGCGCGGAGACCCAGAGTCGCACCGTCGCGCAACTCGATCAGTCGGGATCCATCCTGCTCGGCGGACGACCGGAGCTCGCCGCGACCGCCGCCCTCTTCCTCCATCAGCCGGCGGGGTACGGGAGCGGCACCTACGCCTCTCTGAGCGACGTGCTGGTCGCCAAGACCGGTATGGCCTCCATCGGGTACGACCCGAACAACGGCTACGTCGAACGCTTCATGTTCGGCACCGGGTTCGAGGTCCACTCCACCATCGGCGACCTCTGGGTCCGCTTCGGCCTCATCGGGCTCGCCCTGGCCGTGCTGATCGCCTGGCTCACCATCTACGGCCTCGGGCACGGCATCGCACGGCGCAACGCGAGCGCGGTCGTCATCTTCCTGGGGGTGCGGACCTGTTGGGACCTCTTCTTCAGTCCGCTCTACAGTTCCGTCCCGACGCTCACCCTGTTCCTGGGGCTCGCCCTCATCCTGAAGGTCGGCACCGACGGCCCTGGTGCGGGACGACACCAGGCGACCCTCGCGTCCGAGCACCGTCGGGGGGACGCAGCATGACCGGACCCGTGCGTTCACCCGAGCGGATCGGCATCGTCGTCGTGAACTACGGCGACCCCGCACTCCTCGAGCAGCACCTCGCGACCCTGACCCGCGCCGTACCCGGCCTCCGGACCGTCGTCGTCGACAACTACTCCTCCCCTGCAGCCCGCGACGCCGTCACTCGGCTCGCCGACGCGGAACGCTGGGACGTCATCCTGCCCGACGACAACCTCGGATTCGGCGCCGGCATGAACCTCGGTGTCGCCCGGGCGATCGAACTCGGCGTCGAGCAGGTGCTGCTCCTCAACCCGGACGCGTCGCTCACGCCCGAGGCGCTCGACGTGCTCTCGCATCGTTGCGCCGAGCAGCCGATGACGATGCTCGCTCCGCGGATCGAGCGACCGGACGGCAGCCTGTGGTTCGACGGGGTGGACCTGTATCTGCACGACGGGACGATCCGATCGCGGAGACGACGCGAGGACCACCCCGGGGCAGCCGTGGCGCCGTGGTTGAGCGGTGCCTGCCTCATGCTCAGCACGGAACTCTGGGCGCGCACCGGCGGCTTCCACGACGCCTACTTCCTCTACTGGGAGGATGTCGACCTGTCGCACCGCGTCGTCGCCGTCGGCGGCTCGCTGGCCGTCGTCGAGGAGGCCACCGCCGTCCACGACGAGGGCGGCACCCACGACCGCTCGGACGCCGCCTCGGCGCGTGCCAAGTCGACGACCTACTACTATTTCAACATCCGGAACCGTCTCGTCTACGCGGCCGAACATCTCTCGCCGGCCGAGGTGCGGGCCTGGAGACGCTCGACCATCCCCGTGGCCTGGTCCGTGCTCCTGCAGGGCGGTCGTCGGCAGTTCCTCAGCACCCGCAGCCCCCTCCGTGCGGGCGTCCGCGGGGTCGTCGACGGGCTCCGGCTCTCGAAGGCCGCCGCGCGCGGACGCTGACGCACGCGGTCACGCAGCCAGGCCATCGCCTCGGCGTCGCCGCTGCGCGTGGACGCCTCCCCGCACGTCGAACGGCCGGCCGTCCCGAAGGACGACCGGCCGTTCACCCGCGGTGGACTAGACCGTCGGCTTGACGAGGTACTCGTCGAACCGGGCGATGATCGGCCCGTTGGTCGCGGTGCCCGAGATGTACTGGCTCAGTCCGACGGTGCCGGGAGCCTGCAGCGCCGCCGTCGAGTCGACGCTCGTCAGCTGCCAGTTCGTCGGTTCGGTCGTCCCGGCCGCCCAGACCTTCGCACGCACCGTGGTGGGCGAGGTGCCGAACACCTGCAGACGGACCTGCAGCTGCTGGCCGGGAACGTACACCAGGTCGGCGATGTTCACGGCGGACAGGGTGGTGCCGCCCTGCAGGAGCTGCAGCTGCACCCCGCTGTTCGAGCGGATCCACACCCGCGCCGCGTAGTTCGCCGAGCCGACCTGACGGCCGATCACCGAGACGTAGTTGCCGCCGCCGGTCGGTCCTTGATCGAACGAGACCTTCACGCTGCTGTCGGAGCTCGTCTGGCTCACGCCGTTGAGCGTGGTGGCCCGGGTCTGGCCGGCCGGGGTCGTGATCAAGGCCTTGCCGTCGGCGAGGCTGAACGCGGACGGGTTGTTCGCCGGCGTCCAGGCGCCACCCGCCTCGGCCGTCCCCCACCCGGCACCGGCCGGACGCTCGAAGGCGTCCTGCGCGGTGGCCGGGGTGACCGGGGGCACGACGACCGTTCCTGCCACGGTGACCTGCTTCTGGGTCGCCGCGGTGGCGCCGGCGTTGTCGGTCACGGTCAGCGTCACCGTGAAGGTGCCGTCGGCCGCGTAGGTGTGGCTCGCGGTCGCTCCGGTGGCGGTGGCTCCGTCTCCGAAGTCCCAGGTGTACCCGGTGACGGTGCCGTCGGTGTCGGTTGATCCCGATCCGTCGGTCGTCAGGGCGAGGCCGGTCACGCTCGTCGTGAAGGCGGCGGTCGGTGCGACGTTCGGCGGCGGCGCTTGCACCGTGACCGTGCTGGTCTTGGTGGCGGAGGCTCCCGCGTTGTCGGTCACGGTGAGCTTCACCGGGTACGCCCCTGCAGCCGCGTAGGTGTGACTCGCGGTGACGCCCGTCCCCGAGGTGCCGTCCCCGAAGTCCCAGACGTAGGACGCGATGGAGCCGTCCGAGTCGGTCGACGTCGAAGCGTCGAAGGAGGCGGTCAGGAACGTCGCCGCCTGCGTGAACGCCGCGGTGGGCGGCACGTTCGCCGGCGGCGCCGTGACCGAGCCGGAGGGCTGCGCGATCAGGTTGCCGAAGCGCGTCACCACGGTGCCGCCGGTGGCGGTGCCCGAGATGTACGAGCGGAGGCTCACCGAGCCGGCCGCCTGCAGGGCAGCGGTGCTGTCCGTGGCCGTCAGCTGCCAGGCGGTGGGCTCGGTCGATCCGATCGCCCAGACCTTGGCCTTGAGCTCGGTCGGCGAGGTCCCGACGGCCTGGAACCGGACCTGCAGCTGGGTACCGGGCAAGTAGGTCAGACCGTCGATGTTCACCGCCTTGAGGATCGTGTTCCCGTTCATCAGTTGGAGCTGCACGCCCTGGTTGTTCCGGATCCAGATCCGCGCGGCGTAGCTGTCGGCGCCGACGACGCGACCCATGACCGAGGCGTAGTTCCCGCCGCCGGTCGAGCTCTTGTCGAAGGACAGGCGGACCTGCGTCTCGGTGTCCGTGGCGCCGGCCGTGGTCAGCTTGGCTGTCCGCGTGAGGCCGACTGCGGTCGAGATGAGACCGCTGCCACCCGCCACGGAGTAGTTGGACGCCGCGTCGAGGGTCCAGGCGCCTCCCACGTCGGCGGAACCCCATCCGCCGGTGACCGAGCGGGCGAAGGTGTCCTTCGCCAAGACGGTCGCCGCGGGCGGAGCCACCACCGTGACGGCCTGCGAGGTCGTCGTACTGGCCCCGCCGTTGTCGGTGACCGTCAGCGCGAGCGTGTACGTCCCACCGGCGGCGTAGGCGTGTGCCGCCGTCGCACCCGTGCTGGTCGCGCCGTCACCGAAGTTCCACGCGTAGGAGGCGATCGTCCCGTCCGGGTCGCTCGACGCCGAACCGTCGACCGTGACCGTGAGGCCCGATGCGGTCGGGGTGAAGGCGGCGACCGGGGGCTGGTTCACCGGGACGGTCGTCACGACCGCCTGGCTCGTCTCTCCGAGGAGCCCCTTGTCGTCGGTCACCGTCAGGTGGACGGTGAAGGAGCCCGCCGAGGCGTACGTGTGACTCGGGTTGACGCCGGTCCCGGTCGTGCCGTCGCCGAAGTTCCAGGCGTACGAGGCGATCGTTCCGTCGGAGTCGCTCGATGCCGAGGCGTCGAACTGGACCCCCAGGTTCGCGACGGTCGCGGTGAACGACGCCGTGGGGGCGACGTTCGGTGCGACGACGGTCGCCGGGTGCTGCAGGGTCCCGGTTCCGCCGCGGTTGTCGGTCACCGTGAGCGTCACCGTGTAGGTGCCGGCCGCGGCGTAGGTGTGATCGGTCGTCACGCCGGTGCCGGTAGTGCCGTCGCCGAAGTCCCAGGCGTAGGACGCGATGGTCCCGTCGGAGTCGACCGAGCTCGACGCATCGAGGTGCGCGGTGAGGTCGGTGTTCGTGACGGCGAAGCCGGCGGTCGGAGCGACGTTCGGCAGGATGCCGAGCCCGAGGTCGTGGTGCTGGGTGACCTGCGCCGCGGTGAGCGGCTGCGCGTAGACGGCCACCTCGTCGATGCGTCCGGTGAAGGTGCCGGCCGTTCCACCCCACGTCGTGTCGGAGCCCACGCGCCAGTACCCGGTGTAGTCCTGGGCACTCGTCTGCGGGTTGGTCCCCTGGAGGACACCGTCGACGTAGAGCTTCATGCCCGCCGACGACTGCTGTGCCACGACGTGGTGCCAGGCCCCGTCGTTGTAGGCGGACTGGGTCGTGATCGTGTTGGTCTGACCGGTCCAGGTGCCGAAGGTGAGTTGGCCGCCGTTCTCCATGTAGATGTGCCGGTCGTAGCCGCCGGAACCGCCCTGCTGGTTGGAACCGAAGCCGACGATCTTGCCACCGTTAGTGGTCGTGGTGTTGAACCAGGCCTCGAGCGCGTAGCTCGTCGGGTTGGAGTAAGCGGTGTCGCTGGCGACACCTGCCCCATCGGGACCGAACTGTGCGGAGCGGTTCCCGGCGACGCCGGCGAGCGCACCGTTCTGGTCCTTCCCGACGGCACCGTAGTAGGTGGCGGGGCTGTCGTTCCGGCCGGAGTCCTTCGCCGTGGTGCCGGTCGTCTCATCGAAGCGCCAGTAGGACGTCGGGTCGAGGTTGAACACCGCTGCACCGTAGGCGTCGGTGGGAGCAGCCGGGACCGGCGAGGTCCGGCCGGAGGCCACGTAGTGGTTCACGATCGTGTCGCGGTCGAGGACCGTCGGGTAGATCGCGGTGTCGTCGATCGCGCCGGCGAAGTAGTCGCTCGAGCGCGAGCCCGGCCAACCGCCGAGGTTGTCGCCGCCGACCCGCCAGTAGCCGGTGAAGTCCTGGCCGCTCGTCGTGTCGGTGCGGCTGTCGAGCTTCTTGCCGTCCACGAAGAGCTGCATGCCGTTGGCGCCGAGCGTCGCGACCACGTGGTGCCACTCGCCGTCGTTGTACGCCTTCGAGGACTGGACGGTCCGGACGGTGCCCGGGTAGACACCGAACATCAGGCGCCCGTCGTTGTTCATGAAGATCATGCGGTCGTAGTTCCCGGAGGTCCCGGTGGAGTTCCCGCCGAAGCCGAGGATCTTGCCGCCACGGTCGGTGGTCGTCTTGATCCAGGTCTCAGCGGTGAAGGTGTTCGGTGCGTGCTGCGCCGTCGTGGTCGAGGCTGCGCTGTCGCTCGTGCCGGCGAACGTGGTCGCGGTCGTGTTCGAGCCGATGATCGAACCCGCCGTCCCGCGCGTCGTGTTGCTCGTGAGCGTCAGGTCGTCGCCGGTGGCCCAGTCGTAGCCGGTGGTGCCGCTGGCCTCGCCGAGCGGCCAGAACGACGTGGGACCGGACGCGAGGACGGCCTGCGCGTACGCCGAGGTGGAGCCGTCGGCGGACACGGTCACCGGGACGTTGTCACTCATCGTCGAGTTGCCGAGCGGATCGGTCACCTTGACGCGGTAGTTGACGGTCGTCCCCGGCGTCAGGCCGCTGTCGGTGTACATGAGGTTGCTGACCTTCCAGAAGGTCGAGCGCACGGACTTCGTCATGATCGGCGTCGCCGTCTGGTTGTTGCGGATCAGCTCGTACTTGAGGAGTTCGTTGTCGCGGTCGTTGTTCGTCTTCCAGGAGACGCGCACGGTGCCGCTGGCGAGCGAGACAGCGGTGACCGGGAACGCACTCCCCTTGAGCTTCGGACCCTCGAGGTTCGGTGCGACCGCCTTCGTCGCGAACCGGACCAGTCCCTGCTGCGACTTGTTGTTGACGGCGAGGAACTCCCCGCCGTAGACGACGTAGTTCGTGCTCGCCGCGACGCTCCACGGACCCTGGTTCTGGTTGGTCGCGGTACCGGGAGTGAAGTCCGGGAACCAGCTCAGGATGCTCGGCGTCGGTTGACCGGCGTAGTTGTAGTAGCCGTACGGGTCTGCCGTGGCCGTGCCGGTGGTGGTCTTCGAGAACGCCAGTGCGTTCTGGAAGGTCCACGGCTGGGTCTGCGGGAAGCCGCCGATGTTCCCGCAGTAGTGCGGGTGGCCGGCGATGTAGACGGCGTCGCCGTGCGAGGCGACCGAGTAGGAGTCGCCGTGGCAGTCCTCGACCCAGTTCATGTCGCCGTTCGCCCAGCCGGCGTTGAAGGCCCCCTCGAGGTTGCCCCCGGAGCCGAAGACGTAGCCGGTGCCGTAGACGTTGTTCGCGTCGCTCGTGAGCGAGTAGATCGCGGCGTTGGCGCCGCCGTTGCGGATGAGGCCGTTGACGTTCCACGGGAGGAGCGCACCGGCGGTCGCGTCCACGGCGCCGAGGCCGTAGCCGGGGTTGCTGCTGCCGTTGAGCGTCGTGAACGCTCCGCCGAGGATCACCTTGGACTGATCGGGCGCGATCGCGAGGGCGCGGACGACGCCGCCCTCGGTGACGGGCGCCCAGGGCAGGAGGGCACCGGCGTTCGTGAACGCCGCCGCTCCCTTCCTGGTCTGGCCGCCGGCGTTGGTGAATCCGCCACCGACGTACACCGTGCTGTTCGTCGCTGCGACGCTGTAGGCGATGTAGTTGAGTGCCGGGGCGAAGGACTTGAGGGCGCCGGTCGCCGTGTCGAACGCGGCGATCCGCGTCCGATCCTGCCCGTTGACCTTCGTGAAGCTACCGGCGACGTAGAGGGTCTTGCCGTCAGGCGAGGCTGTGACCGCCTTGACCTCGGCGTTGAGGACCGGAGCGAACGAGTTGATGAGCACGCCGGTGGTGAGGTCGTACGCGAGCAGGTAGGTGCGGTCGACCTCGCCGACGCCGGCTGCGTTGCCGGCCGGACGAGCCTTCGTGAAGGTGCCGCCCGCGTAGACGGTGTTCCCGACGACGACCTGCGACCACACGGTCTTGTTGATCTGCACCGTGGGCAGCGCGTCCGCCGAGACCGTCGATGCCTCGCCGGCGCCCTGGGGGACCGTGTCGGCCACCGCCGGAGCCGCCGTCGCGGTGAACGTGAGCAGCGCGGCGAACACCGCGCCGATCACGCCGAGCGCCACGGGCTTCTTCAACTTGGACGGGACGCCGCGGGCGTCGTTACGGCTCGGCGCGTGCGCGCTCGGTCGATCCTGGGATCGCAGAAATCTGGACACGGGTTCTCGGGTTTCGCTGGAGGCGGGCTCGGGGCGCGACAGAACTCCGCGGACGGGCCGAGGGGTGCGATCGTGTTTCGGATCCACGATCGCCGGCCAGGTGCAGGGGTGCCTCGCTCGTGAACCATAACGCGGGGGGCATCAGGGGCGTCACCCCCAAAACAGGTCCGATTTCACGGGGATCCTGCGGGGGTCAGCGCGGATCCGGATCGGGTCAGCGGGGAGCGGTGACCTGGAACACGGCCGCGGGGACGCCGGCCTGGTAATCGACCAGGATCGTGACGTCGTCGCGCTGCTCGACGGGCACCGTGAAGACGAACGTGGCCGTCGCGGTGTCCCCCGCCGCCACCTCCGGGTCGAAGGGCGCGGCGCCGGGTTCGGTGAGTGGCTCCGCCGGCACCCGGTCGGCTCCGGAGAACGCCGTGACGACCACCGAGCTGAGATCGATGCTGGCGTCGGTGGCGTTCTCGATCGTCGCCGTGAACCGGACCGCGGGTCCGGCTGTCTCGCCCGGGGCCTTCGCTTCGCCGTCGACCGCCTCGAAGTCGCCCAAGGAGACGGTCACGCCGGGCACGATCTCCACGGGTGCGTCACCGGCGACCGGGTCGCGTTCGGGGAGGGCTTCGGCCGGGTCGGTGATGATGGGGCTCGGCGTGGGCGTGCCCGTGATGGCGGGCGGGTTCACGACGTCGCCGGTGCCGACGCGGTTGGCGTTCACCGCGAACACCACGACCACGGCCACCACCGCGACGACGACCGCCGCGAGCACCGAGATGACGACCATCGGGCGTCGGCGCCGCGGGTCGGGCGTGCTCGACGTGGGGGTCTGCTGCTCTGCTGCCGGCTCGCTCACGCCCGTACCTCTCCTCGACGACGGCCACCCGGCGCTCGATGCCCCGAGTGTACTGCCTCGGCTCCGTGCGCGGCCTCGTCCGGCTCGCGACCCCGGCCGCCGCTCATGTCACAATGGCTCACACCACCCGACGCCTCCCCGATCTCGCAGCGAACCCTCGGCTACCGAAAGGCACCGACGAACGCCGAGCGCGACCGATGCACCCGAGCACCGACCCCTGGAGGGTTCATGAGCGGACACCTGACCGTCCTGCAGCAGTTCCCCGTGCCACGCCCTACGACGAACCCGTATCTGGTGATGCTCGCCGACCATCTCCGCGCGGTCCCCGGGGTCTCGGTGCAGAACTTCACCTGGAAGGGCGCGCTCCTCGGGCGGTACGACGCGTTCCACATCCACTGGCCCGAGATCCTCGTGTCGGGGCACACCCCGCTGAAGCAGTTCCTCCGCCAGTGCCTCACCGTGCTGCTCATCGTCCGGCTCGCGGTTACCCGGACCCCGATCGTCAGGACGGTGCACAACGTCGAACTCCCGCAGGACATCTCGCGGGTCGAGATCACGCTGCTCCGCCTCATCGACCGACGCACGGACTTCCGGATCACGCTCAACGAGACGACGACCCTGCCCGAGGACCAACCGTCCATCCTGATCCCGCACGGCCACTACCGTGAGTGGTTCGCCCGTCACCCGCGCGCTGCACAGCAGGACGGCCGGTTCGGGTACTTCGGGCTGATCCGCCGCTACAAGGGTGTCGAAACCCTCATCGAGGCGTTCCGTTCCGCGGTGTCGACGACCCGCGGACTCTCGCTCCGCGTCGGCGGCAAGCCGTCGACGGCGGAACTCGCCGACACCCTCACCTCGCTGGCCGGCCGGGAGGACGACGTCCTGCTCGACCTCCACTTCCTCGGTGACGACGAACTCGTGGACATCGCGACCTCGTCGGAGCTCGTGGTCCTCCCGTACCGGTTCATGCACAACTCCGGCAGCACGCTGGCCGCCCTGTCGCTGGACCGCCCGGTGCTCGTGCCGGACAACGCCGTGAACCGACTCCTCGAAGCCGAGGTCGGGCCCGGTTGGGTCCATCGGTTCTCCGGCGAGCTCGATGCCGAGGCACTGCTCTCGGCGATGGAACACGTCCGCGCCACAGCGCGCGGTCCGGTGACGTTCGTCGACCGTGATTGGGATCTCGGAGCCGCACGACACGTCGAGGCCTACCGACGGGCCATCGCCGCCCGACGCGGAGCTCCGGCGCCCACGGCCGGGGCCGCGCGATGACCGGGTCGTCCGCAGGCAGGCCCGACGCCCGTACTGCCGAGGTCCGCCTCGTCGTCGGCATCCTCACCTTCCGACGCCCGACAGCCCTTGCCGCGAGCCTGCCGAAGGTGCTGGAGCAGACCCGGTGGCTCCGCGATGCCGACGCGGCGGTCGTGAGCACCGAGGTGCTCGTGATCGACAACGACCCCGCAGCGAGCGCCAGGGAGGTCGCCGGGTCGACGGCGGGCGTCCGCTACGTGGTGGAATCGACACCGGGCATCGCGGCGGCGAGGAACCGGGCGCTCTCCGAGGCGGATCCGGCCGAGCTCCTCGTCTTCATCGACGACGACGAGGAACCGGGCGAGCACTGGCTGCTGCCCATCGTCGAGACGTGGCGGGCGACGGGCGCTGCGGCGGTCATGGGTCGCGTGCAGTCGCACCTGCCGGAGGGCACCGACCCGTGGGTCGTCGCGGGCGGGTTCTTCGACCGCGTGCAGCGCCCGACGGGCACCGTCATCGGCGAGGCCGCCGCCGGGAACCTGCTCCTGGACCTCGACCAGGTCCGCGCACTCGGCGTGCGGTTCGAGTCGAAACTCGAGCTCGGCGGTGGCGAGGACACGCTCTTCAGCAAGCACCTCGTCCGGCGGGGCGGGCGGATCGTCTGGTGCAACGAGTCCGTCACCCACGACTTCGTCGAACGGGACCGAGCGACGAAGCGCTGGGCGTTGAAGCGCGCGTGGAGCCATGGCAACACCAGGATCACGGTGGAGCGGTACTTCGCGTCGGGGCGCCGTGACCGAGCGCGGATCCGTGTGGTCGCGGCGGTGGGTGGTGCCGCTCGGGCCGCGGTCGGTGTCGCACGTTCCGTGTTCGGGACGCTCACCGGCTCGCTCCATCACCGGGCGCGCGGCGCGCGAGCCATCCGGAAGGGTGGCGGCATGTTCGTCGGCGCCTTCGGCGTGGTCTTCCGCGAGTACGCGCGGGACGAGGGATCATGAGCGGTCTCGGATCACGGCTCAAGGATCGCGTGAAGCGGTCGCTACCGGCCCTGGGCTCGATCATCGAGATCGAGACCTCGACCCCGACCGTCGTGTTGACCTACGACGACGGGCCGCACCCGGTCGGTACGGACGGCGTCCTCCGATCCCTCGCCGACGCCGGGGCGACCGCCACGTTCTTCGTCCTGCTGAGCAGCGCTCGCCGTCACCCGGAGCTCATCCCGCGGATCACCGCGGAGGGGCATGAGATCGCCCTGCACGGTGTCGACCACCGTCGTCTCACGGCGTTCACAGCTGAGCAGGTCACCCGGCGCACCGTCGACGCGAAGCACGAGCTCGAGGACCTCGCCGGCACGCCCGTCCGATGGTTCCGACCACCGTACGGGGCTCAGCATCTCGCGACCTGGCGTGCCATCCGCCGGGCCGACCTCGAATCCGTCCTCTGGTCGGCGACCACCTGGGACGCGCGCGCCGTCGCCGCCGAGGAGCGCGTCGCCCACGCCCTGGCCGACTGCCGCCCGGGGACGATCCTGCTGGCGCACGATGCCTTCGCCGGACCGGCCGACGGTGTCGACGACGGAGCCGAGCCCGAGGTCGACCGCGGGGCGCTCATCGCGACCCTGCTCGCCGAGTTCCGGGCGCGAGGCTGGGTCGGCCGGTCGCTCGCCGATGCGCTCGAGCACGGTCGACCGGTCAAGAGCGCCGTCTTCTCGTCCTGAGCCCTGTCCGGGTGCCACTCGAAAGTGGACTCGGCAAGCCGTGATGCCCCTCATAGGCTCGCAAGTGGCCCGATGGACGTGCCGAGCACCGGAGTCGATCCAGCCGGCTCCGTGCGCACACCACACGAGCACGCCAGGGGGCGAACATGACCGATCGAAGCACCGTCGGACGCGTGGGCTACGCCGCAGGGGCCTTCGACCTCTTCCACGTCGGTCACCTGAACATCCTGCGCCACGCCAAGAGCGCGTGCGACTACCTCATCGCCGGAGTCGTCTCGGATGAGCTGCTCCGCACCCGCAAGCGCATCGAGCCCGTGGTCCCGCTGACGGAGCGTCTCGAGATCGTCCGCCACATCGGCTTCGTCGACGAGGCCGTCGAGGAGACCTGGGACGACAAGCTCCAGGCGTGGGACGCGCTCCGGTTCGACATCTTCTTCAAGGGCGACGACTGGCGCGGGACCGCCGAGGGCCTCCGGCTCGAAGCGGAGTTCGCCAAGGTCGGCGTCGAGGTCGTCTACTTCCCATACACGATGAGCACCTCGAGCACGGCACTCCGTCGTGCGCTCGCCCAGCTCGAGGAGCAGCGCGAGCTCGACACGACGCTCGTCCAGGCCTGACACCCGCGCTCCCTGCGCCCGTTCCGCCGCCGCGGCCACGCTCCCGTTCGCCACGACAGCGAGGTACTGTTGGACGGATCGACTCACAGGGCGGTGGACACATGACGAAGGCTCGGCAGGCGTTGCTCGCCCGGCTCACCGGCTCGCTGCCCGTCCACGGGTCGATCGTCGGCGTCGCGACCGAGGAGCGGACGGTCGTCATCACCTACGGCGACGGCCCGAGCCCTGACGGTACGCCTGGGGTCCTCGATGCCCTCGCCGAGGCCGGAGCGACCGCGACGTTCTTCGTCCTCGTCGGCCGCGCGCGGAAGTACCCGGAGCTCATCGAACGCATCGTCGCCGGTGGGCATGAACTCGCGCTGCACGGCGACGACCACGTTCGCCTCACGGACTTCTCCGAAGAGGTCGCCTACCGGCGCACCCTCGCCGCCAAACAGGAGCTCGAGCAGCTGAGCGGCCAGCCTATCGAGTGGTTCCGGCCGCCCTACGGCGCGCAGAGCATCGAGACGTGGCAGGCCGTCAAACGAGCCGGTTTGCAGACCGTGCTGTGGACCGCGACCGCCTGGGACGTCAAGGACGTCGGCGAGCACGAGCGCGTCGCCCACGCCGTCCGGCACTGCCACCAGGGCTCGATCCTGCTCGCCCACGACGGCTTCGCCGGCCCGGCCGACGGCGTCGACGACGGCCCGGAACCCGAGGTCGACCGCGGTGCGCTCGCAGCCGAGCTGCTGAGCGGGTTCGCCCGCGAGGGCCTCGTCGGCCGATCGCTCGGCGAAGCGCTGCGCGAGGGCAAGGCCGTCCGCCGGGCCCGCTTCACGGAATAGCCGCCAGCGGCTCCGGCTCCCCTGAGCCGCCGCCGGTCCCTGAGCCGCCCCCGGTCCCTGAGCCGCCGCCGGTCCCTGAGCCTGTCGAAGGGCGTCATCAGCGACCGGAACAGCCCCTCAGTCCTTCGCGAACCGGTCCGTCGCGTCGATGAGCGCCGACAGGATGCCCGGCTCGTCGAAGGCGTGCCCCGCGTCGGGGACGATCGTGAAGTCCGCCTCCGGCCACGCCCGGTGCAGGTCCCACGCGGTGAAGACCGGCGTGCACATGTCGTAGCGGCCCTGGACGATCACACCGGGGACTCCGGCGAGCTTGCCGGCGTCACGGATGAGCTGCTCGGGTTCGAACCAGCCCTTGTTCGTGAAGAAGTGGTTCTCGATGCGCGCGAACGCCACCGCGAAGTGCGGGTCGGTGAAGCGCGCGACGGTCTCCGCCTGCGGGAGCAGCGTGATCGTCGACGACTCCCACCGCGACCAGGCGACGGCCGCCGGCCCGTGGACGGCCGGGTCCTCGTCGAACAGCCGCCGGTGGTAGGCCTCGATGAGGTGGCGGCGCTCGCCGACCGGGATCGGCTCGAGGTAGCCCTCCCACAGGTCGGGGAAGACCGCGGAGGCACCACCCTCGTAGAACCAGTCGAGCTCGGCGTCGCGCAGGGTGAAGATGCCGCGGAGCACGAGCTCGGTGACGCGCTTCGTGTGCTTCTGGGCGTAGGCGAGCGCGAGCGTCGACCCCCAGGACCCACCGAACACCATCCAGCGCTTGATCTTCAGCGCCTTCCGGAGCGTCTCCAGGTCGGCGACGAGGTGCCAGGTGGTGTTCGTCGACAGGTCGGCCGCCGGGTCGCTCGCGTGCGGCGTGCTCCTGCCGCAGCCGCGCTGGTCGACGAGGACGATGCGGTAGCGCTTCGGGTCGAAGAGCCGACGGTGGACGGGACTCGTCGCGCCGCCAGGGCCACCGTGGAGGAACACGACGGGCTTGCCGTCGGGGTTGCCGGAGGTCTCCCAGTACAGCGACTGCCCGTCGCCGACGTCGAGCATGCCGGTCTCGTACGGCTCGATCTCGGGATACAGCTCAGCCATGCGGTCCACTTCCTCCTGCGTTCACGACATGTGTCTCACCTAGCATGCCGCACCCATCGCCCCACAGCTCGCGAGGGGTCCCGAATGGTCCCCTCGGCACGCGCTGAACCGACCATTCGGGACCCCTCGCGGGCTAGAGCTGGTCGGCGGACACCGAGAAGGTGTCGCAGGCGGACGGACCGGACTGGTACCCGGTCATGAACCAGCGCTGACGCTGCTCGGCGGAGCCGTGGGTCCAGGCCTCTGGGTTCACCTGGCCGGTCGCGGCCTCCTGGATGCGGTCGTCACCGACGGCCGCCGCGGCGCTCAGCGCGTCGTCGATCTCCTGCTGGGTCACGGGCTTCAGGAAGGCGACCCCCTTCGCGTCCTCCGTGTCCGACGCCGCGGCGACCCAGGCACCGGCGAAGCAGTCGGCCTGGACCTCGATCCGTACGGAGTCGGAGGCGGGCCCGGTACCGCTGCGATCGGCGCGGTCCATGATGCCGGTGAGCGCCTGGATGTGGTGCCCCCACTCGTGGGCGACGACGTACATCTCGGCGAGCGGTCCGCCCGACGCCCCGAAGCGGTCGCGCAGTTCAGCGTAGAAGCTGGTGTCGATGTAGATGGTCTGATCCGGAGGGCAGTAGAACGGGCCGGTGGCGCTCGTGGCGGCCCCGCAACCCGTGTTCGTCTGCTGATCGAAGATGATGAAATCGGCCGGCGAGGTGTAGTCGGCACCGAGCGCGGGCAGCTCCTCGGCCCAGTAGGCGTCGAGCGACGAGTAAGCACCACCCATGCGGCAGTCGACGCTCGCGTTCGCGTCGGCGCCCGTCTGGCACTCGTCGGAGAGCTGGGTCTCCTCCTGCTGGCCCCCGCCGACACCCGCGCCACCGAGGATGCCCGACACGTCGACCCCGAGGAACTGCGAGATGAGGGCGATCACGATGACGCCGACCGCGCCGCCACCGACGGCGATGCCGGTCGTGCGGCCCCGTCGCTTGACCTTGTTCCCGCTGATGTCGGCGTTGTCGTTGAACGTCATGTCGGCACCCTACCGCGCAGCGCGAGGTGAGGCATATCGTCGCCGGACCCTTGCGCCGACGACGATCTGCCTCCCGTCAGCCGGCTGCGGTCAGCGCTGCTTCTTCGTGAGCGTCTTCTCGTCGACGGGCGCGTCGCCCGAGGCGCGGAGGGCGGCGAAGTAGTCGGCGGCCTCCTGCTGACGCTGCGCCTCCTGGCCCGTCGCAATGGGTGCCCGCACGTGCTCGGGCGCGAAGCCGAACGCCTCGACGAGATCGAGGGCGTGCGGACGCAGCCGGGAGATGAGGCGGTCGACGTAGGCGCTGACGGCCTGGCCGCGCTGCGGCGAGAGGCGCCCGTGGATGAGGTACCAGGCGAGGTGCTTCTCGATGAGCGAGAGCCCGAAGAGGTCGTGCACCCAGGTCAGTACCTGCTTCGTCCCGGGATCCTGGATCTGCTCGACACCCTCGGTGAACGCCTCCCACTGCAGGAGCTCGCCATGGGCGCGCGCCGCCTCGATGAGCTCGTTCTGGTGTGCATTGAACAGGTCGGACGCGGCCTGCTTCGAGAGCTTGTTCGCGCCGCGCAGCTTGGTCGCGACCTCGGCGATCATCGACTCGACGCGCTCGGTCAGCAGCTCGCGTTGGACGTTCGTGTCGCGCAGCTGGCTCACCGAGCGTGCGGTGGACCCGAAGTCCTTCACGGTCTGCGCAAGGCTCCGGAGTCCGCTGCTGTGGACGGCGCGGTCGGTCGCCTGCTCGACGACGTAGCGGGCGAGCGCACCGGCGTCGACCTTCGCGAACTTCCGGCTGTAGTCGGTGAGGAGTCGCTTGGCGACGAGCTGCAGCAGCACGTTGTTGTCGCCCTCGAACGTCGCGTAGACGTCGAGGTCGGCGCGCAGGCCGGTGAGGCGGTTCTCCGCGAGGAAGCCGTTGCCACCGCATGCCTCGCGCGCCTCCTGGAGCGTGTCGAGCGCGTGCCAGGTCGACAGCGGCTTGAGGGCCGCCGCGAGCGTCTCGAGGTCTTGACGGTCGTCGTCCGAGTCGGCCTTGCCGCTGAACACCTCGTCGAACTTCACGAGCAGTCGGTCGTGGGCGAAGATCTGCGCGTACGTCGTCGCAAGGCGCGGCAGGAGCCGACGCTGGTGGCGCTGGTAGTCGAGGATGACCTCTTCCTGGGTGTCGCTGCCCGCGTTGAACTGCCGACGCTCACTGCCGTAGGTGATCGCGATCTGGAGGGCGAGCGCGGAGGCCGACGTGGCGGCCCCGTCGAGGGACACCCGGCCCTGGACGAGCGTCCCGAGCATAGTGAAGAAGCGACGCCCGGGGCTCTTGATCGGCGAGGAGTAGGTGCCGTCCTCGGCGACGTCGCCGTAGCGGTTGAGGAGGTTGGTGCGCGGCACGCGCACCCCGGTGAAGTGGAGCCGGCCGTTGTCGATGCCGTTGAGCCCGCCCTTCAGACCGTCGTCCTCGCCGCCGATCCCGGGGAGGAACGCACCCTCGTCGTCGCGGATCGGCACGTAGAAGCAGTGCACACCGTGGTTCACGCCCTTCGTGATGAGCTGCGCGAACAGCGTCGCCGCCTTCCCGTGGACCGCTGCGTTGCCGAGGTAGTCCTTCCACGCCGCGCGGAACGGGGTGTCGATGACGAACTCCTGGGTCTCCGGGTCGTACGTCGCGGTGGTCGCGATCGAGGCGACGTCGGAGCCGTGACCGGACTCCGTCATCGCGAAGGCGCCGGGGACGTCGAGGTTCATCGCGCCGGGCAGGAACGCGTCGTGGTGCGGCTCGGTGCCCAGGTGCAGGATCGCCGCACCGAAGAGCCCCCACTGCACACCGGACTTGATCTGGAGGGACGGGTCGGCGAGGACGAGCTCCTCGAACCCGGCGATGTTGCCGCCGTGGTCGTCGGCACCGCCGAGGCGCTTCGGGAACGCCTTGTGCACCTGACCGTTCTCGACGAGGAGCTTGAGCTGGTGGAAGACGCGGTCGCGATGGTCGTCCATCGACTGGCCCTCGATGCGCTGCATCTCCGGCTTGGCGGCGAGCGCCCGGGACGCGAGACGGGCCTCAGGCCAGGTGCCGAGCAGCTGGTGCGCCAGCGCCGGGACGTCGATCCGCGCGTCGGACGGCGCCACCTCGACCGTCGCTGCCGTGCTCCCGCTGACGCTCGTCCGGATCGCTGTGTCGACCATCGCTGTGTCCTGCCTTTCACCCATGAAAACCTCCCACAATGGTAGGACTGTCATAACGATGGGTGAAAGCGCCTGTGGGATGTGGACAAGGGCCCGCCCGATCGTCGTCGATCGACTTGGTCCTCCCCCACAGCTGTCGCAGCTGGCTCTCAGGAGCGGCGTCAGGCGTTGGCGGCGACGACCTCGATGAGCGCTTGCCCGTAGGCGTCGAGCTTCTTCGCGCCGATGCCGCTGATGCCGTCGAGCGCGCCGAGCGAGTCGGGCTTCGCCGTCGCGACCTCCCGCAGAGTCGCGTCGCCGAAGACGATGTAGGCGGGGACGCCCTGCTCCTTCGCCACCGCGGCCCGCCAGGCACGCAAGGCCTGGAACAGCTCGGCCGCGGCCGGCTCGAGCTCGGCGTTCGCGCTCGACGAGCGGGAGGACGACCTCGACGAGGAGCGGGCGGCGCGTTCCGGCTCGCGACGCATGGCCACCGGCCGGTTCCCCGCGAGCACCTCGGCGCTCCCCTCGGTGAGGCCGAGCGTGCCGTACTCGCCGACGGTGGCCAGGAGGTCGCGTGCGAGCAGCTGACGGACGACGCCGCGCCATTCCTGGTCGCTGAGGTCCTCGCCGATGCCGAAGGTCGCGAGTTCGTCGTGCCGCTGCTGGGCGACGCGGTCGGTGCGCTTGCCGCGGAGGATGTCGATGATCTGCCCCGCACCGAAGGACTGGTTGCGCTCGCGCTTCAGGCGCACGATCGTCGAGAGGAGCTTCTGCGCCGGCACGGTGCCGTCCCAGGTGACCGGGGGTTCGAGACAGGTGTCGCAGTTGCCGCACGGCGTGGAGGGCTGACCGAAGTAGCGCAGCAGGTTGACCCGGCGGCAGTCGACGGTCTCGCAGAGGGCCAGCATCGCGTCGAGGTGGGCGCTGAGATTGCGCTGGTGCGCGAGGTCGCCCGGCGACTCGGCGATCATGCGCCGCTGCTGGACGACGTCCTGCAGACCGTACGCGAGCCAGGCGATGGACGGCTCGCCGTCTCGCCCCGCGCGGCCCGTCTCCTGGTAGTAGCCTTCGACGCTCTTCGGGAGGTCGACGTGGGCGACGAAGCGGACGTCCGGCTTGTCGATCCCCATGCCGAAGGCGATGGTCGCGACCACCACGACGCCGTCCTCGCGGAGGAAGCGCGACTGCGCCGCGGCACGCACGGAGGCGTCGAGTCCGGCGTGGTACGCCACGGCGTCCACCCCGTTGTCGCGCAGCAGCTGTGCCGTCTGCTCCACCGTCTTCCGACTCAGGCAGTAGACGATCCCCGCGGTGCCGGCCGGCTGCTCCTTCACGAACGCGACGAGCTGCTTGCGGACCTCGTTCTTGCCGACGATCCGGTACTGGATGTTCGGGCGGTCGAAGCTCGAGACGAAGTGCTTCGCCTCGCCGAGGTGGAGCCGCTGCGTGATCTCCTGGTGCGTCGCCTCGGTCGCGGTCGCCGTGAGTGCGATGCGCGGGACGTCGGGCCAGCGTTCGGCGAGCTCGCCGAGCATGAGGTAGTCGGGACGGAAGTCGTGCCCCCACTGCGACACACAGTGCGCCTCGTCGATCGCGAGCAGGGCGATGGTGCCCTGGCCGAGGAAGCGCCGGGTCGCCTCGGAGCTCAAACGCTCGGGCGCGACGTAGAGGAGGTCGAGCTCGCCCGCGAGGTAGGCCTGTTCGACCCGGGAGCGCTCAGCCGGATCCTGGGTCGAGTTGAGGAACGCGGCGCGGACACCGACGGCGAGGAGGGCGTCGACCTGGTCCTGCATGAGGGCGATCAGTGGGGAGACGACGATGCCGGTGCCCGGCCGGAGCAGGGCGGGGATCTGGTAGCAGAGGCTCTTGCCCCCACCCGTCGGCATGAGGACGACCGCGTCGCCGCCTCCGGCGACCTGCTCGATGATCTGCTGCTGCTCACCGCGGAACGCGTCGTACCCGAAGACCGTGTGGAGTGCCTCCTGCGCCGTGGCGAACTTCTGGCCTGCCGCACGCACCGCCACCACAGGCGGAGCGGCGGGAGCCGAGGTGACAGCACCGCTCCCCCAGGCGACGCCACCGCCGAGATACGCGTCGTCGGGCGGCGGGGCGTCGAAGTCGTCGGGAGCGTCCGCGTCGTCCGGGATCCAGTCGGGTTCGGTGCTCCAGCTCATCCGTCGATCGTAGCCGCAGCGGCTGACACCCCGGTGCCCCTCCACAGGAACGGATCCGAAGAATTTCGCTCCTCTTAATGCGCGACCCCGTCCGAGTCGCGATCGGATCTTTTTCCAAACCACCCCCGAGGGGGCTCCGAAGTGTCATCGAGGGCCGGTTCTGAGAGGCACTCGACAACCGGTCCAAACCTCATCAAAGGAGAATCACATGCGTACCATCAAGCGAAACCACATGGCAGTGCTCGCACTCGCCGCCGTCGCGACCTTCGGCCTCGCCGCCTGTTCCAGCGGCTCCAGCTCCGACAGCGGTTCGTCGATGGAGCCGAGCTCCGCTCCCTCCGAGTCGAGCATGACCTCCGACCCCGCAGCGGACCTCGTCGGCTCGGGCTGCGCCGCCTACGCCGAGGCTGTCCCGGACGGTGCAGGCTCCGTCGCCGGCATGTCGGCCGACCCCGTCGCCGTCGCCGCGTCGAACAACCCGCTCCTCACCACGCTGACCGCTGCGGTCTCCGGCCAGCTGAACCCCGACGTCAACCTCGTCGACACGCTGAACGGCTCCGAATTCACCGTCTTCGCCCCGGTCGACGACGCGTTCAAGAAGATCGACGCCGCCACGATCGACAGCCTCAAGACGCCTGAGGGTGCCGCGACGCTGACCTCGATCCTCACGTACCACGTGATCCCCGGCCAGATCGCTCCGTCCGACATCGACGGTGAGCAGACCACCGTCGAGGGTGGAACCGTCAAGGTCGAGGGCTCGGGTGACAACATCACCGTCAACGGTGCCAAGGTCATCTGCGGTGGCGTCAAGACCGCCAACGCGACCGTGTACCTCATCGACTCGGTGCTGATGCCGCCGGCAAAGTAGCCGACCGCGGGTTCACCCGCACGCTACACCGGTAACAGCGACAGCCCCGTCATCCTCTCGAGGATGGCGGGGCTGTTCCGTCGTGTCGGGACCCTTCGACAAGCTCAGGGACCGGGCGGGGTACGGCTCAGGGCGCGGAGGTGTCCGTGCCCTGGTCGTCCGAGACGGGCTCCGGCTTCCGCCGGGTCACGAGGAGCACGCCGATGCCGGCGATCAGGACGACGCCGATCGCGCCGACGATCCACCACACATCGCCGCTCAAGCCGCCGTCGGATGACGACTGCGGCTCGACACCGCCCGCCTCCGACGAGGGCTCGACCGTGGAGGCACCGCCCGTCGCGCACGCGGGCTTCGCGCTCCCCGTCGCGAGTTCCTGGCCCTCGGCCGGCGCCCACTCGAAGGTGTAGCTGCCCGACAGCGGGTGGCCGTCGGTCGAGACGAGCTGCCAGACGACGGTGTACTCGCCGGCTTGCCCGAGCTGCAGCGGCATGACGAGCGCCGGGCCGTTCACGGCTGCGCAGGCGGTGCCGTAGTACAGCCGCTCGTCACCGGGACCGGTCACCTGGATCTGGTTGGACTGGCCGGCGTCCCCGAGGTCGAGCAGGTTGTCGTTCGTCGTGATGACGAGCTGCTCCGGCTGCTCCGTGATCGTCGACCCCTCGGCCGGCGTCGTCGAGATGATGCTGTTGTGCGCTGAGGCCGGCTGGGCCACGGCGAGCACCGCTGCGACCGCGAGGAACGCGGTCGCAGCGGTGCCGACGAGACGGCGACGGCGGGAGACCGTCATCAGGCCTGGCGCTTCGCGTCGGACGCTGCGCGGCGTGCGGAGGCAGCGATGACGATGCCGGCGGCACCGACGACGAGACCGGCGATGCCGAGCACGCGGCCCAGCACGTCGGTGCTGCCGGCGTCGGTCGCGGCGGCGGCCTCGGTGTGGTCGCCGTCACCGTCGTCGTCCGTGGCGGCGCCACCGTGGTGGTCGCCGGCCTCGGCAGCGGTCACGACGACGACCGGCGCCGGCGACTCGAGGTCGTCCTCGGTCTGACCGTCCTTCGCGACGTCGGTCCAGTCGGTCTGGCCGACCTCGCAGGTCTGCGTCACCGGGAAGACGAGCGTCTTGCCCTCGGCGTCGGCCGGCAGCTGGACCTGGAAGGAGACGGTGTCGCGGTAGCCGTCGGCGAGCGGCGTCTTGGCCGTGTAGACGACCGTGCCGACACGCTCGGCGAGCTGCTCACCGTGGCTGTCGGTGATGGGCTTCGCGAGCGGGGCCATCTGCTTGTCGATGGTCCAGTTCGGGTTGACCGTCGGCGTCACGGCGTTGATCTCCTCGGGGATCTCGAAGGAGAGGCTCGTCGTGGGCGAGCCGTCGCAGCCGTGACCGACGGCGAAGCTCAGCACCGTGTAGGAGCCGGCGGCCGTGGAGGTCGGCGTGACGCTGACGTGGGCGCTGGCTGCCAGCGGTGCGCCGACCGCGAGGAGCGCTCCGGCGCCGATGGCGACGGCACCGAGTACGGCGGGCTTGCGGAAGGTGGGGCGGGGGGTGGTTGCGTTCATGATGGTCCTGTCGACTGATCCGCACGGCGTCGAGCGTGCGGAATGGGGATGGTCGCGCCGGATGGCGCGCCGAAGGGTGCTGCTGTGCTGGGCCGACCCGGCCACGCACGGCACCCGTCCCGGTCGGAGGGTGATGCGTCGGTCAGGCGGCGGCGAGCGCCGGCGGACCGCGGTGTCGCAGGTGGAGCAGGACCACCCCGAGGTTGCGGGGGCGACGGTTGACCCGGACCCAGCGCACCCGACGGGGCGCAGGGACGAGGTGGGTCGGTGCTGCACGGCGGGCGAGGATCCGGACGGTCAGCGCGGCGAGCGCGGCGAGCGTCGCGCGTTCGGCGAACAGGATGGCGGCGATGGTCGCGACGGCCGCGACGAGGTGCGCCGCCCACATCGTGGTGTCGCCGTGGGAGTGTGCCGTGGTGACGCCGCCGGTCGCGAGTTCGACGACCCCGTGCCGGTGCCAGTCGGCGGGGCCCGCCGCGCCGCCGGAGGCGACCGTGGCACTGACGGTGCTCGGGACGAGGGTGAAGAGCGCGTGGTAGCCGAGCTGACTCACGAGCACGGAGGCGACGACCCCGAGTGCGGTGATGCGGCGGCCGGCGAGGAGGACACAGACCAGGACGGCGAAGGTTCCACCGACCAGGAGCACGAACGCGGACGGCGCGGCGGCCCCACCGATCGTGTGCGAGAGGGCGGCGGCGAAGGTGGCGAACGCGGCTGCGGCGGTGCCGCGGGCGACACGGGCCCACCGTTCCGTCATGCGCTGCCTCCGGGAGAACGAGCGGACCAGGTGTCGACGCTCGTGCTCACAGCCTACCCGAGCGCCGCCCTTCGACAGGCTCAGGGACCGGGGAGAGGGTACTCAGGGACCGGGGAGGGGTGGTCAGGCCCCGGTGTCGGCGACGAACAGCAGCACGATCGAGGCGATGGAGCAGACGACGCCGATGCCGAAGGTCACGCCGAAGAGCAGCCGGAGCGCTCTCGTGTGATCGGCCGTCCGGCGGAAGCGTGCGCGCGACGGTTCCCGGCGGGCGTAGAAGACGTTCGGCTCCTCGGGGTCGCGGAGGGCGTCGATCTCCGCGTCCGTGACGGGTCGTGAGTACAGCTCGGCCGACTCGGTCATCCAGCGGACCTCGCGCCCCTGCCCGCCGTCCGCGTCGTCCGGCAGGTCCACGATGACCCCGTGCGTCTCCACCCAGCTGCCGTCCGCGGCCCGCGCGATGAGCATGACGATCAGCACGACGACGGCGCTGCCGAAGCCGATCCAGGTGAAGACCTCGAGGACGAGGCCGAGGAGATCGTGGGGGTCCACGATCACATGCTATCCGGCGGGCGGACCCACGACCCGGACGGCCTCCCTCAGACGGACTCGGGTCGCTTCTGTCGCATGGGCTCGGCCGGCTGGTCCGGACCGTTCCAGACGCCGATGATGCCCCACGCGACCGCGGCGATCGGGACGGCGAGGACCGCGCCGACGATGCCGCCGAGGATGGTGCCGGCGGTCAGGGCGAGGAGGACGACGAGGGCGTGCAGTTTGAGCGAGCGGGCCATGACGACGGGCTGGAGGAAGTTGCCCTCGAGCTGGTTCACGAGCACGACGATGCCGACGACGATGAGGGCGGCGACCGGACCGTTGGCGACGAGCGCGACGAGGGCCGCGAGGATGCCCGCGGCGGTCGCACCGACGATCGGGATGAAGGCGGTCAGGAACACGATGACGCTGAGCGGGAGGGCGAGGGGGACCCCGATGATCGCGAGGCCGATACCGATACCGATCGCGTCGACGGCCGCGATGGTCGCCGTGCCGCGCACGTACCCGCCGAGGGTGTCCACCGTCTTGCCGCCGATGCGCTTGGCACGGTCGTATGCGGTTCCGGTGAAGGGGCGGAGCAGGAACTCCCACAGCCGCGGCCCGTCCTTGAGGAAGAAGAACAGGACGACGACCATGAGCACCAGGCCGGTGAGGAAGCTCGCCGTCGCGGAGACACCGGCGAGCGCCCCGCTGCCGAACTGACTCGAGGTGAGGAAGTCGACCGCGGTCTGCTTGGCGTCCTCGATCTGCTTCTCGTCGATGTCGAACGGCAGGGTGCCGAGCCAGTCCTGCAGCTGACCGAAGCCCTTCGAGGCGGAGTCGACGAGGTCGTCCCATTGGCTGCGCACGGCCCAGACGATGAGCCACCCGATGCCGCCGAGGACGACGAGGATCGAGACGAGGGCGATCCAGGTGGCGAGGATCGACGGGAGCCCCTTCGACCGCATCCACCGCATGAGCGGGTAGATCGCCGAGGCGAGGATGAGTGCGATGACGACGGGGATCATCACGAGTGAGAGCTGGGTCAGCGCGAAGACGATCAGCGCGGCGACCGCGACGATGGCGAGCGTCTGGACACTCCGGGTCGCGAGCGTGCCGATGCGGTCGTGCCAGAGGCCGCGGGCGAGCGGCTCCGGTGCGTCCTCATGCTTGTCGAACAGGCCCATGGGATCCCCAATCTCGGCAGCGGCGGAGCCGGACGGGCCCCGCGCCCAGTCAACCACGTCGGTGCGGGCCGAGGTCAGGCCGAGCGGGAGTAGCGTTGTCCGTGATAAGGAGGCGCTCATGACGAGACTCGACGCCGACCCGGTCCCCAGCGTCTGCCACGCACCTGACGGATCCGGGACGAGACTCCTCGAGGCCCGCGAGGTCCCCCTGGGCGGCGTCCGCGGCCTGAGCGTCCACCGCACCCTCCCGCAGCGCGAGCTGCCGATGATCGGCGCCTGGTGTTTCCTCGACCGCTTCGACGAGGACCGCACGCTGATGCGCGTCCTGCCCCATCCGCACACCGGCCTGCAGACCGTGACGTGGCCACTGGTCGGCGACATCCGCCACCGCGACAGCGTGGGCAGCGACGTGGTCGTCCGCCCGGGCGAGCTCAACCTCATGACGAGCGGCCGCGGCGTGTCGCACTCCGAGTTCTCGGTGGGCGAGGAGGCGGCCGCCATGCACGGCCTCCAGCTGTGGGTGGCGCTCCCGGAGGCAGCCGCCTCGGTGCCGGCGGCGTTCGAGCAGCACACGGACCTGCCCGTCCACCGCGCTCCGGGACTGGAGGCGACCGTCCTCGTCGGCACGCTCGGCGGGGCGACGTCGACCGCGACCGTCCACTCGCCCCTGCTCGGTGCCGACGTGACGCTCGAGGCCGACACCGTCGTCGAGGTGCCGGTGGATCCGGCCTTCGAGCACGGCGTCCTGGTGCTCGACGGGGTGCTCGAGGTCGGCGGCGTCGAACTCGACTCGGGCCCGTTGCTCTACCTGGCGCCCGGGTGCGATCGCCTCGAGTTCCGGAGCGCGACCGGTGCCCGCTTCGTGCTCCTCGGAGGGACGCCGTTCCCGGAGGAGCTGGTCATGTGGTGGAACTTCGTCGGTCGCACTCACGAGGACATCGCGTCCGCCCGGGAGGACTGGGAGGCGGGGTCGCCGCGCTTCGGCTCGGTCGCCGGCCACGGCACGGACCGCATCCCGGCGCCGCCCTTGCCGAACGTCCGGCTGACCCCGCGCCGACGCTCGATCTGATCGCCCGGATCGGGTGCTCGGGACCCCGTTCCGAGCAGTGTCCGTCGGCGTCTCGACGGGCCGATAAAGGATAGGCTGTCCTCAGGAGATCGGCTGCTCGTGAAGGTGGGCTCATGCAACGTCTGAGTACGCGACTGCTGCTGACCTGCGCCGCCATCGGCGTCGGGGGCGGCCTCGTCTTCGTCGTCTCCGGGTACGTCGGCGGCACGATCTCCGCGACCGCACCCGTGCTCTACGGCCTCATCATCGGCGTGTACTTCCTGCCGGGCGTCGTCGCGCAGGCGCTCCTCCGACGTGGTGGCGTGGCCCTCATGACCGGGCTGACCGCAGGCCTCGTCTCGGCGGCGTTCAGCCCGCAGTGGTTCTTCCGCTACTTCGGCACCGGCCTCGCGATCGGGCTCCTGCAGGAGATCCCCTTCGCCGTGTCGCGCTACCGCGTCTGGAAGGCCTGGGTCTTCTACCTGGCTGCGGGCATCGCGGGACTCGTCTTCGGCGGCTCCGTGCTCGTCGTCCTCGGGATCGAGCACTTCGCGCCCCTCGCCCAGACGGTCTACATCGCGCTCTTCGTCCTGAGCCCGATCGCCTTCACCGCGCTCGGGCGGGCGGTCGCAGCGGCCCTCGCGAGAGCCGGTGTGGGGCGGTCCATCGCGAAACCGCTGCAGCGCGACCGCGGCTCGGCCGGCACGCGGGCCTGAGTGGACCCCGCACCGCCGACGCACCCCGCCACCGTTGTCCGGCGGGTGCGCATCCGTCACGACGAGCGCGAGGAGTGGACCCCGGACGACGTGTCGTTCCAGGTCGCACCCGGTGAGGTGGTCCTGCTGCTCGGGCCGAGCGGCTCGGGGAAGTCGACGCTCGCCCTAGCGCTCAACGGCCTCGTCCCCCACGCCGTCCCGGCCGAGTTCGAGGGTGCTGTGATCACCGGCGGGCTCGACACGGCCACCTCGACGGTCGCGCAGCTGAGCGAGCACGTGGCGATGGTGTTCCAGGACCCCGACGCGCAGATCGTCACCGGAACGGTCCTCGACGAGGTGTGCTTCGGCCCGGAGAACCTCCTGCTCCCCGTCGAGGAGGTGCTGTCCCGCGCCGAACGGGCGCTCCGGCAGGTCGGGCTCTGGGAGCGCCGGACCGAGAACCCCGACCGGCTCTCGGGCGGCGGCCGACAGCGACTCGCGATCGCCTGCGCCCTGGCGATGGGGAGCGACCTCCTCGTCCTCGACGAACCGACGGCGAACCTCGATCCGGCCGGGATCGAGGAGGTCTACGCCGCCCTCCGCTCACTCGTCTCCGGCCCCGACGACGCCGGGAAGCGGCACGCGATCCTGCTCGTCGAGCACAACCTCGACGCCGCCATCGACCTCGTCGACCGGGTCGTCGTCCTCGATCGTGACGGGCGGCTCGCCTTCGACGGCCCGACCCGCGACGTCCTGCTCGGACACCTCGACGAGCTCCTCGCCATGGGCGTCTGGCTCCCCGTCGCGACGCTCGCCGCGCTGCGTCTGCGGTCGGCCGGTGTCACGTTGCCGGACCTCCCCCTGACACCCGCCGAGCTGACCGCCGCACTCGATGCGACCGCACTGCCGGCGCCGCCGGCGGCACCCGTCGCCCCGATCACCGCCGAGCGGTCGGTCGCGGTCCGCGTCGACCGGCTCAGCGTCGAACGCGGTCGGGGCCGCCGGCGCACCCCGGTCCTCCACGAGGTGAGCCTCGAGGTCGCTGCGGGCGACTTCCTGGCCGTGATCGGGACGAACGGCGCCGGCAAGACGACGCTGCTCCAGGCGATCGCCGGGGTGGTCCGGCCTCCCCGCGGCCGCATCGGCGTCGGCGGGATCGACCCGGGGCGCAGCGACGTCCGGACGATCGCGGCGCACATCGGCTTCGTCTTCCAGAACCCCGAGCACCAGTTCATCGCCCACACCGTCCACGACGAACTCGCGCACGGCCTGCGGATCCGGGGCGTCGACGACACCGGGATCGAGCGGCGCGTCGACGACCTGCTGCGGCGGTTCGGCCTGGAATCCGCTCGCGACGTGCACCCGTTCCTCCTGTCGGGCGGCCAGAAGCGCCGGCTGTCCGTCGGGAGCGCCCTCATCGCCGGAGCTCCGGTGCTCGCGCTCGACGAACCGACCTTCGGTCAGGACCGGGCGCGGGCGAACGAGCTCCTGGACCTCCTCGCCGGCCTCAACGCGCAGGGCACCACGGTCCTCGTCGTGACCCACGACCTCCAACTCGTCGCCGATCACGCGAGTCACGTCGCGGTCATGGCCGGCGGTCGCCTGCTCGCCCACGACACGACCGCCGCGGTCCTCGGCGACGACGAGCTCCTGCGCCGCGCGGGGCTCCGGCCACCGCCGCTCGCCCAGGCGATGCGCTCGCTGGCGAACCACCCCGACTGGCGGCACGTGTCGAGACTCGACGACCTGCCCGGGGCGGCCGCCCGATGAGCGCCACGACGATCGACCCGTACGCGTCGAGCACGGCACCGGCCGGTCGATTCCTGTACCGGTTGAACCCGCTCGCGAAGCTCGGTGCTCCGCTCCCGGTGATGATCCTGCTGGCGTTCACGAGGGACCCGGTCACGCCCGCGCTCTTCATCGCCCTCGCGGTCGTCGTCATCCTCGTCGGAGCCAGCCTGACGCGGACGGTCGCCCTCCTGCTCTTCGTGGCGCTGCCGCTCATCGTCGCGATCATGTCGTTCAGCTTCGGCCTGTGGACCGACCCGAGCCGCGTCGACCAGTCCGTCCTGCTGTTCCAGGTCGGCGACTACCGGTTCTTCCTCGGGGCGCTGCTCGTCGGCCTCGCGACGGCCCTGCGGCTCGCGGCCCTCCTCGTCCTCGCCTGCATCGGCGGCCTCACCTCGACCGGCCCGGAGTTCGTCCGCGCGATGATCCAGCAGCTGCACGTGCCCTACCGGATCGGGTACACGGCGCTCGCCGCCTACCGGTTCGTGCCGCGGTTCGGGCACGAGCTGGAGGTCATCCGTTCCGCCCATCGCGTCCGCGGCATGGCCGAGGGTCGCGGACCGATCGCCGCGGTCCGCCGCGCCGCCGGTACCGTCGTGCCGCTGCTGGCCGGCGCCATCCGTCACGCGGAGCGGGTCGCGCTCGCCATGGACTCCCGCGCGTTCGGTGCCCATCCGCAGCGCACGGAGCGGACCCGCACCCCCTTCCGCACCCGCGACTGGTGCTTCATGGTCGCCTTCTGGCTCGTGAGCGCCGCCCTCCTCTGGTGGAGCCTCGCCGCCGGTCCGGGTCCCGTCGCCCGGAACTGATCGTCCGGAGTCACCCTCATGACTCGAACATATGTTCTAATGGAGGCATGCGGTGGAGCGGTCAGGAACTCGGGGTTGAGACGACGTCGGCGCTGCCGGGCCTCGCGAAGCTGAACAATCTGGTGCGCAGCGTCCAGACGCCGGAGTTCGCCGGGATCACCTTCCACGAGGTGCTCGCGAAGTCCGCCCTCAACCGCGTACCCGGTCAGTCCGTGATGCCCTTCGGGTGGACCATCAACCCCTATCGGGGCTGCTCGCATGCCTGCGTGTACTGCTTCGCCCGACCGACGCATTCGTATCTGGACCTCGACGCCGGGAAGGACTTCGACTCGCAGCTCATCGTCAAGGTGAACGTCGCCGAGGTCCTCGAGAAGGAGCTCGCGAAGGCGAGCTGGGGCAGGCACCCGGTGGCGCTCGGCACGAACACCGACCCGTATCAGCGCGCCGAGGGCAAGTACCGGCTCATGCCGGGGATCATCAACGCCCTCGCCGACTCGGGGACCCCGTTCTCGATCCTGACGAAGGGCACGCTGCTCCGGCGAGACCTGCCCCTCCTGGCCGAGGTCGCTCAACGCGTACCGGTCGACCTCGCCATGTCGATCGCCATCTACGACGACGAGCTCCAGCAGTCGATCGAACCCGGCACCCCGACGGCGGCGGCCAGACTCGCGACCGTCCGCGCTGCTGCCGACCTCGGCTTCGACGTCGGGGTCTTCATGATGCCGATCCTCCCCTACCTGACCGACACCGTCGACCACCTCGACCTCGCCCTGTCGCGCATCCGCGAGGCCGGCGCGAGCACCGTCCTCTTCTCGACCCTGTACCTGAAAGCCGGCGTCAAACCCTGGTTCATGCAGTGGCTGTCGCGGCAGCACCCCGAGCTCGTCGACCGCTACACCGCGATGTACGCCGACGGCGCCTACGCCCCGAAGGAGTACCGGAAGTGGCTCGCCGCGCGCATCCGCCCGATGATCCGCGAGCACGGGCTCGAGCGCGGCACCGAAGACCCCGCCACCGGGGGCGTCCGCTCGTCGGCGCTCGGCATGTTGCGCGACGGGTACGGCGAGCGGGCCGAGCTGCGCAGGCGCGCCCCGGAGTTCGTCACGACCGGCCTGCAGGTCCAGCCGACCCTCTTCTGACCCCGCTCGTTCGCCCATTCTCGGGCGAACGAGGACTCCCTCGCCCAAGAATGGGCGAACGAACCGGCGTCAGGCGTCGGGGATGAGCCGCTTGCTGAGCAGCGCGACCTCGTCGGTGCCGTACCCGAGCGCCTCGTAGAAGCCGATCACCCGGTCGTTGCCCGTCCTGACCATGAGGTTGATCTTCGGGCACCCGAGTTCGGTGAGCAGGCGTTCGGCCTCGGTCATGAGCTGCCGTCCGAGCCCGTCGCCCTGCTGGGCCGGCGACACCGCCAGGTAGTGCACCCAACCGCGGTGGCCGTCGTACCCCACCATCGCGGTGCCGACGAGGGCGCCGTCGGCATCCGCCGCGACGAGGAACAGCTCGGGCTGCGTCGTCGACTTGCGCTCGATGTCCTTCGCCGGGTCGTTCCACGGTCGGGTGAGCCCGACGGTGTGCCAGAGGGCGATGACGGCCTCGGTGTCGGACGGCGTGAAGGGACGGATCTGCATCAACCCAGTCTTCCGCACACGCGGCGTCGATACAGTTGGTCACCCGAGCATCGACGAACGGACCCGTATGAGCATCGACCCTGGCCTGGAACCGACCGGCGAACCGATCCCAGCGTCTGACGGATCGACACCGGTCACCATCGCCACCGGCAGCGGCCCGATCACCGGGCGCACCGAAGCGGGTGTCTCCCGATTCCTCGGTATCCCGTACGCGGCAGCTCCGTTCGGTGACGACCGCTTCCGACTCCCCCAGCCGGTCGTGCCCTGGGACGACCCCCGCGATGCCACCCGTCCCGGTGCGACCGCCCCGCAGCCGCCCTACGCCGGCGCGGTCGGCGAGCTGCTCGCCACCGTGACGGTGCCGGGCAATGAGATCCTGAACCTCAACATCTGGACCCCGGCCGAGCGGTCCGACACCCCGCTCCCGGTCATGGTGTGGATCCACGGCGGCTCGCTCGTACACGGCTCCAACGCACTCGACTCGTACGACGGCACTGCGTTCGCGCGCGACGGCGTCGTCCTCGTCTCCGTCAACTACCGCCTCGGGTCCGAGGGGTTCTCGGTGCTCGACGACGTCCCGCTGAACCTCGGTCTCGCCGACCAACTCGCCGCGTTGACGTGGGTGCAGGACGAGATCGCCCGCTTCGGCGGTGACCCCGACAACGTCACCGTCTTCGGAGAGTCCGCTGGCGGGGCCTCGGTCGCCGCACTCCTCGCGCACCCGGACGCCTCGTCCGTGATGCGACGGGCGATCATCCAGAGCGGCCCGCTGCGATCGGAACCCCGAGAGCGCTCCGGCCGGATCTCGAAGCTCATGGGCAAGGACCTCGGCGTCCCGACCACCCGAGCCGGCTTCCGCCGCGTGCCGCCGGAAGGACTCGTCGGGGCCCAGGAACGGGTGATGGGCGGAGGCAACCCGCTGACCGGCGGTCCGGGGTTCTCGATCACGACGTCGTCACCACTCGCGCCGCTGAGTCCGCTGGACGCCCTGGTGTCGGGCGGCTCCGCCGACATCCCCGTGCTCATCGGGACGACGACGGAGGAGCACCGCCTGTTCCTCGTCCCGACCGGTATCTCCCGGCGGATCACCCGTCTCCAGCTGTTCGCGGCTCGACTGCGCTTCGGGGTCAGTGCCTCGGCCGTGCGCACCTTCCGCCGCAACCGCCCGAAAGCGAAGTCCGGCGAGATCCTCGGGGCGATCGCCACCGACATCCTGCTCCGCGTCCCGCTCAATCAACTGGCGGACGCACGCGCCGACAACGGCTCGGACACCTGGGTGTACGAGTTCGCCTGGCGGAGCCCGGTCGGCGGGGACGGCGAAGGTGAGCTCGGTGCGGCCCACGCGATGGAGATCGGCTTCGTCTTCGACCACCTCGACTCCCCGGAGGCCGTCCGGATGGCCGGCCGCTCGGCCCCGCAGTCGCTCGCGACCGCGATGCACGACGCCTGGGTCGCGTTCGCGAAGGCAGGCGACCCGGGCTGGCAGCGCTGGGACGCCACCCGCCCGGTCCGGACCTTCGACGGGGTCGACGACGCCGTCGTCCTCGCGCCGCGCGACGACGAGCGGGCGGCCCTCACCCCCTGACACGCGAGAACGCCCGCCGAGCGTGAGCTCGGCGGGCGTTTCTGCTGCGGTGCGGACTACGCGGTGGCGATGTCCTCGACGAGCTGGTCGCCGGGGGCGGCGTCGTCGAACGCGGCCTCGATCTCAGCGCGGTCGAGCAGTTCGGTCATCCGGCGGCGACGGGCCTTGGGGATGATCGTGACGACGCGACCGATCTTGCCGGCACGACCGGTGCGGCCGGCGCGGTGCAGGTACGTCTTGTACTCGTCCGGGGCGTCGGCCTGCACGACGAGCGTGATGTCGTCGACGTGGATGCCGCGGGCGGCGACGTCGGTGGCGACGAGCACGTTGACCCGACCCGAGGTGAGCTTCTCCAGGTTGCGCGTGCGGCGCGCCTGGTTGAGGTCGCCGTGGAGCGAGACGGCGGGGATGCCCGCCATGCCGAGCTGCTCCGCGAGACGCTCGGCGTACGCCCGGGTGCGGGCGAACACGAGGGTCTTCTCGGTGCGGTTGACGAGCTCCTCGATGAGGCGGTCCTTGCCCTTGTGCTCGACCACCAGCACGCGGTGGTCGATGGTGGAGGACGCCTGGTCCTCACCGGCGACCTCGTGCACCGACGGGTTCGGGAGGAACTCGTTGACGAGGGCGGCGACACCCTTGTCGAGGGTGGCGGAGAAGAGGAGCTTCTGGCCGTCGGGCGCGGTGCGACGCAGGATGCGCTGCACGGGCTCGAGGAAGCCGAGGTCGCACATGTGGTCGGCCTCGTCGAGGACGGTCACGGTGACCTGCGAGAGGTCGAGGCGACCCTGCTCGATGAGGTCCTCGATGCGACCGGGCGTGCCGACGATGATGTCGACGCCGCGCTGCAGTGCGCCGACCTGGCGACCCTGCGGGACACCGCCGTAGATCTGCGTGGTGAAGAGGCCGACGGCGCGCGCGATGGGCTGCACGGTGCGGTCGATCTGCAGGGCGAGCTCACGCGTCGGGGCGAGGATGAGGGCGCGGGGCTTGCGACCCGGCTTGCGGTTCTTGCCGCCGCCGTTCTCCATGAGCTTCTCGACGAGCGGGGCACCGAAGGCGATGGTCTTGCCGGAGCCGGTGCGGCCACGTCCGAGCACGTCGCGGCCCGCGATGACATCCGGGATGGTCGCCGCCTGGATCGGGAACGGGCTGTCGGCGCCGAGCTCGGCGAGCGCACGGACGATGTTGCCGCCGAGGCCGAGGCTCTCGAAGGTCACACCCTCGACGTCGCCGGCCTGGATCGCGTCGGCCTCGAGGCGCTCGAGCACCACGTCGTCCTGGGGCGTGTAGGAGCCGGCGTCGCGCTTCGGGTAGTAGTCGCTGCCACGGCCGGCGTCCGACGCGCCGCGGTCGTCGAACGAGCGCTTCGGGCGGTCGTCGAAGGACCGCTTGGGGCGGTCGTCGAAGGACCGCTTGGGGCGGTCGTCGTACGAACGCGCCGGACGCTCCTCGAAGGACCGCTTGGGGCGGTCGTCGTACGAACGCGCGGGGCGGTCGGTGCGGTTCGCCTGACGCGGGTCACCCTGGCGAGCTGGGCGGTCCCCGTAGGACGGACGCTCGGTGCGGTCGCCGTAGGAGGGACGCTCCGTGCGCTCACCCCGGTTGTAGGCCGGGCGCTCGTTGCGGTCGCCACCACGGTTGTACGCCGGACGCTCGTTCCGGTCACCATCACGGTTGTACGCAGGACGGTCGTTCCGGTCGCCGTACGAGGGACGCTCGGACCGCTCGCCACGGTTGTACGCCGGACGCTCGTTCCGGTCACCGTACGACGGACGCTCAGTCCGCTCACCACGGTTGTGCGCCGGACGCTCGTTCCGGTCGCCGTAGGACGGACGCTCAGTCCGCTCGCCACGGTTGTACGCGGGGCGCTCATTGCGGTCGCCACCGCGGTTGTACGACGGGCGCTCATTGCGGTCGCCGTACGACGGACGCTCAGTCCGCTCACCACGGTTGTACGCAGGACGCTCGTTCCGGTCGCCACCACGGTTGTACGCAGGACGCTCGTTCCGGTCGCCACCACGGTTGTACGCAGGACGCTCGTTGCGGTCGCCACCACGGTTGTACGAGGGGCGCTCGTTGCGGTCGCCGCGGGGTGCGCGGTCGCCGCGCTCCTCCGATTCGAAGCGGGCGGCGCGCTCGGCACGCTCGTCTGCGTTCCAGCGAGACTTCTGCGGCGCTCCACCGGCGTCGGGACGGTAGCCGCGGTGGCCTTCGCTCTTGCTGCCGGACTTCGCGCCGGGGCGTGAGCCGAAGGGCCGCTTGTTCTCGCCGTACTTGGACTTGGGGTCGAAGTTCTTGGCCGGGCGTTTGCCGGCGGGGGTGTTGTTCTTGGGCATGGAGAAATGCTTTCCGGGTTATAACTCGTTCGCATGAACAACCTGCATGACTCACACAGCGCCATCCGAAACCTCGGCTGCGCTGCGGCATGCTCATACCCGGGCGATCACTGGCCGGGGCCGTCCACATCATGTGTGTGTTCGCGGAGTTCTCTCCGACGAAACCGGCCCACCAGACTGACATAACCCTCCGCGGTACAAACGCGGTGTCTCGAGCCGACTCACCTACGTTACCCGATCCCTCCTGAGAAGTCACGGAGCATCGCTCCCAGGCACGCGCACGGCGGCGTGGCAGCATGGGTGCATGCCCAGCCCCATCGAGGATTACGCCCTGATCGGCGATTGCCACACCGCCGCGCTCGTCTCGTCGGAAGGCAGCATCGACTGGCTGTGCCTCCCCCGGTTCGACTCGCCCTCGATGTTCGGTGCGCTGCTCGGCACCGAGGACCACGGATGCTGGACGGTCCGGCCCGCCGACGCGCGGGCGACGGCGAGCCGCGCCTACCTGGACGACACCTTCGTCCTCGAGACCGTCTGGACGACCCCCGACGGCCAGGTGCGCGTGACCGACCTCATGCCCCACGGCGACCGCCGGGCGGATGTGGTCCGCCGGGTCGAAGGACTCAGCGGCACCGTCGCGGTCGACGTCGAGGTGCGCCTCCGCTTCGGGTACGCCGACGCGATCCCCTGGGTGCGGCAGCTCCCGGATGGATCCGGGATCGTCGCGGTCGCCGGCCCCGATGCCGTCGTGGTCCGCGGCGTGCACCTGACGGCCTCCGATCACGCCCACTCGGCGACCGTCGAGGTGTCCGCGGGCGACACCGTCGACCTCACCCTCACCTGGTACCCCTCGCACCGCGAAGTGCCGGACCCGGTCGACGTCGGTCAGCGGATCGACCACACGATCGCCTGGTGGCGCGACTGGGCGTCCCGCTGCGATCCCGCGGCCGAGTACGAGGAGGCGGTCGTGCGGTCGCTGCTCGTCCTCCGCGCCCTCACGCACGAGGACACCGGCGGCATCGTCGCAGCCGCGACCACGAGCCTGCCGGAGTCGTTCGGGGGCGTCCGCAACTGGGACTACCGCTACGTCTGGTTGCGCGACGCCTCGCTGACCCTCGAAGCCCTCATGCAGCACGGCTTCACCGAGGAGGCGCACGATTGGCGCAGGTGGCTCCTCCGGGCTATCGCCGGTGATCCGAACGATCTGCAGATCATGTACGGCCTCGCGGGCGAACGCCACCTCGTGGAGGAGGAGCTCGACAGCCTCCCCGGCTACCTCGGTGCCGCCCCGGTGCGCGTCGGCAACGGCGCCTACACGCAGTACCAGGGCGACGTCTTCGGGTCCGTGATGATCGCCCTCGACGAGGCACGCGCGGTCGGTCTCGCGGACGACGACTTCTCGTGGAGCCTCCAGCGCGCCCTGCTCGGCGTCCTCGAGGAGCACTGGAACCGCCCCGACCGTGGCATCTGGGAGGTACGGGGCGACGAGCAGCACTTCACCCACTCGCGCGCCATGATCTGGGCGGCGCTCGACCGCGGCGTCCGCGCGGTCCGCGAGCACGGCCTGGACGGGCCCGTCGAACGCTGGGAGGCCCTGCGCGAGACGCTCCGCGAGACGATCGAGCGCGAGAACGTCGACCACGCACGCGGGTGCTACGTCCAGCACGCCGGGACGACCGAGGTCGACGCGTCCCTGCTCGTCCTCGCGCAGATCGGCTACGTGGCGCCCGACGACCCGCGCATGCTCGCGACGGTGGCCGCCATCGAGGAGGACCTCCTCCAGGACGGTCTCCTCCTGCGCTACCGCACCACGAGCGGGGTCGACGGTCTGCCGGGCGATGAACACCCGTTCCTCGCGTGCTCGTTCTGGCTCGTGCAGCAGTACGCGGCCTCGGGCCGACTCGACGACGCCCGCGAGCTGATGGACCGGCTGCTGTCCTTCCGCAACGACCTGGGCCTGCTGTCCGAGGAGTACGACGTGCAGCAGGCGCGGCAGGTCGGCAACACCCCGCAGGCGCTCTCGCACCTCACCCTCGTCCGAGCCGCCGATGCCATCGCCGCAGCCGCAGCCACCCCCGCCAGCCCGCGAACTGTCACCAACGGCTAGTCCGGGGCCACAGAACTGACCTCAAGTGACAGTTCGCGGGCAGGTGGGGCGACGTCAGCGGGTGAAGCGGGCCTCGCGCTCGTCGGAGGCGGCGAGCGCGATCCGGGTGCGGAAGTTCTGCGAGACCTGCTCGGGCAGGGCGTCGAGCGGGAACCACCGCGCCTCGGAGTTCTCGCCGTCGGCCGGATACGGCTCGCCCGACTCATAGCGGCATCGGAACACGAGGTCGATGTACTGCGTGATGTCGCCGTTGTCGTAGACGTTCTGCGGGAGCACCTGCACCTGGGCGAGACGCTCGGCGACGGCGACGACGGCCGCCTCCTCGAGGACCTCGCGCTCCGCCGCCACCGCGGGTTCCTCACCCGGGTCGATGATCCCCGTGACCGGTGTCCACGCACCGTTGTCCTGTCGCCGGACGAGCAGGACCTCGGCCTCGGGCGTCCCGAGACCGCGCAGGACGACCGCGGTCACCCCCGTCAACCAGAGGGGCGCGTGCCCGATCCGCTCGCGGAGGGCCAGTACGAAGTCAGGAGTCGCCATGCCTCGACTCTACGGGGGCTGCGGTGGGACACGAGATCGAAACACGAGTGCGGTCTACTGGGCGTATGGAACACGATCCCATCACCGTCTCGATCGAGCGACGCGTCAACCCGGCGTCGATCTCCGAGGCCACCATCTGGGTCCAGGCGGGCATCAACCTGGCGAACCGATACCCCGGCTTCCTCGGCTCCGGCTGGGTGCGCGCGGGAGCCGAGAGCGACGTCTGGTACATGCTCTACCGCTTCGCGGACGAACAGACGCTCACCGACTGGGAGGAGTCGAAGGAACGCGCCTGGTGGCTCTCGAGCGGCCGCGAGTTCATGGAGCAGTCCCGCGTCGAACGGCGCAGCGGGATCGAGGGATGGTTCGACGCACCGGACGGCATCCTTCGCGTCGAGGAGGCCGAGCTCTCCGGCGACCCGGATCCGATCCCGCCCGCACCGCCGCGCTGGAAGCAGGCGGTGAGCATCTGGTTGGGCTTCTTCCCGCTCAACCTCGTCTTCACCCTCCTCGTCACAGCGCTCGTGCCCGGTTGGGAACCGCTCGGCGTGTTCCTCCACGTGCTCATCTCGACGCTCATCCTGACGCCGATCATGACCTACTGGCTCCTGCCGCTCGTCACGAGGCTGCTGCGTCCCTGGTTGACGGCCCCGCGTCGAAGCAGGCGTACCGCAGGCTGACCCGGCGCACCCGGACGACGCCACGACGTCAGGCGTCCTCCGCCTTCGTCTGCTCCCGGAACTGGCTCGGGCTGATACCGGTGTGCGCGACGACCGCTCGACGGAGGTGCGCCTGCGAGTGGTAGCCGCAGCGGGCCGCGACCTCGGCGATCGACAGGCCTCGGTGATCGGGGTCCGAGAGGAGGGCGAGCGCGAGCTGCACCCGCCGCTCGGCGATCTCGCCCGCGGCGCTCGTTCCCGAGCCCTCGAACACCCGTTGCAGGGACCTGGTCGACATGTTGAAGCGACGCGCCAGCGTCTCCGGTCGCAGCTCCCGCTCGGCGAAGGACGCGGCGATGTGCTCGATGATCCGGAGCCGGAGCGGAACCCGTCCGGCCTCACCCTCGGCCCGGAAGAGGTCGTTCTCCGCGTAGAGCGTCGCGAGCATCGTGTCGATCACCCGGCAGAGTCTGAGCTGCGCGGCGCCGCCGATCGGCTCGAACGCGGAGATGACCTCCACGAGGAACGCGGCGCTCCCCCGCAGCAGCGGCGACGGCGCCAGCGGGCCGAGGGCGCTCGTCGGGGCGATGCCGAGGCGGCGGAGCGCACGCATCGGCACGAACACGTACAGATAGGTCGCGTGGTCGTGGATCGTCGTCCGATACGTCTCGGCGCCCTCCGTGAGCGTTCCGGTCCCGGGGAGCAGGTCGAGTTGCTGTCGGCCGTGGACCAGGCTGGCCGCACCCTCGATGAGCATCACGATCGTCGCGACCGGCTCATCGAGCCCGTAGGCGTCGGCGAGGACGTCGAACGTCCCGGGCCCGACCGTGTTGCGATGGAGGACGTACTCGCCGAGCACGACCGAGTCGACCGTCATCGAGAACCGATCGGGGTCCACGTCCACGAATCGCAGCGCGCCCGACGCCTCCTGCATCCCGGTCGTCCCCTCGAACCGTCGTGTGGTCACGCGGCCGCGCGCAGGGAACCGACCGGATAGGCCATCATCAGGTGCGGGCATCATCGGACCCTTCGAAGAGTCCATCCACCCTCGCACAGGGTTCCGTCCGAATCGAGGGGTTGCCAGCCGCATCGCACGGTGGTCGGCGATACTGGACTGATGATCTCCGCTGACCTCGCCCGAGCGCTCCGCACCGCCGGCCTGCGCTGGACCCCCGAACCCGGCGACCGCTTCACCATCGACGGCGGCGAGCTCGCCGGCGACGTGTTCACGGTCAGCGAGATGACCGTCGAGGTGCACGAGCACCCGGGTGGCCGCAGTTTCGGCTTCAACGGGACGACCGAGTGGGCGTTGGACTCCGTCGACCAGGAGGAGACGCTCTGGCTGCCGTCGGAGCACCAGCTGCGCGCTCTGCTGCGCGGCTCGTTCCGGTCGCTCGAACGCGCGGTGTCCCCGGCTGCGCCGACCGACGGCGAGCCGACGCTCGACGACGAACTCGACGTCCTCCTGTCGTTGGGCGACGCCGAGGCGTACACCGTCGTGGTCGAGCTCGGCGGCGAACTGCGACGGTTCAGCGCCGCGACGGCGCCCGACGCGTACGCGACCGCGCTGCTCGAGCTCATCCTGCGCTCGGTCGCCTGACCGCACGTCCGGAGCCGCAGCACCGCCCGCACGCTCAGCCCGCCGGCTCTGCCGGGCGCTCAGCGACCCCGGATCCGCCGGGACAGTTCGGCCGCCGCCGGATGGATCTCGCGCGCCAACCACGCCGGATCGAGCCCGGCATCGGCGTCGTAGGTGACCGCGATCGCCGCCGCCGGCCACCCCGTGTGGTCGCGGACGACCACCCCGACACTCGCGAGGCCGAGCGTCACCCCGCCTGCCTCGCGCGCATAGCCGTCCTGGGTCGTCTGTGCCAGGACCTGTCGGAGCTCCCGGTACCGCTTCGGCCCGTGGCCGGTGCGGTCGACGAACGCCGCCTGGTCGGGGAACAGGGCGCGCAGCTGGCCGGCCGGGAGCGCGGCGAGGATCGCGCAGCCGCTGGCGGTCAGGTGAGCCGGGAGGCGCACCCCGACATCGGTGACGAGGTGCGGCCGACGCGGGGCCCGCTCGTCCACGATGTACAGCACGTCACGACCGTGCAGCACGGCGAGATGCGCGCTCTCGCCCACCCGGTCGACCAGCTCGGCGAGCAGTGGGCGCCCGAGCATGCTGAGCGGCTCCTGGCGCGCGTACCCGCCGGACAGTTCGAAGGCGGCGACCCCGAGCCCGTAGCGACGGGCTTCGGGCAGGTGGACCACGAAGCCGTGCTCCTGCAGCACGCTGAGAAGGTGGTAGACCGTCGATCTCGGCAGGTCGAGTGCCGAGGCGATCGCCGCGGCCGGAAGCGGGCCGCGGGCGCCGGCGAGATGGCTCAGCACACGAAGGGTGGCGTCGGCTGCCGGGACCTGACTCACCGCTGACCTCGTCTCCGCGGCTCGGACGCGGCCGCCTGGTCGTCCATGTCTGTCATCCCAGACACGGACGACTCTACGCGCACCGCCGCGGTGGGCGCCCGGGTGTTCCATCGGAACATGGACATCCAGCCCGGCGCGACCCCGACCACCAGCGACCCGACGACCTCCGGTCGCTCGCATCCCGAACCCGCCGGCCCGACTTCGGTCTCCCTCGGCGCCGGGCCGCTGTCGATCGACGAGGTCGTCGCCGTCGCCCGACACGGCGCGCGGATCGACCTCGATGGCACGGCCCTCGACGGTGTCGCGGCCTCCCGCCGGATCATCGAGGCGCTCGCCTCCGACCCCGAGCCCCACTACGGGATCTCGACCGGGTTCGGTGCGCTCGCGACCACGTTCATCGAGCCGACGCGCCGCGCGCAGTTGCAGGCGAGTCTCGTCCGCTCGCACGCCGCCGGCAGCGGCGAGGTCGTCGAGCGGGAGGTCGTGCGTTCCCTGATGGCGCTGCGCCTCTCGACGCTCATGACGGGCCGCACCGGGGTGCGGGTGGAGACGGTCCGCGCCTACGCGGCGATGCTGAATGCCGGTATCACCCCGGTCGTGCGCGAGTACGGCTCGCTCGGCTGCTCCGGCGACCTCGCGCCCCTCGCACACTGCGCGCTGGCGGTGATGGGCGAGGGCGAGGTGACCGACGCGTCCGGTCGCACGCGCTCCGCGGCGGAGGCCCTCGCGGACGCCGGCCTCCAGCCGGTACAGCTCGCCGAGAAGGAGGGGCTCGCGCTCATCAACGGCACCGACGGCATGCTGGGGATGCTCGCGCTCGCCGTGGACGACCTGCGGATGCTCCTGCGCACCGCCGACGTCGCCGCGGCGATGAGCGTCGAGGGCCTGCTCGGCACGGACGCCGTGTTCGCCGCGGACCTGCAGGCCCTGCGCCCGCAGGCGGGTCAAGCCGAGAGCGCCGCGAACCTGCGGTTGCTGCTCGACGGCTCCCCGATCGTCGCGAGCCACCGGGGTCCCGAGTGCACCCGGGTGCAGGACGCCTACTCACTGCGCTGTGCCCCGCAGGTGCACGGTGCCGCCAGGGACACGGTCGACCACGCCGCGATGGTCGCCGAGCGTGAGCTCGCGAGTGCCGTCGACAATCCGGTGCTCACGCCGGACGGACGCGTCGAGTCGAACGGGAACTTCCACGGTGCCCCGGTCGCCTACGTGCTCGACTTCCTCGCGATCGCCGTCGCCGATGTCGCGTCCATGTCGGAGCGCCGCACCGACCGTTTCCTGGACCGGAGCCGGAGCAACGGCCTCCCGCCGTTCCTCGCACACGAGGTGGGTGTCGACTCCGGCCTCATGATCGCCCAGTACACGGCGGCCGGCATCGTGAGCGAGCTCAAACGCCTGGCGCACCCGGCGTCCGTCGACTCGATCCCGTCCTCCGCGATGCAGGAGGACCACGTCTCGATGGGTTGGGCGGCGGCGCGGAAGCTCCGGAGGGCGATCGACGGTCTCAGCCGGGTGCTGGCGATCGAGGTCATGACGGCAGCCCGGGGCCTCGACCTGCGCGGCCCGCTCGAGCCGGCCGTCGGCACGGGAGCGGTGCTCCGCCGGGTGCGTGAGCAGGTCACGGGTCCCGGTCCCGACCGGTTCCTCTCCCCCGAGATCGAGGCGGTCACCGCGCTGGTGCAGTCGGGTGGGGTCGTGCGGGCGGTCACCGGCGCGGTCGGCGATCTCCGCTGAGTCGGGCGTCACACGACGAAGCCCTCGGGCGCCGGTGACGGCGTTCCCGAGGGCTTCGTGTCGATCCGCGCGAGCCGCAGCTCAGCGACCCAGCGGCAGGTGGTCGATCACGGCCACTGCGCGCGGCGGCGCTTCGGCCGTTCGGTGCCCGATGACGCTTCGGTAGCGGGTGCCGTATCGGCATCGGACGCCGACTCAGCGGCTGGCGTCGACTCGGTGTCGGGCGTCGGCATGGACTCGGTAGCTCGCTCAGACTCAGCAGGGAGCTCGGACTCCGCCGCTGGCCCCGGCTCCAGGACCGGCTCAGGCTCAGCGACCGCATCAGCATCAGCCTGCGCGTCCGCATCAGCCTGCGCGTCCGGCTCAGGCTCCGCCGCTGGGGCGGCGTGCTCGCCGGAATGCGCGACCTCGTCCGCAGGGGCGTCGGAGACCGCGCCGGGGAGGGTGATCGCCTCGGTGCGCGGCAGCTCGTCACCCGTCGCCACATGCGCCCCGTGCACCTCGTGGGCTTCGTGGGCTTCGTGGGCTTCGTGCGCAGCCGGGCGCGTCATCGGTCGATCCACCGCCGGCTCACTCGGCGCAGCGACCTGCGTCTCGGGTGCCGCACCCGAGTCCGTGGGAACCGCATCGGCCGGTCCGGCGTCCGCGGGAACCGAATCGATCGGGGCCTCCTCCGTCGGTTCCGCACCAGCGGGAGCGGCGGCATCTGGAACCGCGTCCGCCGAAGCCGCGTCCGCCGTGGCCGACGGAACGGACGCGTCAGGCGCGGTGGCCACGGTTGCAGCACTTCCACCACCGGCGCCGACGAGGGCCGGTTCCTCAGCGGGGACCGTCGCGACCCGCGGACCCTCGATCGCGGCGACCGTGCGCGCTGTCGGCTTCGGCTCGGCTGCAACCCGCCGCTGCTCGCGACGCTCGCGGAACCCCTCGACGAGGTTGTAGAGGGACGGCAGGACGACGAGCGTCAGCACGGTGGACGAAACAAGCCCGCCGATCACGATGATCGCGAGCGGCTGCGAGATGAACCCGCCGTGCCCGGTGACACCGAGCGCCATCGGGGTGAGCGCGAAGATCGTCGCGAGTGCCGTCATGAGGATCGGGCGGAGTCTGCGTGCCGCGCCGTGCTCGACCGCCTCGACCACCGTCATGCCGCGTCGCCGGTATTGGTTCACGAGGTCGACCAGGACGATCGCGTTCGTCACGACGATACCGATCAGCATCAACGCGCCGATGATGGACGGGACACCGAGCGGCACGCCGGTGATCACCTGGAGGCCGATCGCACCGGTGGCGGCGAACGGCACCGACACCAGGAGTTCGAGCGGCTGCCGCAGCGAACGGAACGTCGCGACCATGATGACGTACACGATGAGGATCGCGGCGAGGAGCGCGAGGCCCAACTGGCCGAAGGCGTCGCTCTGCGATGCCGTGACACCCCCGAGTGTCGCCGTGGTGCCGGCGGGCAGCTTGACGTCGTCGATCGCCGTCTGCACCTCGGCGCTGGCGGTGCCGAGGTTGTCGCTGCCCGGAGTCGCGCTGATCGTGGCCGAGCGAAGCCCCTTGACGGTCGAGATCGTCGCGGGTCCGTCGACCTGCGAGACCGTCGCGAGAGCGTCGAGGCGTTTCGGGCCGGTGGCGGTGGGGATCTCCGTCGCCGCGAGGGCGTCGACGGTGGTCGGTGGGTCCTGGGCGTCGACGTAGATGGTGAGCGTGGTGTCGTCGATGACGATGGAGCCCACCGTCGTCGGCTGCATGAGCTGCGAGACGTACGCCCCGAGCGCGACCTCGCTGAACCCTGCAGCGGCAGCGGCGTCGCGGTCGACGGCCACCTGGACGTAGGGTCGCGATTCGCTGAGGTTGCTCGTGACCTGGTCGATGCCGTCGAGGCCGGTGACGGCCTGCTGGATCGCGTCGGCGGCCTCCGCGAGGTCGCTCTGCCGTGCGGAGGTGATGTCGATCTCGATGTCGCTCGACCCACCGAAGCCCGCGGACGCGGCGACCTCGATCTCGCCGACGTCGTCGAGGCCGGACAGGTCCTTGCGGACCGTCTTCTGGAGTGCCGTCTGGTCGGCGTCTTCGCTGGTCGTGATCGAGTAGGTGATGGCTCCACCGCCGCCGCCCGAGAACGCGTCGCGCAGGGAGCTTCCGCTCGACCCGATCGAGAGCTGGACGGTGTCGATGCCGTCGATGTCGCGCAGCTTCGTCTCGACCTGCTTCGCCGCCGCGTCCTGGGCGTCGAGGCTCGTGCCGACCGGCAGGGTCTGCGTGACCGTCAGCGTGTTCTGGCCCGAGTCGCCGAGGAAGTTCGTCTTCATCGAGGGGATCAGCGCGATCGTGCCGCCGAGCACGAGCAGCGACAAGAGCAGGGTGACGGCCGAGTGCTTCAGCGTCCAGTGGATGATCGGGAGGTACGCCCGCTGGAGCCTCGACGGCTTCGCGAGGTCGTCCTCGTCCTGCACGCTGACTCGGCGTTCCCGTCGGCTCCGCACTGGCTCGGCGTTCGCGTCGGCCGACGCCTCCTCTGCTGCGGCAGCGGCCGCGAGCCGCTGCGCCTTCGGAGCCCGCAGGAACCAGTAGGCGAGCACCGGCACGATGGTGAGCGCGACGAGGAGCGACGCGAGCAGCGCGATCGTGACGGTGAGGGCGAAGGGTCGGAAGAGTTCGCCGGTGACGTCGCCGACGAAGGCAATGGGCAGGAACACGGCCACGGTGGTGACGGTCGACGCGGTGATGGCTCCGGCGACCTCCTGGACGGCGCTCAGGATCGATCCGGCGCGCTGCGCGCCCGTGCGGTTGTCGCCGAACGAGAGGTGCCGCTTGATGTTCTCGATGACGACGATGGAGTCGTCGACCACGCGCCCGATGGCGATCGTCAACGCACCCAGCGTGAGGATGTTGAGCGAGTACTCGGCCACCTGGAGACCGATGAAGGTGATGAGCACCGAGGTCGGGATGGAGATGGCGGTCACGATCGTCGCGCGGACGTCGAGCAGGAAGACGAGGATGATGAGGACCGCGAAGACCAGACCGAGGAGCCCCTCCGTCGTCAGTGACTCGATCGACTGCTCGATGTAGGGCGCCTGATCGAAGACGACGGTGAGCTTGGCATCGGACCCGATGGTGCGCTCGAGCTCGGGGAGGATGTCGCGCACGCCCTGCGAGACCTCGACGGTGTTCGCCGCGGGCAGCTTCGTGACGGCGATGGTGAGCGCCGGCTCGCCGTCGACGCGCGAGATCGACGTGATCGGGTCGTCGCTCAGGGCGACCGTCGCGACGTCGCCGATGGTCAGGACGGAGCCGTCGGCGGCGAAGGCGCCCGTGATCGGCAGGGCGGCGATGTCGGCGACCGAGGTGAGCTTCGTGCCCGTCTGCACGGAGAACGTCTTGTCGCCTTCGGTGATGTCGCCCGCGGGCTGCAGGGAGCCGTTCTGCTGCAGTGTCGTACCGATGACCCGGCTGGTCTGCCCCGCGAGGGCCAGTTTGGCGTCGTCGGGGGTGATCGTGACCCGCTTGCCCACCTCGCCGACGATCGCCGCGTCGCGGACGCCGTCGACGTCCTTGATGTCGGGGACCACGGAGCTCGAGAGCACCTCGGCCAGGGAGTCCTGGTCGGCCGCGCCGGACACGGCGATCTGGATGACCGGGAGGTCGTCGATGCTGCCGCTGACCACCTGCGGGTCGACGGTGTCGGGCAGGGTCGACTTGATGCGGTTGATCGCCTGGGTGATCTTCTGCTCGGCGGTGGCGAGGTCCGTGCCGTAGGTGAAGGTCGCGCTGATGAGGCTCGAGTTCGTGCTCGACGTCGCCGAGGTGGACTCGATACCGGGCACGCCCTGGATCGCGGTCTCGATCGGGGTCGAGACGTCGTCGTTGACGACCTCGGGTGCCGCACCCGGGTAGCTCGTGATGATCGCGAGCTGCGGGAACTGGACCGACGGGATGAGCTCCTGCTTGAGGCCGCCCACCGCCAGGACGCCGAACACGGCGGCCACGATGGTGACGAGCGCGATCAACGCGCGGTTCTTCATGCTGAGGACGGAGAGCAGGTGCACGGAGCCGCTTTCGGTTGATGCGAGAGGTGCCGACTCTGCAAGTATGTCACCGCGCACCCGCCCGACGGCGGTCTCGGGCGAGGGGGTGGACACCACCCGGGCATCAACTGCCTGTGGAGCAGCGTCCGGCCCTCAGCACTCCAGGTCAGACGACGTCTTCGAGGTAGTCCAGGGCCGGCACGTGCCCGAACATCGCGGAGTGCCACGTCTGCGTCAGCAGCTCGACCGCCTGCTCCGTCTGGGCCCACGGATAGCTGATCGGGATGCGCAGGTAGCGCTCGAACGCACCGTCGATGCCGAACCGCGGCCCCGCGACGATCACGAGCCCGTGACTCCGCGCCGCGAGCGAGAGCTGCGATGACGCTGCTTCGCCGAGGTTCACCCAGGTGGCGATCCCACCGTCGACCCGCGGCACGGTCCACTCGGGGAGGCGGTCGGCCAGGAGGTCGACGAGCCGGTCGCGGGTCTCGCCGAGCGCGACCCCGCGCCGGGCGACGATGCCGTCCATCGCCGGCATCAACTGCTGGACGGTCAGCTGGTCGAGGATCGGCGTGCCGAGGTCGCCCAGCGAGCGTGCCGAGACGAGCTTCCTGATCGTGCCGCGCTCGGCCCGGATCCACCCGATGCGGAGCCCGCCCCAGATCGTCTTGCCCACCGAACCGATCGTGATGATCGACGCCGGCGCACCCTCGAGAGCGGCGAACGGCGTGCCGTCGAGCCCCTGGTCCGTCGGCCGGTCGATATCGAGTTCCGCCGTGGTCTCGTCGATCACGAGCACCGTCCCGTGCCGCTCGGCGGCTGCGGCGACCCGTCGGCGGGTCTCGAGCGGCATCGACGCCCCGGTCGGGTTGTGGAAGTCCGGCATGAGGTACGCCATCGCGGGGCTCGTGCGCTCGAACCACTGCTCGAGTTCGCGGACGTCCCAGCCGGTCTCCGAGGAGACGGTCGCCGCGCCGAGCCTGGCCCCGGCCGCCCGGAGTGCCTCGTAGGCGTGGGGATAGCTCGGCATCTCGACGAGGACGCGGTCACCTCGGCTGAGCAGGGTGCGCGCGATGAGGGCGATCGCGTGCTGAGCCCCCACGGTCACCATGATCTCGTCGGGGTCGGTGGGCAGCCCGCGCGCGGTGTAGCGGTCGGCGATGGCCTGCCGCAGCTCGGGCATGCCGACCAGGTCGTAGTCGAAGTCGTGCATGTACCGCGGCAGTTCTGCGCCGGCGGTGGACACGGCGTCGATGATCTCCGGGCACGGCGGGACGGCCGCCTTGCTGAAGTCGAGGAACCCGCCCTGTGGCACTGGTGCCAGCGCAGTGGGTGCCGACGGCAGGAGGGTGACGCTGCCAGAACCGCGGATGCTGCGGAGGTAGCCCGCCTCGCGCAGTTCGCGGTACGCCGCAGTGACCGTGGTGCGGCTCAGCGCGAGCCGATCGGCCAGTTCCCGCTCGGCCGGCAGACGGGTGCCGACCGGGATGCGTCCGTCGAGGACGAGGAGTCGGATGCGGTCGGCGAGACCGCGGTATGCGGGCGCAGCGGTCTTCCACTGCCCGAGCAGGGCGGCGAGCGATCGGGCACTCAGGGTGATGGAAGCCATTGAACCACGATACCCGGATTGGCCTCTAGCGCCAAAGCCAATCGTGCAATTGGATTGTCCACCATGACCCGTCGTGTGCTCCAACTCCTCATCGGCCTCTTCCTGTACGGCATCGCCATCGCGATGATCGTGCGCGGTGCCGTCGGGGTCGCCCCGTGGGACGTCCTCACTCAGGGACTGAACCTGCGGACGGGCCTGAGCTTCGGACTCATCACGATCATCGTCGGCGGGCTCGTGCTCCTCGCCTGGATCCCCCTCAAGCAGCGGCCGGGTGTCGGCACCGTCCTGAACGTCCTCCTCGTGGGGCCCTCGGCCGACATCGGGCTGGCGTTCATCCCCGCGGACCTCGACCTGTGGGCGCGCATCCTGCTGTTCGCCGGCGGACTGCTCCTCCTCGGCGTCGCCTCCGGCCTCTACATCGGCGGCAACTTCGGCCCCGGCCCGCGGGACGGCCTCATGACCGGCATCCACCGTGTCACCGGGTGGCCGATCTGGGTCGGGCGCACGGGTGTGGAGCTCGTCGTCCTCGGCATCGGGTGGCTGCTCGGCGGGAACGTCGGCATCGGAACGGTGGTCTTCGCCGTGCTCATCGGCCCCATCTGCGGCTACACGATCCCGTTGTTCCGGATCGCTCCGCGGACGGAGCGATCAACCACCGCCGTGGACGAGGCGGTGCTGGAGGGCGACACCCCGCCGTCGAAGCCGATCGTCGACTCCCCGGCCAACTGAGCACCCTTCGACAGGCTGAGGGACCGGGTTGTCCGGTCCCTCAGCCTGTCGACGTGCCGATGCCTCAGGGCTTCGCCACCGCCACTGCGCCCGTGTGGTCGTCGACGCTCATCGTCGCCTCGTCGAACCGCGAGCGACCGGAGAGGACCTCGCCGACCTGCACCCGGTCGACCTCCTTCACCCACGTGCCGATGATGATCGTGGCGACCGCGTTGCCGGTGAAGTTCGTGAGCGCACGCGCCTCCGACATGAAGCGGTCGATGCCGACGATGAGGCCGACCCCGTCGACGAGGTCGGGTCGGTTGGCCTGCAGGCCGCCGGCGAGGGTCGCGAGACCGGCGCCGGTGACGCCCGCGGCGCCCTTCGACGCGATGATCATGAACACGAGGAGCGAGATCTGCTCCCCGAGGTTCATCGGGACACCCATGACGTCGGCGATGAAGATCGACGCCATGGTGAGGTAGATCGCGGTGCCGTCGAGGTTGAAGGAGTAGCCCGTCGGGACGGTGATGCCGACGACCGGCTTGGAGACACCGAGGTGCTCCATCTTCGCGATGAGTCGCGGCAGCGCAGCCTCGGAGGAGGAGGTGCCGACGATCAGGAGGTACTCACGGCCGAGGTACTTCATGAGCTTGAAGATGTTGAAGCCCGTGGCGAGGCGCAGGACCCCGCCGAGCACGATGACGATGAACAACGCACAGGTGATGTAGAACGCGATCATGAGCGTGGCGAGCCCGACGAGCGCGCTCGCACCGGCGGACCCGGTCACCGCGGCGATCGCTCCGAAGGCGCCGACGGGGGCGATCCACATGATCATCGCGAGCACCCGGAACACGAGCGCCTGGATGAGCTTGACACCGCGCAGGATCGGTTCACCCGTCGCGCCCATCTTCTGCAGGCCGAAGCCGACGAGCAGGGCGACGAAGAGGACCTGCAGGATGTTGCCGCCGGTCAGCGATGACACGAGCGTCGTGGGGATGATGCCGAGGATGAACTCGGTCGTGCTCTTGGCCTCCCCCTCCACCGGATAGCTCGTCTCGGCGAGGTTCAAGCCGGCGCCCGGCTGGATGAGGTTGCCGACGACGAGGCCGATCGCGAGCGCGAAGGTCGACATCACGATGAAGTACAGCAGCGCGAGCCCGCCGACCTTGCCGACGGTCGCGGCCTTCGCGATCGACCCGACGCCGATCACGATGGTGCAGAAGATGACCGGGGCGATCATCATCTTGATCAGCGCCACGAAGGCGTCGCCGATGGGTTTGAGTCCCTTCGCGAACTCCGGGGCGGCGAGGCCGACGACGATGCCGGCGAGCACCGCGACGATCACCGCGAGGTAGAGGTAGTGGGTCTTGTCCAGCCGTTTCAGGGAGGAGAGCGTCATTGCCATTCCGGATCCGTTTCGTCGGCCGCGTCAGTGCGGCAGCGGGTGGTCGATCGACCCATGCTGCGACCACGTCGGCGGATCGGCCGGGTTGTGGTCGTAGTGGCCGCTTGTGGTCGTACTGGTCGCGGTCGGCGACGCCTGAGGCCCTCGTCACCCCCGATACTTGAGGGGTCGACGCGACGGAGCAGACGGAGGTGACGCGATGGCCGGTCGGTCCAGGAGCATCGCCTCGCGGCTCTTCCTCGTTCAGCTCGTCGCGGTCGTCGCGATGACACTCGTCGCCGGTGTCCTGCTCTGGTTCCAGGCCCGTACCGAGACCGAGGACCGCGCGGTCGCGAAGTGCCTCGACGTCGCGAACGGCGTCGCGGACAACCCCTACGTCGTCGCGCAGCTCGGCTCGGAACGCCCGTCGGACGCGCTCCAGCCGTACGCCGAGGCGCTCATGCGCGACACCGGCGTCGACTTCGTGACGATCATGGCTCCGGACCGCACCCGGTACACGCACCGTGAGCGCGACCAGATCGGCAAGCCGTTCATCGGCACGATCGGACCGGCGCTCGAGGGAGGGACCTTCACCGAGACGTACACGGGCACGCTCGGCCCCTCGGTCCGCGCCGTCGCACCGATCCGTGACGGCGCCGGCGAGGTCGTCGCCCTCGTCGCCGCGGGGGTCACGGTCAGCAACGTGTCGGAGACCTTCGAGACCCGGGTGCCGTGGTTGCTCGGGACGGCCCTGCTCGTGCTCGTCGTCGGCGCGATCGGCTCCTGGACGCTCCGCCGCTACCTCGCGCGGGTCACCGGGTCGCGCGGACCTGAGGACCTCGCCAGGATGTTCGACTACTACGAATCGGTGCTCCACTCGGTGCGCGAGGGGCTCGTCCTCGTGGACCGACACCGGCGTCTCGTGCTCGTCAACGACCAGGCGGCCGAACTGCTCGGGCTGCCGCTCGGTGAGCGTTCCCCGGGCGCGGTGCCGGTCGACGAGCTGCCGATCGACGCCGGCCTGCGGGAGCTCCTCGCGAGCGGGCGTCAGGCCGTCGACGAGATCCACCTCACACGCGAGCACGTGCTCGTCGTGAACCAGGAGTCGGCGGTCGGTCCGGGCGAGACGGCGGGCCCGCACCCGCGGGGCTGGGTGATGACGCTGCGCGACCACACCGAGCTCGAACACCTGAGCGGCGAACTGGCGTCCATGCGGACGATGAGCGACGCCCTGCGCTCGCAGACCCACGAGTTCGCGAACCGGCTGCACACGATCGTCTCGCTCATCGAGCTCGACCGGCGGGAGGAGGCGCTCGACCTCGCGGCGCAGGGACTCGGGGCCAGTCAGCGGTTGACCGACCGCGTGCTCGCGGCGGAGCACGAGCCGGTGATCTCGGCCCTGCTGCTCGGCAAGACGGCGCAGGCGGCCGAGCAAGGGGTTGAGCTGCACCTCGAGAGCGACCCGGCGCTCGGACGCGTGCGCGTCGACCCGGCCGTGATCGTCACCATCCTCGGCAACCTCATCGACAATGCGATCGACGCGGCGGCCGGCGATCGCCCCTGGGTGGAGGTCTACCTCGGACAAGGGCTGCCGCACGAGCTCGGCGCCGGGCGGTCCGCCGACGCCGAGACGACGGAGCTCGTGATCCAGGTGACCGACAGCGGACCGGGCCTGCCCACGGAGGCGCTCGACGTCGCGTTCGTGCGCGGCTGGTCGACGAAGGAGCCCGGCCGGTACGGTCGGGGGTTCGGTCTCGCGCTGGTCCAGCAGGCCGTGACACGGCTCGATGGCACGATCGAGGTCGTCCGCGAGCCGTCCTCGGCGTTCGTCGTGACGCTGCCGGCCGCGGTCGGGGTCCGGGACGAGGCAGGCACATGAGCGGGCACATCCGGGTCCTGGTCGTCGAGGACGAACCGATCGCCCAGCAGGCCCACGCGTCCTACCTGCGCCGCGTGGAGGGCTTCGAGCTCGCCGGTGTGGCGGGCGATGCGGCCACCGCGATGCAGGCGCTTCGGGCCACTGCGGCCGGTCGCTCCCCCGACGACCGGATCGACCTCGTCCTGCTCGACCTCAACCTGCCGGACGCGCACGGTCTCGAGCTGTGCCGACGCATCCGGACGGCGGGTATCGACGTCGACGTCATCGCCATCACCGCGGCCCGTGATCTCCGGATCGTCCGGGCGGCGGTCTCGGCGGGCATCGTCCAATACCTCATCAAGCCGTTCGCGTTCCCCGCGTTCGCCGACAAGCTGGAGGCGTACCGCTCCTTCCGGCACACGATGTCGGCGGAGGGCTCGGTCGCGAGCCAACACGAGGTGGACCTCACCCTCGCCACGCTGCGAGCGCCGTCCTCCCGTCCGCAGTTGGCGAAGGGCCTCTCGGAGGACACCCTGCGTCTGGTCTCGGACCTCCTCCGGCAGGCGGCCGGACCGCTCTCGGCGAGCGAGGCGGCGGCCGCCGGGTCCCTGTCGCGGGTGACGGCGAGGCGTTACCTCGAGTACCTCGCCGAGACGGGCGCCGTCGAGCGCTCGCCGCGCTACGGCACGCCTGGGCGCCCGGAGCTCGAGTACCGCTGGCGGTGAGCGGACGTCGGTCTCCACCCGGTCGCGCACCCCGGCCCCCTGAGCCGCACCCGCTCCCCGAGCCACCCCACCCGGTCCCTGAGCCACCCCACCCGGTCCCTGAGCACCCCCCGGTCCCTGAGCACCCCCACCCGGTCCCTGAGCTTGTCGAAGGGTCAGCTCGGGTTCACGACGGCGTAGATCTGGTTCCAGTTCGCGAAGCCCGTGACCGGCTCATCCGAGCCGTTCAGCATGATGTCCTCGTCCACCGAGTTCGTCTCGCCGGTCGACGGGTCGTAGATCTCGTAGTCGCCGTCGTGGAAGCCGATGATGAGCACATAGTGCTGCGGGATGGTGTTGTCGCCGGGGCCGACGAGCAGCGGGACGGGGGTCCCGTCGTTCGCGGCGACCGCCGCCTCGGTGAGCGCAGCCCCTCTGCCGGAGTCGCCACCCAGGAGGTTGGTCCAGTCGATGTGGTAGTCGGTGCCGGTGCGGTCGGCTTCGTCGACCGCGCCGCCGGGTGCCGTACCCGCGACGTTCGGGTAGTCGACCGGGCCGGGGAACAGGTCGTTCGCGCGGTCCTGGACGGCCTGCTGCAGGAACGTCATCCGATCCTCGGTGTCCAGACCGGCCGCGTCGGCCAGGTCGAGTCCCCGGAGGTAGTCGGGCACATGTCCGTCGAGGAGCTCGCCGGTCCGCAGCCAGTACGCGAGGAACGGATCGGACTGGGCGGCCAGGGTGATGAGCGTCGTCGATCCGCAGGTCTTGTTGTTGTACTGGTCGAAGGTCTCGCCGTTCACCGTGGCGTCCCCGTTGTCGCCGACGCCGAGGTTCGTGAGTTCGTCGATCATGCGCTGACGTTCGCCGGCCGGAGCGTTCTTGATCGCGTCGGCGAGGGCGAGCACGGAGGAACTGCCGGCGCCGGTGGCGATCGCGCTCATGAGGAGGGCGCTGACGGCGGGATCGCCGGACTCCTCCATCGCCGCGAGGATGCGTTCGCGTTCGTCGTCGCTCATCGCGTTCCAGTTCTGGACGTAGTTCGCCCATTCCGTCTCGGAGAGGACCGAACCGTCCGGGTCGCCGTTCGGGAACTGCGTCCGCGAGACGAGGACGTCCAGCCGTGTCTGACCCACGGGCACCTCGACGCCCGCGAGCACGGCGTGGCCCTCGGAGTCCGACAGTGCCCGCTGCAGCGCCTCACCGGCCGCCCATGCGTCGTCGTAGGCGTCGTGGCAGACGGACACGCCGTCGAGGATCTGGCCGGCCCCGCGGATGAGGTCCGAGATCACCCCGGCGACCTCTCCGGCTCCGGTGATCGGGTTGGTCATCGCCCATGGGTTCACGGAGATGTTCCCGATGGTCCGCTGACCGTCGCGGATGGTGTCCGCACCCGGATGGTGAGCGCTGCGGGCCGCGGTGATGGCGTCCGCGTAGTCGCGCAGACCGGTGGCCCCGGTCCGGAGCCCCTCGATCTCGCTGCCGACGAGGGTGTCGACGGACGCCAGGACGTGTGCCGCGCTCGCGCCGGTCACCCCGACCAGGGCGTCCGGCAGGCTCGACGCCGTGACGGTGGAGAGCGTGGTCTGGATGGTCTCGGCGGCGAGCGCCGCGTGCTCGTACTGCTCCGCGAGCCCGTCGATGGTGGCCGGATCACCCGGCGGTGGGGTGTCCGCGAACGTGGAGGATCTGGGGATGAGCCCGACCGCACGATCGACGAACGATCCGATCGAGGTGATGAAGCTCATCGGGTCGCCGCTCAGCGAACCGATGAAGGTGGCGAGCACGTCGATCTCGGCTGAACTCTTGGTGCGCAGTTCGGAGAGGTTCACGAGCGGTCTCCGATCCCGGCGGTGCGCGTGGTCATGGCGAGTCCGGAGAGGAGCTGCCGGACGACGGTCTGCAATCGGGCGACCGCGCGCAGTTCGGCGGCGGTCTCAGCGCTGCCGGCACCTCGACGACGCGCGTCGAGGAGGGCGTCGAGCAGGACGACCCCCGCCTGCTCGTCCGTCAGCATGCCGGCACCGAGGTCGATCACGGCGTCGAGACCGGCCGTGCGGACCACGCTCGCGACCTGTTCGGTGACGCCGGCGGGGACACCGGCCCCGCGGAGTTCCGCGGCGAGCGACGCGACCCGTGCGCCGGTCGCGGCCCGCTCGGACGCGTCACGGCGATCGGACGGGACCACCGTGGGTGGCGGAGCCTGCGGCGACGGCGCGGTCATGAGGCGTCCTCGGCGAGGGCCGCGTCCGTGCCGGCCATGGTGTCCGCGACGTGCTGCATCCACCGTGCGAAGTCGTCGAGCGTCTTGCCCGCCTCCGTCATCTCGGTCCGCCACGTCAGTTCGAAGGCGGCGGCGTTCGCGGCCACCTGCTCGTCGAGGAACGACGTGTCGAGGCACGTGGAGAACATCCCCGTCGCGCTCGTGGCCGCCCCACCCACCGTTTGGACGATCGCCGTCAGGCCCGCGTCGTCCACCTGCATCGTGCCACTCATGGGTCCCCGCTCTCCGATGCTGTTCGCGCTTGCCGGTCGATCCCGGTGATGCGCCTGATCCGATGGTTCCACCCTGTCCCCGCCAGCACCGGAAGACGATGGGCAGCACTACCCATCACCCGTCGGGCGTCGGACGTGGCACACGCCGGGGCGTCGGTTACGGTGAGGGTGACGCGTCCGCCCGGGCGCCGCGGAAGGGGCCGTCATGCAGCAGATCCATCGCCGCCTCGCGACCGTGTCGCTGAGCATCCTCGTCGCCGCGCTCTGTTGCACGGGATGCGGCCTGTCGGCGAAACCTGTCGTCGCTGACGGGACCGACGACGCCCGGCTCGCAGCGCTTGCCGATGATCCGCTCTTCACGGACGGCAGCGTCAACGGGCCGCAGGTTCCGGACACCTCCGCCAATGTCAGCGTGCAACGCGGGGCGATCACGGTCGATGGCCTCTGGCCGTCGGACGTGACCGCGGAACCGGGACCGAGCGGGCCCGCTTGGCCTGCCGCCACCGCCATGTTGGTCCAGCTGCGCGAAGCCGGTTGGCGGCCGGTGGCCGTCTCCTGCGAGCTGGATCGGTCGTCGGGCTTGGAGGGAGCGACGGTGTTCGCCACGAAGGAGTTCGGCGACTTCACCGCTGCGCTCGAGGCCGTGGTGAGGCCCCCGTCTTCGAAGCTCGTCGGCTACGTGCCCTTCCATGCCGAGGCCGACGACCCGTGGTCGGCCCACTCGGAGGTCCCCGCCGGATCGAGTTGCCTCGACGGCAGTGGGCCGCCGGTCGACGAGGGGTCCGTCCCCGACGACCTGGCCATCGCTCCCTGGTACTGAGCGGCGGCCGGTCCGGCCGGACGTGTGGGGCCGCGACCGAGCGGCCGCCGATCCCAGGGTCGACTCAGGGTGATCCCGGAGGTTCCGGGGGTTGCCATGCGCCAAAACGCGATATATCGTGAACTTCAGTTCAACGCGATATATCGCGATCACTCGGAAGGAACCGCACCATGGCACAGGAGAAGTGGATCATCGCTCCCGGCGAGAGCCGCATCATCGACCTCGAACTCGTGAGACGGCTCAAGGTCGGCCTCATCGGCGGCCAGGTCGACATCATCGGACACGACGAGCCCGGCGCCCGCATCGAGGTGGGGGCCGTCACCGGCAAGGACCTCAAGATCACCATCGACGGCGACGTCGCCGAGATCGACCACCCGCAGCTGCGGTGGGACAACTTCCTCGAAGTGTTCTCGAACTTCGGCGCCAACCGCGCCACGGCCCAGGTCAGCGTCCTCGTCCCCCGCGACATCGCCCTGACGTTCGGCGTCGTGAGCGCCAGCGGACTGGTCGCAGGCCTCACCGCGGACGCCAAGCTCAACACGGTGTCCGGCGACCTCGTGGCCGACCGGATGACCGGACGACTCGACCTCAACTCCGTGAGCGGCGAGCTCACGGTCCAGAACCACACGGGTCGCATCCAGGCGCACACGGTCTCGGGCGACGTCACCGTCTCCGGCGACATCACGCGCGCCTCGATCGACGGCGTCTCCTCCGACCTGCTCCTCGACATCCACGGTGCGTGCGAGCATCTCGACCTGAACACCGTCAGCGGCACGATCACGGTCCGTCTCGACGAGGAACTCGCCGCACGCTACACGGCGAACTCGGTCGGCGGCCGCCTGGCGATCGACGGCGTCGTCCTCAAGGGACTGCGCGGTGGCGGGTACAACTCGCACACCGGCGCCCTCTCCGGACAGTTCGCCGAGGTGCGCATGAACACCGTCGGCGGCGCGGTGACCGTCCTCCGACGCCCGGCTCCCGAGCCGGCGGGCGCGGCCACCACCGCAGGGAGCGAGGCAGGCGCATGAGCCCCGTCTTCGCCCACGGCAGCCTGCGGCTGTACCTCCTGAGCCTGCTCGACGAGTCGCCGAAGCACGGCTACGAACTCATCCAGGCGCTCACCGACCGGAGCGGTGGCACCTACAGCCCGAGCGCCGGCACCATCTACCCGCGCCTCGCGAAGCTCGAGGAGGAGGGACTCGTCACGAAGACGAGTGACGGCCGGAAGACCGTCTACGAGATCACCGAGGCGGGCCGGGCCGAGCTCGCGGCACGGGCGGGTGAGCTCGACGGCATCGAGGATCAGCTCACCGATTCCGTCCGCCGTATCGCCGACGAGGTCCGCAGCGGGGTCACGGCGGCCATGAAGAGCCTCCGGGCCGATCTCGCCTCCGCCGCGCGCGAGGCGAAGCAGTCCGCGAAGCCCGGTCCGAGCTGGACGTCGACCGCCGAGGAGAGCGCCGATCAGAAGGTGCAGGGTCGCTTGGCGCTCCACGAGACCGACGTGTCGATCAACGAGTTCCGACAGGCGGTCCGAGCCGAACTCCGCGAGCACGTCGCCCGTGGGGGCGCGCTGGACGATGACACCGTGTCAGCCCTGCGTGCCGACCTCGTCGCCGTCCGCGACCGCCTGCGGGAGCGCTTGCAGGGCTGATCGCCCCGCCATGCGAGCCGAGACACGGAACCGCCCGACCTCGTTCTGGAGTCGGGCGGTTCCGTCGGCGCGGCGCGCGCGGTCGAGCTACCGTGCGGCCCCGGCCAGCGAGCCCGTGGTCGCCTCGGAGTCGTAGATCACGCAGGTGACGAGCCGGTCGTCCACCCCGTTCCAGCTGGCCTCGGTCGGCGTGTAGTAGTTGAACTCGAGGTTGGAGTCCTCGTAGACGATCCCGACGAACGCCTGGAACTGCGCGTAACAACCGTCGTCGGCCTGCTGCGTGACGGCCTCCTCGCCGGGCCACTCGTCGCCGGTCAGCGTGACCTCGCCGTACACCTCGTACTGGTGGGGCTCGGAACAGGGCACGGTCGGCACCTCCGTGACCTCGTCGGACGACGACTCGTCGTTCAGGCAGTCGCCGACCGAAAGGGTGAAGACGTCCGTCGTACCTCCACCGACGATCTCGCCGGACTGCGCGTCCCGGGTCTCGGCGGGCTTCGGGAGGATGCCCTCCACGACACTGCACCCGGAGAGCGTCAGGGTCGCGGCGAGGGCGGCGAGGGCGAGCGGGAGGAGACGACGGCGAGCGGTCACGATGAGGGTCCTTGAGGTGGGTGGTCGATCACGAGCGACTGTCCGGGCTCACAGCCCGGCGACAGCCGTCGATCAGGATATTGGTCGACCATTCCGGTCCGCCACTCCCCCGGTCGATGAACACTGCGTCACGGTCGGGTGACGATGCCTGTCCATCCAGCTCATCCCCGCTTGACTCCGGTTCCCGAAGGAGTAATATCGCCGCTCGTGACAACTGAGGGTCGAGAGCCCGGGACAGAACCACGATCGGCAAAACGCTGGTTGATCGGGGACCCGCTGCCGACCGAGAACCTGGAGGGCCAGCTCCTCCCCAAACGGCTCGCGCTGCCGATCTTCGCGAGCGACGCACTGTCGAGTGTGGCGTACGCACCGCAGGAACTCCTCATGATCCTGACGCTCGGCGGGCTCGCCTTCCTGAGCTTCGCGCCGTGGGTCGCCGCGTGCGTCGTGATCCTCCTCGTCGTGGTCGTCGCGAGCTACCGGCAGCTCATCAAGGCGTACCCGTCGGGCGGTGGCGACTACGAGGTCGCCCACCGGAACCTCGGCGAGAAGGCCGGCCTCGTGGTCGCCTCCGCCCTCCTCGTCGACTACGTCCTGACGGTCGCCGTCTCGGTGGCCTCGGGCGTCGACAACATCATCTCCGCGATCCCCGGGCTCAACCCGTGGCGCGTCGAGCTGGCCGTCGGATTCGTCCTCGTCCTCATGGCCGTCAACCTGCGCGGTGTCCGGGAGTCGAGCAAGGCCTTCGCGATCCCCACCTACTTCTTCATCGCGAGCGTGCTCGTCATGATCGTCGCAGGACTCGCCCGCACCGTCATGGGCGACGCCCCGGTCGCTTCGAGCGCCGAGTTCACCGTGCAGGGTGAGAGCCTCACCCAGGCGGCGTTCATCCTGCTCCTCCTGCGCGCCTTCTCCTCCGGTTGCTCGGCACTCACCGGTGTCGAAGCGGTCTCGAACGGTGTGCCCGCGTTCCGCCGCCCGCAGATCAAGAACGCCCAGAAGACGCTGGTCCTCATGGGCGGCACCGCGATCGTGCTGTTCGTCGGCCTCACCGCACTCGCCCTCATCTCCCGCGTGCACTACGCCGAGAACGCCTGTCACCTCGAGGGGTTCGCGGACTGCGCGACGACGCCGCAGCCGAGCCTCATGGCACAGGTCGCGACCGCGGTCTTCGGCGCGAACAGCATCCCGTTCTTCCTCATCCAGGCGGCGACCGCGTGCGTCCTCCTCCTCGCAGCCAACACTGCCTTCAACGGCTTCCCGCTGCTCGGTGCGGTCCTCGCGCGCGACTCCTACGCCCCCAAGTCGCTCAACACCCGCGGCGACCGCCTCGTGTTCTCGAACGGCATGATCATCCTGGGTCTCGCCGCATGCGCGATCCTCGTGGTCTACCAGGCGAACCTCACCCAGCTCATCCAGCTGTACATCATCGGGGTGTTCGTGTCGTTCACGCTCGGCCAGACGGGCATGGTGAAGCACTGGCTGCGGATGCTCCGGGAGGGCTGCGACAACCGCGGCTCCGTCTACCGCGGACTCGCGATCAACGCGTTCGGCGCCCTGCTCACCGCGAGCGTCCTCATCGTCGTCACGATCACGAAGTTCACCCACGGCGCCTGGCTCGTCTTCGTGCTCATGCCGATCCTCTTCATCCTCATGCTCGGCGTGAACCGCTACTACCGCGACGTGGAGAAGGAGGTCGAGGTCGACCCGACCACGACCTTCGGTGCGACCGGCGACCACGCGATCGTCCTCGTCGGCAAGATGCAGAAGCCGATCCTCAAGGCCCTGGACTACGCGATCGCCGCGAAGCACGACAGCCTCGAAGCGGTCCACATGTCGGTCGACCCCGAGGCCACGAAGCTCCTCGAACAGCAGTGGATCGAACAGAACATCCACGTTCCCCTCGTCATCCTTGAGTCGCCGTACCGCGAGTTCGCGATGCCGCTCGCGAAGTACATCAAGGCGCACCGTGCTGAGCACGGCGCCGAGGTCGTGACCGTCTACATGCCGCAGTACATCGTCGGGCACTGGTGGGAGAGCCTCCTCCACAACCGGCGGGCGTCGCGGATCCGCAACCAGATCATGCTCGTCCACGGCGTGACCGTCGCCCTCGTGCCCTGGCTGCTCGACTCCTCGGAGCTCATCTACGGACGTCGGTCACGGCCGCTGCCCGGCCAGGAGCGACGGGGCGAGATCGTCCGCGTCAAGAAGCCGATCGAGCGGAAGCCGCACATCGACCGCAACACGGGGCAGCCGCGCTCCTGATCGGCCACGCGCTCCGGCGACGGCGTGAGGGGTCGGCCGCCGACTGACAGACTGGGGACATGTTCACCTGGGGTCTCTCGCTGCTGTTCCTCGCGGCCGTCTTCGGGACGCTGTCGATGGTCCGACTCATCGCCGCGAACCCCGACTCGCCGCTGCCGATGTGGCACGGCCGCCCGCAGCGACTCCCGCAGTTCACCATCATCCTGCGCGGCCTGTCGGGTGGGCTCGGGGTCTCCGGGGTCTTCCTGCTGTGGTCGGAGATCGGCTTCTGGAGCATCCTCCTGCTCGTCGTCGCCCTCGGGATCCCGATCGTGCTGAACCTCCGGCACAACCGCCGCTTCGAGGCGTAGCCGCCGTATTCGTTCGCCCATCTTCGGGCGAACGAATACTCATTCGCCCATCTTTGGGCGAACGGGCGGCTAGGCGAAGAGCGAACCGAGCCCGTAGCCGACCAGGGCCGCGACGACCGACGCGACGAGCATGCCCAACGCGTTGGTCGATCCGGCCCGGGAACGTCCGTCGTGGAGCAGCCGGACGGTCTCGATGCTCGCGGTGCTGAACGTCGTGTACCCACCGAGCAGCCCGCCCCCGAGGACGAGCCGCCACGCCTCGTCGACGACCCCGCCGAGGGCCAGCGCCGTGACGAGGCCGAGCAGGAGCGACCCGCTGACGTTGATGACGGTCGTGCCCCAGGGGTACGCGCCGCCCACGCGGGACCGGATGAGGCCGTCGACGACGAAGCGAGCAGCGGCGCCGACACCGCCGGCCGCCGCGATCGCGAGGAAGAGCCAGGGCGTCACGAGCGGCCATCGCCGATCCGTCGGGCGAGGACGATGCCGCCCCAGCTCGCGAGGACGCCCATCACGACGCTCCCCACCGCGTACAGCACCCCCACCAGAGCGTTCCCCTCGATGAGGAGGACGCTGCTGTCGGCCGCGAGCGCGCTGTACGTCGTGAAGCCGCCGAGGACGCCGGTGCCGAGGAACAGGCGGACATCGCGTCGACGGCCGTCGTCGGGCCCGTGTCGGAGGAGCGACTCGAGGAGGAGGCCGAGCAGGAAGGCGCCGACGACGTTGATGCCGAGGATGGCCACGGGGACACCGCCGATGGGCGGGACCGCGAGGGAGATCGCCTCGCGGGCGCCCGTCCCGATCGCGCCTCCGAGCGCGACCATCGCGATCGTGGCGGGCCGGAGGTGCGGAGCCCGCGTCCCCGTCGGAGCGGCCGTCACCGCAGGTCGCCGGCGGGGGCGTCCCAGAGCGGTTCGTCGGTGGCGCTCGGCGCGAGCGGGACCACGACCACCGGACGCGCCTGCCGGTGGGCCAGCGTCGCGGCGACGGACCCGTTGAAGAACTCGAGGATGCCCTTCCGGAGGCCCCGCTCCCGGGTCCCGACGATGATCGCCCGGGCGGACACCGAATCGGCGAGCCGACCGAGGGCACGTGCCGGATCACCGGCGAGCTGGGTCAGTTCCCAGGCGACGCCGGTGTCGTCGAGGAGGCGATGCGCCGTCGCCTCCAGGCCGGGATCGACGGGCTCCGGATCGAAGTCGTGCAGATCGGCGTCGAACGGGAGTGACGTGACGGTGCCGTCGACGTTCTCGACCACGACGAACCTGCTCGCGTCGACGTGGGCGAGGACGAGCCGGCAGGCGAAGGCCTGCGCGAACGACGCCGCCTCGACGAGCACGGTGTCGGGTTGCCCCGGCGTGACACCGACCACGATCGCGGCCGACCGTTGCGCTTCGACCATGTCCTCACTCCCCTTTCGCGTGCTTCGCGGCGGCCTTGGCCGCCTGCTTCGCCGCCCGCACCTGCGCGAGCGACTCCGGGTCGACGATGTCGGCGACGGACCGGAGGCTGCCGTCCTCGCCGTAGGGCGCCGACGCTTCCCGCCAGTCGGCGGCGTCGAGCCCGTACTGCTTGCCGAGCAGCGCGAGGAAGATCTTCGCCTTCTGCTCACCGAACCCCGGCAGGGCGAGCAGGCGCTTCAGGATCTCCGGGCCGTCGGGCGCGTCGCGCGTCCAGATCGCCTCAGCGTCGCCGTCCCAATCGTCGACGATCGCGGCGCAGAGCCCCTGCACCCGGCCGGCCATGGAACCCGGGAACCGGTGCACGGCGGGACTCGTCTTGAAGAGCGAGGCGAACGCCTCGGGTTCTTCCCGCGCGATGGTGGCCGCGTCGAAGGAACCGAGGCGGTCGCTGATCTTCAGCGGGCCGGCGAACGCGGTCTCCATCGGCACCTGCTGATCGAGCAGCATGCCGACGAGGAGGGCGAGCGGGTCGGTCGACAACAGGCGGTCGGCGTCCGCATCTCCGGTGATGTGCAGGGTTCCGGTCATGGGTCCATCGTCCCACCACTCGGCGTGCTGGCCCAGCCCCGTTCCGTCGCGGTGTCGGCAGCGGTGCGCGCCGGACCGTCCCCGTACGAGCGCCCCGCCCACGGGCGGCATGGTAAGCTCAACGCTAGTCTTTATCGTTCCCTGGTAGGCGAAAGCCCCGGACGCCCCGCAAGCGCGGCCGGTCAGAAAATCATGAGGGGGTCTCGCATGGGTCGTGGCCGTCAAAAGGCAAAGCACACGAAGATCGCTCGTGAGCTCAAGTCGTTCAGCCCGGACGTGAACTACAACGCGCTCGAGCGCGAGCTCACTGGGCACTCCGTCGACCACCCGGGCACGGGCGTCGACGAGAGCTACGACGACGAGATCGCCAAGTGGGCTGAGTACGCCGAGAAGTACGCCGACGGTGAGGCGAAGGGCGCGTAGGCGCGTCCTTCCCACCGTTCCGGCGCGTCTGCATCAGCGGTTCGCCATCGCTCCGGCACGTCTCGGCCGGGTGATCTCCCAGACGAATGTCGGCAAATGGAGTTCTCGCTGGGCGGAGACTAGCCTGGACGGATGAACACCGACGAACTCCGCGTTGCCGCCAAGAAGCGCCTGAAGGCGCAGCACGATTTCAAGCAGTTTCTCGCCGTCTGGGGTGCGGTCTCCGTCCTCCTGATCGTCATCTGGCTCCTCACCGGCGCCTGGGGGTACTTCTGGCCGATCTGGCCGATCTTCGTGATGGGCATCGCCCTGGTCTTCGTCGGACTCGACGCCTACGGTCCGTCCAAGCACATCACCGAGGACGCCATCGACGCCGAGGTCGCGCGCCTCGTGAACCAGCAGCAGCAGCGCGCTGCCGCTCGCGAGGCCGCCTCGCAGCCGAACTCCACGCAGGCACCGTACGCCGGTCAGAGCGGTTACGAGCAGCACCCCTACCAGGCGGGCCAGACCGGCCAGGCGCCCGTGTACGACCCCGCGCAGTACGGACAGACCACCGCCTACGACACCTCGCAGTATGCCGGTGGCCAGACCGGCGGATACGGCACGACGCAGACCCAGCAGGGCTCCCAGGCGACGCAGCAGTACGGCGCCTACCAGGCACCGTCGACCGAGGCTCCGACCGCTGAGGCTCCGGCCGCGGAGCCCACCTCGGACTGGGTGCGCGCCGCCGAGCCCACCCCGACCGAGCAGTTCGCCGCGGTCTTCTCCGGCACCGACCGCGCGCCCGAGGCCGCCGCCGCACCGGACACCTCCGCCGAACCGGCCGAGTCGATCGTCCTGGAGTCGACGTCCACCGGCGACGCGGAGACCGTCGCAGCCGCCGCCGACGAGACCGAGGCGCGCCTCGCGAGCGACGAGACCGGAGCCGCCGACACGACCGGACGCGACGAGACCGTGTCGGCCGCCGCACCGGCCGCGGCCGTGAGCGCGCCCCGCACCTCGACCAGCCGGTCGACGACGACGCGTTCGACGACGGCTCGGAAGCCCGCCGCGAAGACGACCACGGCGACGGCCGCGGGGACCACCGTCCGCAAGACGAGTTCGACGCGCGCCACCACCGGTTCGACGACGCCCAAGGCGGCAGCGGCCAAGACCACGACGCCGAAGACCGCAGCCGCGAAGGCACCGTCGACGAAGACGACGGGCGCCGCAGCGAAGCCGGCCACCGCGAAGGCACCGGCGAAGCCGCGCACGACGAAGCCGAAGGCGGCCCCCGCGGCCACGCCGGCACCGCTCGAGCAGCCCGGTACGCCGGAGTAGCAGTCGGTTTCTGAACGACGAAGCGCGCGATCCCCTCGGGGCTCGCGCGCTTCGTCGTTCAGGCAGGGCTCAGGAGAGCTGTGAGCGCTCCACCCACTCGAGGTACTCCTCGGAGACCGTACCGGTGACGTACTCGCCGGTGAAGCAGCTCATCTCGAGGTCGCTGATGCCGGAGCCCTCGAGGATGGCGGCCTTCATGTCGGCGACCTCCTGGTAGATGAGGTTGTCAGCGCCCAACTCACGCGCGATGTCGGGGATCTTCTTACCGTGTGCGACGAGCTCCTGGCGGGACGGCATGTTGATGCCGTACACGTGGGGGTAGCGGACCGGCGGTGCGGCGGAGGTGAAGGTCACCTTGTTGGCACCGGCGAGACGCGCCATGTCGACGATCTCCTTCGACGTCGTCCCGCGGACGATCGAGTCGTCGACGATGAGGATGTTCTTGCCCTTGAACTCGGAGCCCATCGCGTTGAGCTTCTGACGGACGCTCTTCTTGCGCTGCGCCTGGCCCGGCATGATGAAGGTGCGCCCCACGTACCGGTTCTTGTAGAAGCCCTCGCGGTATTCGATGCCGAGCTTCTGCGCGACCTGCATGGCCGCTGGACGGGAGGAGTCCGGAATCGGCATGACGACGTCGATGTCGCCCATCGGCGTGTACTCGGCGATGGTGTCGGCGAGCCGGTTGCCGAGACGCAGCCGGGCCTCGTAGACCGAGATGCCGTTCATGACGGAGTCGGGGCGCGCGAGGTAGACGTACTCGAAGGAGCACGGCACGAGCCGCGGGTTCTTCGCGCACTGCCGCGAGTACAGCTCGCCCGACGCGGTGATGAAGACGGCCTCTCCCGGGGCGATCTCGCGGACGATCTCGTAGCCGCCGGCTTCGAGGACGAGCGACTCCGAGGCGACCACCCAGTCGTTGCCGACCATGCCCGTCTGGCGCTTGCCGAGGATGAGCGGGCGGATACCGAACGGGTCGCGGAAGGCGAGCAGGCCGTGACCGGCGATGAGGGCGATCGTCGCGTAGGAGCCCTCGACCCGCTCGTGCACGTTCTCGACGGCGTTGAACACCTGGTCGGGATCGAGGTCGAGGCCGCTGATCTGACCCTGCAGCTCCGTCGCGAGGACGTTGAGCAGCAGCTCGGTGTCGCTCGTGGAGTTCACGTGACGACGGTCGACGTGGAACAGGTCCTTGCTGAGCTCGCGCGTGTTCGTGAGGTTGCCGTTGTGGATGAGCGTGATGCCGTAGGGCGCGTTCACGTAGAACGGCTGCGCCTCGCTCTCGTTGGCGGCGTCGCCCTTCGTCGCGTAGCGCACGTGGCCGAGGCCCATGTTGCCGAGGAGCGAGCGCATGTCGCGGGTGCGGAAGGCTTCACGCACCTGGCCCTTGGCCTTGACCATGTGGAAGGTGCTGCCGTCGGCGGTGGCGATGCCGGTGGAGTCCTGACCGCGGTGCTGGAGGAGCAGGAGGCTGTCGTAGACCTGCTGGTTGGCAGGCTCGGTTGAGACGATGCCGACGATGCCGCACATGCGTGGGGACTCCTTGGGGTTCGTGCTGGGCGAGTGGCGGAACGGAGGAAGGTGGGCCGGAGAGCGGTGGGACTAGTCGCGGTAGGCGCCGACGAGACGGACGGCGCCGCCGTCGACCCCCTTGGCACCCTGTTCGAACGCGCTGAGGTCTGCGGCGTCGTCGCCGAGGTGCACGGTGCCGACCTGCCAGGTCGCGATCCCGTCGGCCTCGAGGGCGGCCGTGACGCCGTCGGCGACCGCCGGCGAGACGACGGCGAAGAACCCGACGCCCAGGTTCCAGGTGCCCTCGCTCGACTCGAGCGAGGATCCGGCCAGCTCGCTCAGGGTGCGGAACACCGGTGACGGGCTCCAGGTGGAGCGGTCGACCTCGGCCCAGGACCCCTTGGGCAGGACGCGCGCGAGGTTGGCGGCGATCCCGCCGCCGGTGACGTGGCTGAGCGAGTGGACGCCACCCGCGAAGGCCGGGGAGTCGAGCAGCCGCAGGAGGGGCAGGGTGTAGAGCCGCGTCGGCTCGAGGAGGGCCTCGCCGAACGTCGTGCCGAGCTCGTCGCTGTGGTCGGCGTAGCCGACGCCTGCCTGGGCGAGGATGTGCCGCACGAGGGAGAAGCCGTTCGAGTGCAGGCCAGAGGAGGCGAGCGCCAGGACGACGTCGCCGTCCTCGACGCGGTGCTCACCGAGGATGGCGTCCGCCTCGACCGCACCGGTGCAGGCGCCGGCGACGTCGTAGTCGTCGACCCCGAGGAGTCCGGGGTGCTCCGCGGTCTCGCCGCCGATGAGCGCCGTCCCGGTGTCGGAGCAGGCCCGGGCGATGCCCGCGACGATGGAGGCGATGCGCTCCGGGTGGACCTTGCCGCAGGCGATGTAGTCGGTCATGAAGAGCGGCTTCGCACCGACCACGACGATGTCGTCGACGACCATGCCGACGAGGTCCTGGCCGATGGTGTCGTGCTTGTCGATGGCCTGGGCGATCGCGACCTTCGTGCCGACGCCGTCGGTCGACGTCGCGAGCAGGGGCCGACGGAAGGCCGTGAGGGCCGAGGCGTCGAACAGGCCGGCGAACCCGCCGAAGCCGCCGAAGACCTCCGGGCCGTGCGTCTTCGCGACGGCGGCCTTCATGAGCTCGACGGCGCGGTCACCGGCCGCCGTGTCGACACCGGCCTCCCGGTAGCTGGTGGATGAGGTCATGACCGTCCTGAACCTTCTGCGATGGGTGGATTCGGGGGGCCGGACTCACCTGGCTCGGCACTGACGGAACCGGTCGGTTCCGCGTCGGCCGCGGGGGTCCCGGCTGGATGCACGTCAACTCTATCCGCTGCGACGATCCGCGTCCGTCGCGCCATGGAGCGGTCGATGAGGAGACCGACGACGAGGGCGATCGCACCGAAGACCACGACGCACACGAGCAGGAGGAACCCGAACACCTGGGTGAGCGAGTAGTCGGCGCTCCCCGGGAACGCGAAGGTGAGGATGAGTGCGGCGATGACACCGACGAAGGCACCGATGACGAGGAACCGCCAGTAGCGGGGTGACCGGCGCACCGAGACCGAACCGGAGGAGTACACGGTCGCGACCTCGGTGTCGGGCTCGGTCGAGGGCGTCGGACCGGTCGGTTCGGATGGGTGCTGAGCTTCCGGTGCTGGCTGCCCGGTGGCGTCTGTCATGCCTCCATTCTCCCCCACGATCCTGGGCATCGTGAACCGATGGTGAACGGCCGCGGTCGACGAGCCGACGGGTACGATCGAGCGGTGGACACGACGGGGACCGAGACGACCGATCCCGCTCCGATCCCTCCCGGCGACGCCCTGCTCTCGGCGGTCGAGTCCGCCGCCGCCGACGCCGGGTTCACGCTCGAGCCGGAGCAGCTGGAGGTGGCGAGGCGCCTGGCATCGCTCCGGATCGCCGACGATCGACCCGCACACCTGTACCTGTGGGGTGCGGCCGGGCGGGGCAAGACCTGGCTCCTCGACGCGTTCTTCGCGGCGCTCCCGACGCAGCGGCGGCGTCGCGTCCATTTCCACTCCTTCTTCCGCGGGCTGCACGCCGCGATCCACCGGGTCCGCGCGGAGGCCGCCGACGCGGCCCGCGCGACGGGCGAGCCGGGCGTCGCGTCCCGGGCGGCGGCGGGAGCGGTGACGAACGCGGTCGAGCAAGCCGTCGACGAGCTGCTCGCCGACGTGGACGTCGTGCTCTTCGACGAGTTCCACGTGCACGATCCCGGCGACGGCACCCTCATGATCCGGCTGCTCGATGCCCTCTTCGCCCGACAGGTGACCCTGTTGGCGAGCTCGAACTTCCGGCCGCAGGACCTCCTGCCGGACCCGGCGTACCATCACGTCTTCGAGCCCGGCATCGCCCTGATCGAGGCGAACATGCAGGTGCTCGAACTCGCCGGCTCGACCGACCACCGTCGCAGTTCGCCGGTCAGTCACCGCGACGGCTTCGCCCGTGGCAGCTGGTCCATCGCCGGCGAGGCCGCGGACGCCCGCCTCGCGACCCTCGGCCTCCACCGACCGGGGCCGGGCGAGGCGACGACGTTGACGATCAGTGGCCACACGTTCCACGCGGCCGCCACGCGCGACGGCATGGTGTGGTTCGCCAGCGCCGAACTCATCGAACGTCCGACCTCCGTGGGCGACTACCTCGCCTGGGCGGCGGACTACGACCGGTGGGTGCTCGACGCCCTGCCCGAATCCCATGCCCTCACCAGGGAGGCGCGCGCCCGGTTCGTCCTGCTCATCGACGCCCTGTGCGATCTCGGCGTCGAACTCCACGTCGTGGCCGCCACCGACCGGGAGACCTTCGTGACCGACCCCGCCCTCGGGCCGGGCGGCTTCGCCCGCGACGCGGTCAGGACGCGCAGTCGGCTCGCCCTGCTCCGCGAGGTCCGCTGACAGCCGCTCAGCTTCCGGCGAGCACGGCCCGCTCGAGGGCACGGTCCAGTCCGACGACGGGGCGGTCCGGACGCTGCGGCGCCACACCGCCGAGGGCCTGCAGCCAATCCCAGGTGTCGGCGACGGTCTCGGCGAGCGGACGACGACGGAGACCCGCCGCGATCGCACGCGAGACGTCACCGTGATGCATCGCGTCCGCGTGGGGTCCAGTCGGAAGCCAGACGGGGAGCTGGGTCCAGGGTTGGATCCCGGCCGCGAGCACCCGCTCCTGATCCACCCAGCGCAGGATCGCACCTGACCCGGTCGCGGCGATACAGGCGTCGAGCAGATCGCCCAGCGTGGCCGCCCGCGGCTCGCTCACGACGTTGAACGCACCACTCGCGCCCGTCGAACCGGCCGTGAGGAGGAAGGCCGCGAGATCCCGCGCATCGATGTACTGGATGGGGTCGGAGGCGGCGCCGGGGGCGAGCACCGCACCGCCCTCGGCGATCCGCGCCAGCCACCACGGCAGTCGACCGATGTTCTCGTGCGGTCCGAGGATGAGACCGGCCCGCGCGAGGACCACTCGATCGCCGAACGCCTGCACGGCGGCCAGCTCACCGCCGCGCTTGGCACGGGCGTAGTCCGCGAAGCCCTCGTCGTGCGCCGATCCGTCGACGACCGGCGCGTCCTCCGAAGCTCCGGCGGGAAGCGGGTCGGCGTAGACGGAACGGCTCGAGACGTAGACGTAGCTCCCGACCCGGTCGGCCAGCAGCGCGGCCGCGTCGCGGACGGCGACCGGAGCCCATGACCAAGTGTCGACGGCGAGGTCCCACGACCCGACCCGGAGCGCGTCGAGTCCGCCGGGCAGCGTCCGGTCGCCGTGCAGCACGCTGACGGCGTCCGACGGGGAGGACCGGTTCGTGCCGCGATGGAAGACGGTGACCTCCCAGCCGGCGGCGACGGCCTCGTCGACGACCGCTCGCCCGACGAACTCCGTCCCGCCCAGGACCAACAGCCGTTTCGTGCTCATGCCTCCATCACAGCGCACGAGGCGGTGATGCACCACCCCGTTCGCTGGGAGCAGCGGGCCCGAGTCGAGCGTCGCGTGCGGGCTACTTGCGACTGTGCTCCAGCGACCCGGCCCGCATAGCGGCCTCGTCGTTCAGGTCGACGCGTGAGGCCGTGTAGTAGCTGCTCCACTTGGCCGCGTGGTACGCGGGGTTCATGACGAACCAGTACGCCCGGCGCTTCCAGCCGTACTCCTTGTCGCGGATGATCCGCTTCGCATCACGGATGGCGCCGACGACGGTGTAGCCGATCTGCCGGGACCGCCGGAGCCGCGCCACGGGCTTGCCGATCCGACGCAACGCCGTCGTCTCGTCGAAGATGCGCTTGCGGTACTCGTCGAGGGTGAGGTCGTTCGAGTGGATGACCCAGCCCCGCGGCGCGTACGCCTTCCGCAGGCCGGCCGCGATGATGTCGGCGCCGAACGCCATGTCCTCGGAGTACGGGAGGTCGCGGTACGGGATGGCGCCGAGCAGGAGTTCGCGGCGGGTCGCCGAATTGACGTCGGAGTAGAACGCGAGGGCGTCGAGCAGTCCGCCGTTCCCGTCGGCGAAGCCGTCGTTCGCGAAGACCGTCGTGCCGAAGTCCGGCCCGAAGTTGTGGAAGACGTCGTGGATCTCGTACTTCAGCAGCGGGAAGCAGGTCGGGCGTGCGATCTGCTTGCCCATGACGGCGACGACGTCCATGCCGTCGGGGTCGAGCGGAGCGGTGAGCTCATGGAGCCATCGGGAGTCGCCGGGGATGGCGTCGTGCGTGAGGTACGCGACGTACTTCCCGCGGGCGAGCCGGGCGGCGAGCTGGCGGGTCCGGCCGTGGCCGAACTCGCTGTTCGGGATGACGTGCAGCCGGACATCGGGGTGGGCTGCGACGATGTCGAGCGTGCGGTCGGTGGAACCGGAATCGATGACGAGGGTCTCGAAGGTGCCGTCGTACTCCTGGGCCTCGATGGCGGAGAGGATCTGTTCGAGGTACATCTCGCCGTTGTACGTGGGGATGACGATCGTCGCGTCGAGCGTCGTCTCGGCAGGGGCTTCGATGTCGGAGGTCACCGCACCAATGTACCCGGAACGTCAGCGCGGCAGCAGCAGTGGCACGAGGCCCGTGAGGTCCGCGCGTTGGCCGGACGCGTGCACCGTGCCGCCGGCCATCGCCGTGGTCCAGTCGATGCGGCCTGAGGCGAGGGCGAGCCAGGTCGGCGCATCCATCTCGATGACGTTCGGCGGCGTGCCTCGGGTGTGGCGGGGGCCCTCGATGCACTGCACTGCGCCGAACGGCGGCACCCGCACCTCGACGGTGTTGCCGGGTGCCCGTTCGACGAGGAGCTCCAACAGGTAGCGGACCGCTGTCGCCGTGTCCGTGCGCGACGCCGGTGCGTCCCCGAGCGCCTGCTCCAGGGCAGCGCGACCGACGGCGTCCGTGATCCTGGGTCTGGCCATGCATTCGAGGCTAGGCCATTGCGCCTTAAGCTAGACGGGTGAAGATCCTCGTCCTCGGTTCCGGTGCTCGCGAGCACGCCATCATCAAGGCTCTCCTCTCCGAAGAGGCCGGGCACCACATCATCGCCGCCCCCGGCAACGCGGGCATCGCGGGCGACGTGACCGTGGTCGGCATCGACCAGGAGAACCCCTCGATCGTGCGTGACTTCGCCCGCGACGAAGCGGTCGACCTCGTCGTCATCGGGCCCGAGGCCCCGCTCGTCGCCGGCGTGGCCGACAAGCTGCGCGCCGCCGGCATCCCGGTCTTCGGCCCCAACCGCTCGGCGGCCGCGCTCGAGGGCTCGAAGTCCTTCGCGAAGCGGATCATGGACGAAGCCGGCGTGCCCACCGGTCGCGCGGTCCGCGCCGAGGACCTCGACGCAGCGATCGCCGCGCTCGACGACTTCGGTGCCCCGTACGTCGTCAAGGCCGACGGCCTCGCGGCGGGCAAGGGCGTCCTCGTCACCCACGACCGCGACGCGGCCATCCAGCACGCCACCAACTGGCTGGGCTACGACGGCGTCCTCGTCGAGGAGTTCCTCGACGGCCAGGAGGTCTCCCTCTTCTTCATCACCGACGGCGAGACGGTGCTCCCGCTCTCCCCCGCGCAGGACTACAAGCGACTGCTCGACGGCGACGCCGGCCCGAACACCGGCGGGATGGGCGCCTACTCCCCGCTGCCCTGGCTCGACAACCGCTTCGGGAGCGAGACGGCCTTCGTCGACGAGGTCCTGGAGACCGTCGCCGTCCCCGTCGTACGGCAGCTGGCGTCGGAGGGCAACCCGTTCCAGGGGCTCCTCTACGCCGGGCTCATCCTCACGGAACGCGGAATCCGCGTGATCGAGTTCAACGCACGCTTCGGCGACCCGGAGACGCAGGTCGTCCTCCCCCGGCTCGTCACCCCGCTGTCGGCGCTCCTGCTCGGCTCGGCCACCGGCACGCTCGACCAGCAGCCACGGCCCGCGTTCGCCGAGGCGAGCGCGGTGACCGTGGTGCTCGCGAGCCAGAACTACCCCGAAACGCCTGTCACCGGCCGGAGCATCACCGGCCTCGACGCCGCCGTCGCCGTCGAGGGGGTCCACCTCGTGCACGCGGCCACGGCCGACGTCGACGGTGGCCTGGTCGCCACCGGCGGCCGCGTCCTCAACGTCGTGGCCCTCGGATCCACCTTCCCGGAGGCACGCGGACGTGCGTACGAGGCGCTGTCGCGCATCGAACTCGAGGGCGGTCAGTACCGCACCGACATCGCCGCACGCGTCTCCTGATCGCGGCCCGGATGAGCGCAGCAGCGGGACTCGGGTCGTCGGCCGTCGTCGAGAGTCACGACGGCACCAGGCTGCACGTGGACGTGATCGGCGACGACGCCTTGCCGCCCCTCGTCGTCCTCGCCGGCGGTCCGGCGCGTCACCCGGTCTACCTCGGCGATCTCGCGGGCCTGAGCACCAGGCGTCGCCTCATCCTGCTGCACCAGCGCGGGGTCGGACGGTCCGAGAGCGGATCGTCGACCGCTGCGGCCAGCTGGCCGGAACTCGCCGAGGACGTCGAGGCCGTGCGTCGCTGGCTGGACGTCGACCGCCTCGAACTCCTCGGGCACTCCGCCGGTACCCGCGTCGCCGTGAGCTACGCCGCGCGCTACCCGCACCGGCTCGACCGCCTGTGCCTCATCACGCCACCCGCCACCTGGCTCGTCGACACGGACGACGACAGCGCGGAGATCATCGCCCGGCACGCGGCGGAGGACTGGTACCCCGGCTTCCTCGAGGCGCTGCCCGCGCTGCTCGCGGCGCCGGACTCCGCGTCGGGGAACCGCTTGTTCCCGGCGGTGGCGCCCATCGCCTGGGGCGAGTGGGACGACACCGCCCGCGAACACGAGCGTCTGGGCGCCTGGCACCCGGCCGCGCAGGACGCGTTCGTGCACACCCCCACGATCGACGAGGTCGAGGACATCCGCGACGCCCTCCGAACCGTCACGGCACCCGTGCTCGTGGTCGCGGGTTCCGAGGACGGCCTGACGGGACTCGCGCCCGTCGTCGCCCTCGCGCAGCGGTTCCCCCTCGGCCAGGCGATCGTGCTCGACGGGTGCGGACACTACCCCTGGGTGGAGCAGCCGCGATCCTTCGCCGCAGCCGTCTCCCCGTTCTTCCCCGTCGACTGAGGCGGTCCAGGACCGCAAGCCCTGTCGACGGGCGCCGCCACCGTGTTGACTGGGAGGGTGCAGACGTTCCTCCCCTACCCCGACTTCCTGGCGAGTGCCGAGGTCCTCGACGACAAGCGGTTGGGCAAGCAGCGGGTGGAGACGCTGCAGGTGATGAAGGCGCTCATCGTCCCGGGGTACGGCTGGCAGCATCATCCGGTGACGGCGATGTGGCGAGGGTATCGGCCCGCGCTCATGGACTACCAGGTCGCCACCTGCGCGGTCTGGGTCGGCCGAGGTCACGCCGACACCTGCCTCGAGAAGACCCTGCTGGCACTCGCCGACGCTCCGGACGACCTCGAAGCCTACGAGGCGGACGACTTCGAGCTGCCGCCGTGGCTCGGGCGGGCCGACGTCCATCGCTCCCACCGGTCCAAGCTCCTCGCCAAAGCGCCGGAGCTCTACAGCGGGATCTTCCCCGACGACCCGGCGACGCTCGACGACGTCTGGCCGGTGCCGACCGACTGATGACGGACAGTGTCGATGTGACCTTCGACGACGAGCTCGACGCGGCCGTCCGGGCTCGATGGCGCGCCCTGACCGAGGCCGGCTTACCGAGCCTGTCCACCCACCAGGGTGCCAGCAACCGTCCGCACGTCACCATGTCCGCTGGGGCGACGCTGGAGCTGCAGGGACGACCCGACTTCCGACCGTTCCCCGTCCGCCTCGGCGCCCCGCTGTTCTTCCCTCGTCGGTCGGGCGCGGTCCTCGCGCTCGGTGTCGTCCCAGGGGTGGCGCTGCTCGAGCTGCACGACCGGATCGCCGCGCTGGTCCAGGGCGCCTCCGACCACACTCGGCCGGGGTTCTGGACGCCGCACGTCACGCTCTCCCGTCGGCTGACCCGGGAGCAGACGGCCAAAGCGCTCGACACCTTGGCTGCGATCGGCCCGCTCCCGGACGGACGGGTCCTCGGCCTCCGATTCTGGAACGACGGCACCAGGACGGTCAGCGACCTCGTCGATACCTGAGCCGACCCGGTGTCGTCGCTCCGAACGCGTCACTCGGCGACTGCGCGACTCGCCGCCTCGGCCGCTGCGGTCGCTTGACCGTGTTGCGTCTCCGGGGTCGACCAGGACGCCGCCTTCGGCTTCTGGAAGAACAGCACCACGACGGCGCCCACGAGCGCCAACGCTGCGGGCAGGAGCAGCGACTGGGCCATCGCGGTGGTGAAGCCGGCGTGCAGGAACTCGGGCAGCTCGCCGCCCGTCACCTCGCTCACGCCCCCGGTCGCCCCACCGGGAGCGGCGGGCAGCTCGGCCGCGAGGCGTCCCTGGATGAGCGCGGCGATCGCGGCGCTGCCGAGGACGGCTCCGATCTGACGGGTCGTGTTGAACACACCTGAGCCGGCGCCGGCCTGGTGCTGCGGGAGCCCCCGGGTGGTGAGATTGGAGACCGGGCCCCACATGAATCCGTTGGCGAGACCGAGGACGGCGCTCGGGAGGAGCAGCATGAGGATCGGCTGCTCCGGCGTGAGCAGGATCGAGTACCAGCCGAGCGCGAGGGCCAGCAGGAGGAGCCCCGCGAGCGCGAACCACTTCGGGTTCACGCGGTCGATCGCCCGCCCGACCACGGGCGCGAGGCCAGCGGAGAGCACGGCCATCGGGACGAGCATGAGCGCGGACTGCGTCGGGGTCAGGCCGCGGACGGTCTGGTAGAAGAAGACGAGCGGCAGCGACATGCTCGTGATCGTGAACCCGATCGTCGAGATCGCGAGGTTGCCGACCGAGAAGTTGCGATCGCGGAACAACGCCAGCGGGAGCAGCGGCTCACCCTTCATGACGGCCTGCCACACGACGAACAGGCCGAGGACGACGACACCGGCGATGATGAGACTCCACACGGTGATCGGACCGGTGATCGTGCCCCAGTCGTAGCTCTGGCCCTCCTGGATGCCGAACACGAGGAGGAACATCCCGAGCCCGCTGAGGACGACCCCGAGCACGTCGAACTTGTGCGGGTGCGTGGCGAGCGCGGGGACGTTGCGCCAGACCATGATGAAGCCGATGACACCGACGGGCACGTTGATGAAGAAGATCCATTCCCACCCGAAGCCGTCGACGAGCACGCCGCCGAGGATCGGGCCGACGAGCGTCGCGACACCGGCGGTCGCTCCCCAGAGACCCATGGCCGCGCCACGGCGATCCGGCGGGAAGATGCGCGTGATGACGGCCATCGTCTGCGGGGTCATGAGCGCCGCACCGAGACCTTGCACGACGCGGGCGACGATGAGCATCTCGATGGAGCCCGACAGGCCGCACCAGAGCGAGGCGAGGGTGAAGACGACGAGACCGGTGAGGTAGAGGTTCTTCGGGCCGAAGCGGTCGCCGAGACGACCGGTGATGAGGAGCGGCACGGCGTAGGCGAGCAGGTAGGCGCTCGTGGCCCAGATGACGTTGTTGATGTCGGTGTCGAGGCCGCGCATGATCGCGGGGTTCGCCACGGACACGATGGTCGTGTCGATGAGGATCATGAAGAAGCCGATGACGAGCGACCAGAGCGCCGGCCAGGGGCGCACCGCCCCCTTCGCAGGAGACGGGACGCCGGCGGGCGGCGGCGTGGGGGATGCGGACATGATGTCCCTTTCTGCATGGAGGACGGGTTCGCGTTCGGGACGCGAGGATGAGCGGGACCGCCGGCCGGACTGGTCGGTCGTCCCGGAGGTTCAGGTGGAGGGCGTCGGCTGAGCCGACACGGGCGGGGTCGCCGCCTGCTCGTGGAGTGGCGCACGGGTCCCCGGCACGTGCCAGGCGAGTGCACCGTCGGCGATCTCGGCGAGGAGCGATTCGAGGTGGGCGATCTCGGCGCGCACCATGGCGGCCGAGTAGGGGACGTTGATCCAGTACACGCGCGGGATCCCGCGTTCGAGCGCCCACGTCATGCGGCGATCGAGGTCGGCGAGCTCGGCCTGCTGCCGGAGGATACGGGTCTCGAGCAGCATCCGCACCTCCTCGGCGCCCAGTTCGTGGGCCTCGGACAGCGCGAGCCCGAGCTCCGGGTACTCGTTCGTGGGGGTGCTGAGCAGCTCGCGCAGCCGCTCCCCCAGCAGGTGCCGACCGAGATCGGTGATCTCGAACATGGTGCGCTCGGGACGGGCTCCCTCGCGGTCGGTCCCGGAAGCGAGCACGAGGCCGTCGGCCTCGAGTCCGTAGACGGCGCGGTAGAGCGAGCCGGGACTCACCTTGACGACGCGGTCCTCCTGGCGGTGGAGCGCGAGTTGGTACATCTCGTAGGGGTGCATGGGTCGCTCGGCCAGATACCCGAGCGCGGCGACGGCGAGCGGACCGAGCGGCTTGACCTTGCCCATGACCCCCACCATCGTTCCGCTCGAACTATTCCACATGGAATATACGCTGCCGTCGACGCTGACGCAAGGCCGACGATCGGCCAGAGAGGAGGCCATGCGCGATAATGAACGAGTGAGCGCACCCTCGGAGACCAACGCCTGGAACCACGTCTACTCGGGCAAGGTCCGCGACCTGTACGAGCCGGCCGCCGGCCCCGACGACCTCCTGCTCGTCGTCGCGAGCGACCGGGTGAGCGCCTTCGACCATGTCCTCGAGCCGGGCATCCCCGGCAAGGGCGATCTGCTCACCAGCCTGAGCCTCTGGTGGTTCGACCAGCTCCGCGAGGTGCCGAACCACCTCGTGCCCGATCATGAGCTCGACGCCGCGGGCGTCGCGGTGTCCAGCATCCCGGTGGAGTTCGCCGGGCGCGCGATGCTCGTCAGGAAGCTCGACATGTTCCCCGTCGAGTGCGTCGTCCGCGGCTACCTCACCGGCTCCGGCTGGAAGGAGTACGTCGCGAACCGCACCGTCTGCGGCATCCCGCTGCCCGACGGTCTGCGCGACGGCGATCGCCTGCCCGAGCCGCTGTTCACCCCCGCGTACAAGGCGCCGCTCGGCGAGCACGACGAGAACATCTCGTTCAGCCGCATGGTCGAACTCATCGGCGAGGACGACGCGGTCGCACTGAAGGACCTGTCACTCGGCATCTACGAGACGGCATCGCTCACGGCGGAGCGTCACGGCGTCATCCTCGCCGACACGAAGTTCGAGTTCGGCCGCAACCCGGCGACCGGCGTCATCACGCTCGGCGACGAAGTGCTCACCTCCGACTCCAGCCGATACTGGGACCGCGACGTCTACCTGACGAGCGACGACCCCACCGCACGGATGGCGAGTTTCGACAAGCAGATCGTCCGCAACTGGTTGGCCCACAACTGGGACCAAAACGACGCCTCGACGCCCACACCACCGACCCTGCCTGCCGAGATCGTCACGCAGACGGCCGCCCGCTACCGCGAACTCCTCGAGCGCCTCACCGGCACCGGTCGCTGATCGAGGTACCGGTCAGCTCGTCTTCCGACGGGCACGGAGCCGAGCACTGTCGGCCAGGATGGCCTGCGCATCGGGCAGCGGCCCCTCCGGCACGATGACACCCATGAGCGTGGCCGTCTTCTCGAGCGCGTCGCGTGCATCGTCGGCCGCGAGCCGTGCCTCGACGAGATCGCATGAATCGTCACTGCCCACCTCGCTGCGTGTGCCGCTGCGCTCCACGAGCTCCCGCTGCAGCCGCTCCGCAGTGGCGTACATGCGCGTCAGCGTCCAGAGCGAGGTCCACGGAAGGTCGTCACTCAGCCCGATGAGGTGATCGTTGAGCGGATCGATCCACCGCGACGGCTGGTGTCCGCCGTCCAGTCGGCGGCGGCGGTTGCGTCGCTCGGCCGACGCGAGCAGGAGGACGGCGACGAGGATCGCACCGAGCAAGGCGCCGACGACGTCGAGCCCGGGCGCCCAATCCGGGTCGAAGCCGGGGAGTGACACGGACGAGCGTTCGTCGTGCACGAGCCACCACTCGACCAGCACGCCCGCCGTCGCACCGAGGACGAAGCCCGCGAGGAGGAGGAAGGCACCGAGCAGGAGGGTGATCCTCCGCCGCAGCTGGTGACCGCGCTGCTGACCCTCGGTGAGCTCGCCTCGTTCCGCGAAGGGATCCACGACCATGAGGCGACCACCGACACGGACCACCCCGGGGTGGCGAGTCGTGACCGTCATGGCCCGAGGATACCCCACAAGGTGGGTCATGCGGCGGGATTCACGAGCCGAGATCGGCGGAAATCCGCGGCGGATCGACCGCGCTGGCCCCCGGAATGGGGGCGCCCGAAGGGGTCACGCCACCTTGGCGGGCCGTCGCCGAGCCGTCGTCGGGACCCCGCCAGGCTTATCGGACGATCCGCGCCAGGTCGAAGCGCACCCCGTGGTCCGTTCAGGGTCGCACCCCGACGCGGGGGAAGGCGCCCGACGCAGCTGCGGCGAGCGCGTCGTCGACGTCCTGCAAGGGGAACTCCGGGCCGACGAGTTCGGCGAACGGATACCGACGCCACGCACCGGTGAGGAAGTCGACCGCGCGGGCCAGATCCCGCGGTCGGTAGTTGTGTGCCCCGCGCACCGTGAGGAGGCGTCGGACGATGCGTTCGGCGTCGATGCCGAGCGGCGCACCGGGCGACACACTGCCGACGAGGACAGCTGTTCCACCGATCGACAGCGACGCGATGGCGGCGTCCACGGCACGGGCGTCACCGGACATCTCGATGGCGACGGGGAAGCCCTCCACACCCGCCGCGAGGTGTGCGGCGTCGAGGTGCTCGGCGGCGCCGATGGTGGGGTCGACCGTCGCGATGGCCCCGAAACGGCCGGCGAGCAGCCGGCGGGCGGGGTCCGGATCGCTCACGACGACGCGTGCCCCGGCATCGGCCGCCATGGCCGCGACGGTCAGCCCGAGCATCCCGGCGCCGGTCACGAGCACCGCCGTGCCGGGCAGGTCGTGCCCGGCCGCATCCAGTGCGGCGATCGCGGTGGCCGTCGCGCAGGACGCGGGCGCGAAGACGGCGGCGGGCGGCGTCTCCCCCACGATGACGATGGCCGTGCCCTCGAGGAGTTCGACGTGGGTCGCGAACCCACCGCTCAACTCCCACCCGCGGTGCACCCGGTCGTGCCCGTACTTCGCGAGCCGGCGGCACTTCTGCTCCAGGCCGGCGGAGCAGCGGTCGCAGACGCCGCAGCTCACGACGACCGACCACACGACCCGCATCCCAGCGACGAGGACGGTGCCGTCCACCGCCGTGACCGGTCCCCCGACCGCGACGACGCGTCCCACCTGTTCGTGCCCGAGGACGAGCGGTGTGGCGGCGTCACGGTGCCCGAGGACGGTGTGCACGTCGGAGCCGCACACGGTCGCCAGTTCCACCTCGACGAGGACGTCCCCCGGCCCGAGCGTCACCCCGGGCACCGCCATCGCCTGGTGCGGGTGCCCGGGCCCCTGCCAGACCATCGCGATCGGCGACGGTCTGATGAAGACGTCGTTGCCCGCGTGCGCGGTGAGCGTCGTGTGCATGGTTCCCCCCGGTCGGTCGTTCAGTCGAGACCGAGGAGCGCGGGCAGCTCGGCGATGCTCGTGATGATCTCGTCGGCGCCCGCCGCGAGCAGCGTCTCCTCGTCGTGCGCTCCGGTGAGCACCCCGACGACGAGCCCCGCGCCGGCGTTCACCCCGGACAGCATGTCGCTTGCCGTGTCGCCGACGACGACGACGGTGTCGACGGCGCTCGCTCCGAACCGGAGGAGCGCCGTCAGCGGCAGGTCGGGCGCTGGACGCCCTCGGCCGGCGTCGGCGGGTGACAGGGCGTCGTCGGCGAGCTCGGACCACCCGAGGCTCGCGAGGAGTGCGTCGCGCGTCGCCGGGGCGAACCCGGTGGTGAACACGACCCCCACGCCGAGCTCGCGGAGCCGCCGCACCGTGTCCTCGGCTCCGGGGATCGCCTCGACGCGCCCCTCGCCGACGAGGCGCTCGTAGGCCGCTTCGAAGGTGGCGTTGCCGGAAGCGGCTCGAGCCTCGTCGCCGTCGGTCAGCATGAGGAACACGTCGAGCTTCGACTGGCCCATCGTGTCGCGGACGAGCTCGATGGCCGCGTCGAGCGCGTCCTCGGTGTCGATGCCGATCGTCTCGGCGGCGACGCGGAAGGCGTCCTCGACGACGCCGTGGTCCGAGACCGTCGTCCCGGCGAGGTCCAGGACCACCAGTTCGAGCAGGAGGTCGTCCTCGTGTGCGTCGTCGAACCCGTCCTCCAGCTCGTCGAGGTCGTCGAGGTCGGTCTCCACGTCGTCGAGGTCGGGCGCCGCGGTGCTGTCCTGCTGGGGTCGATCGATGCTGGTCACGAGAGGCCTTTCTGAAGGTGGGCTGATGCGGCACGGATGCTGGTCGGCTGCGCCGGCGAGAAGGTCGGGCCGAGGTGCTCGGCGACGGCCAGCTCGCCGAGCGCGGGTCCGGTCGTCATCCCGATGCCCGTCGTCGCGGCGACCACGCGGACGCCCGGGGTCGGTTCGTCGATGAGCAGCTCCTCCGGGGCGGTGGCGTAGACGCCCTGCCAGCGTTCGAGGACGTCGAGCCTCGTCCCGAACAGCGCGCTTCCTGCCCGGAGGAGTTCGTCGAAGGCGTGCTCGGACTGGAACGGGGAGACCGCCTCGCCGCGGCTGTGGGTGTCGCCGAGGATGATCGACCCGTCCGGCAGCTGGGTCGCCATGAGGTTGACGTCGAGCGAAGCGAGCCCGGGGTGGTCCTGCTGCAGTCGCTCCCGGAGTGCCGGGATGGCGGGCGAGTCGGCGAATCCCGCGTAGCGCAGGAGCGACCATCCGGTCAGGAGCGGCGCCGGCATCGGCATCGGGAGCTCGGCGCGCACCCGGACCATGTCGAGCGCGCATCGACGGACGACCGCCCGCTCGGCCAGCTCGGGGAGGAGCGTGTCGATGTCGTGGTTCACCGCGACCACGGTGAGGCCTGCGGCGATGACGCCGCGGCTGGTGTCGACGAAGCCGGAGCGCAGTCCGGTCACGGTCGTCCGGCGCCGGAACTCGACACCGCGGCGTTCCAGGTACGCCGTGACGGCGCCCAGCGCTTGGCGCGGGTTCACTTGGAGGTCGCGCGGCAGCCAGGCGCCGCCCACCACGTCGTCGGCGCTGATCGGCACCTGCTGCAGGAACTCGGCCGCGTCGTACAGGCGGACGTCGGCCGCGGCACCCGCCTGGGCACGGGACGCCGCGAAGTCCTCGAGGACGCGCAGCTCGTCGAGGTGCCGGGCGACCACGTGCGTGCCCGAACGCCGGACCCACAGCCCCGCGTCCTGCTCGAGTCGTTGCCAGATCTCGGCCGAACGCGCGGCGAGGCGCGAGGCGAGCCCGGCCTGCGGCGTCGCCGCCAGGTGGCCGAAGTTGCGGACCGACGCGCCCTGGGCTTCGGCCGAGCGTTCGACGACCACGACCTCGGCACCGGCGTCAACGGCGGCGAGCGCCGCCGACAGCCCGACGATGCCGGCTCCGACGATCACGACGTCGGCGCGATCGGCCGAAGCACCCAGCGAGCCGACGCCGAGGCCGACCCGCGCCGCCGACACCCCGCCGCTCATCCGTCGTCCGTTCACGAGAACACCCTCCGCATCCACATGGCGATGCCCTCGACGACGAGGACCACCGCGAGGATCATCAGCACGATGGCCGTGACCTGGTCGTAGTTCCCGCCCTGGTCCGCCTGGATCAGGTAGTAGCCGATGCCGCCTCCGCCGACGATGCCGAGCATGGTCGCGGCGCGGATGTTCGTGTCGAGCGTGTAGAAGGTGTGCCCGACCAGTGCGCGGGCCCCCTGCGGGAGGGTCGCGGCGGCGTAGACCTGCGGTCGGGTCGCACCGACGGCGATCAGCGCCCGTTCCGGTCCGGGCGCGACCTCCTCGAAGGAGTCGGCGATGAGCTTGCCGAGGAGGCCGATCCCGCATATGCCGAGCGCGAGCGTCCCCGCCTGGGCACCGAGCCCGGTGACGACGATGAGCAGGATCGCGAGGATGAGCTCCGGGATGCCGCGGATGCCGACGAGCGCGAACCGGGCGCCGGCGCGGACACCACGGTTCGGGGCGACGTTCCGTGCGGCGAGGGACCCGATGACGATCGAGCAGACGAGGGCGATGAGGGTCGCCGCGAAGGCGATCGCGACGGTCTCGAACATCGCCTCGACCATCTGCTCCGTCGTGCGCATGCCGAACGACGGCGGCCAGAGACGGGCGAGGACGTCGGGCGCCTTCGCCCAGAACGTCACGAGGTCGCCCCACTGGATGTCCGACACGACGACGCCCCAGACCACGACCGCCACGGCGAGCCAGGCACCGACGGTGTCGCGGACGCGGGCCGGCGTCCAGGGGCGCTTCGCTGCAGCGGCGATCCGGGACTCGGCGCTCGGAGCAGCGGTCGTCCGACTGCTCCCATTCACCGCGCGACGCGCGTCCCGACCCGCAGCCACCCGACGCACGACGCGGTCACCGAGTCCGCGTCCGGTCGGCTGCACCCCGAGCATCACGGTGCGCACGGTGCTCGACACGATCTCCATGACGACGCACAGCGCGAAGATGACGATCGCGAGTCCGATGCCGAGCGAGTAGTCGAGTGACTTGAACGCGAGCGACAGTTCACGGCCGAGGCCGAGGACGCCGACGTAGCCGAGGAGGACCGAACCGCGCAGGTTGATGTCGCCGCGGTGGAGGACCGTGGCCACCCAGGACGGGAGGACCTGCGGCAGGACGCCCGAGGTGAACTCCTGCAGCTTCGAGCCTCCGGCCGCCCGGATCGCGAGTCGCGGCCCTTCGTCGACCTGCTCGATCGCGTCCGCGAAGAGCTTCGAGATCATGCCGACGGAGTGCAGCCCGATCGCGATGATGCCGGGCAGTGAGCCGAGCGAGAACATGAGCACGAGGATCATCGCGATGACGACGTCCGGCACGGCACGGCTGAGCACGCCGATGAACCGACCGACTGCGCGCCAGGCCGGTCCCGGGGTCGTGTTGGCGGCTGCGAGGTACGCGACCGGGATCGAGAGCACCGCAGCGAGGACGGTGCCGGAGATCACGATCCCCAGGGTCAGGGCGGTGAGCGACAGCAGTTCCCCGGCCGGCGGGAACGTGATCGTCCCCACCCGGTTGAAGAAGTTGACCGCGTTGCCCCAGCTCGCCACCATGTTCGGGATCGAGATCCCGACCTCGAGGAGCGAGTAGACCGAGAACGCGAGCAGCGCGACGAGCGTGAGCACGGCGGCGATCGTCTGCGGGCGGAGCCGACCGACCGGGACGGGTCCGGAGAGTCCGGGCGGGCGGTCGGCGGGCGGTGCCGTCTTCGCGGGCGCGGTGACGACCATCAGCGGGTCCTGCCAGGTCGACGGAGCTCGTCGGGCTCGCGGCCGTCGACATCGGCGTCGAACTCCCACTCCGGTTCGTCGGGGAGTTCGTCCTCGCCCACGCGCTCCTCGACGCCGAGCAGGCCGCGGAGGTCGTCGTCGGGGTCGCCGAGCAGCTCGTCGGTCTCCAACTCCACGGCGATCGCCTGCAGCTCACGGGTGCTCGTCGCGACCCGGCCGTAGATCTCCATCACCTCGGTCTTCGACAGGCCGTCGGTCGTGGTGTCGAGGACCACCTCGCCGTGCCGGAGACCGACGATACGGTCGCCCCAGGAGAGCGCGAGGTCGACCTGGTGCAGGCTGCACACGACGGTGAGTCCACGGTCGATCGCGATCTCGCGGATGAGGGCCATCACCTGCTCGCTCGACTCCGGGTCGAGGGAGGCGACGGGCTCGTCGGCGAGGAGGATCTCGGGGTCCTGCATGAGCGCTCTGGCGATGGCCACGCGCTGCTGCTGACCACCGGAGAGGGTGTCGGCGCGCTGGTAGGCGCGCTCCAGGAGGCCGACGCGGTCGAGGTGGCCGAGCGCCTTCATCTTCAGGTTGCGGCCGTAGCCGAGGATGCCGAGACGTGGTCCGCGGACACCCGCCAGCGAACCGGTCAGGACGTTCTCGAGGACGGTGAGCGACGGGACCAACTCGAACTGCTGGAAGACGAATCCGACGCGGGCGCGGAGCCGGCGCAGGGCGCGCTGCCCGAGGGCCGGCACCTCGTCGCCGAGGACCGAGACGGACCCGGCGGTGGGCCGCTCGAGACCGTCCAGGTGACGGAGGAGCGTCGACTTGCCGGATCCCGACAGGCCGAGGAGGACGACGATCTCACCGCGACGGATGTCGAGGTCGACGCGCTGCAGGGCGACCGTCCGGTCGAAGCGCTTCGTGACCCCGCGGAGACGCACGAGCGGTTCCGCTCCGCCGGGTGCGGTGTGACGCGCCTGCTGCTCGGTGACGCTCATGACTGCTGCCTCTCGTGAGGTTGGTGGTGATGCGGACGTCGCACCGCGACGGGCTCGGTGACCGGGAACCGGAGCACCGGTCACTGCCCTTCGACAAGCTCAGGAACCGCTTGTCGAAGGGCGGTGCCGGTGCTCAGATCAGGCCTGGCACTGCTTGGCGTTGGTCTTCTTGCAGATGTCGCGGATGGTGTCGTAGTACGCGTCGTCGACCGGCGAGGTGCCGTAGAAGGTCGCGCGGAAGGCGTCGCTGTCGGCGCTCTTCACGCCGGAGTCGATGATCTGATCGATCGTGACCTCGGCGAGGGCCTTCTCGAGCTTCTCCTTCACGTCGGCGGGCAGGGAGTCGGACTCGACGATCGGCGCGCCGGGGACCATCGTGCGGTCGATGACCTTCACGCCGTCGTTCTTCTCGACCTCGGAGTCCTCGGCGAAGCCCGCCTCGCACTCGACGCCCTCGGCGGTCTTCGTCACCGAGACGTCGTGCTTGCCGGCGAAGACCGGGGTGATGTCCTTCTCGGGGTCGATGCCGGCCTCGAGCAGGTTGTAGCTCGGGAAGAGGTACCCGGACGTCGAGGACGGGTCGACGAAGCAGACCTTCTTGCCCTTGAACTCCTCGATCTTGGTGATCGACGAGTCCTTCGGGACGATCGCCTCGGAGTAGTAGCCCGGCTCCTGCCCCTCGACGGTGATGATCGACGAGATCGGCGTGATCTTGGCCCCGTTGTTGAGCGCGGTGACGTAGGTGAAGCCGGAGAAGGACGCGACGTCGATCTTGCCGGCGACGGCCGCCTCGATGAGGGCCGCGTAGTCGGTCGACTCGTGGTATTCGACCTTCTTGCCGGTCTCCTGGGCGATGTAGTCCATGAGCGGCTGGTAGTTGGTCTGCGTGTCGACCGAGTCGGGGACGACGCCGAAGACGAGGGTCTGGTCGTCGACCGCGAAGGTCCCGGCCGCGGCTGAACCGGTGTCGGTGGCGCTGGCGCTCGAGCAGGCGGCCAGGCCGATCGAGAGGAGGGCGGCGGCGCCGAGCGCAGCGACGCGGGTGAGGGAGAGCTTCATGTGCTGGGACGTACCTTTCAGAAGGACCGATGCACCCGCCCGCTCCGCGCGTGGCTCCGGTGGAGCGGAACCGCGAGTGACCGACGCGGGCACTGCTGTGTGCCGTACGTGTGATCACGCTACGAGCGGCACCCGAACAGGGCCGGGCCTCCCGGTGAACAGGAGGTGAAGCCGAGCGGAAGGATCGATCGGGCAAGCCACGGTCGTCGTCTGCCGAGCCCGCCTAGACTGCTGGGATCCGCCCATCCGAGCAGCAAGGCAGGTGAGTCGTTTGCCTCTCGACCCGATCTTCGTCGAACGAGCGCGGACGCACCGTGCCTACCTCATCTCGACCGCACTCGAGCAGGCGAAGGCCTTCTTCCTGCGGCCGAAGACGACCACCGTCGCGCGCCCGAAGCCCGCTCCCGCCGCGGACCCGAAGGCGACCTCCCCGAAGGCCACCGGACCGAAGGCGAAGCCCTCGAGCCCGACGGCGAAGGCCACCACCGCCGCACCCCGCCGCAAGAAGACACGCGCACAGCACCGCAAGGCCGCGCGGAACTGGGACAAGAAGGAGTTCGCGACCGTCGGCGTCCCGGGCCCGGAGCTGCGCATCGAGGAGCACACGATCCCGGTCGCCGGCTTCCCCGACGTCCGGATCCGGCTCTATCACCCGCCCACGGCCGACGGAGACCAGGCGGTGCCCGCGGTCCTGTCCTTCTTCGGTGGGGCGTTCCGCATCGGCGGGATCGACTACCCGACGACCGACGCGGGGTTCCGTCGTCGGGCGGCCGACGCCGGCGTGGTCATCGCCGCCGTCGACTACGCGCTCGCTCCCGAGCACCGGTACCCGACCCAGCTGGAACAGGCCCACGCGGCGCTCGAGTGGCTGTTCGCCCAGGCCACGACGCTCGGGATCGACACGGGGCGGATCGCCGTCGCCGGGGTGTCCGCCGGCGGCAGCATCGCGGCGGCGCTCACGCTCGCGAACCGTGAACGCGGCCGGCTGCCCATCCGACTCCAGCTGCTCGAGGTGCCGGTCACGGACCTCACCGGCGGCCACATCGACCTCCGTCCTGTGCGGGAGATGGGCATCCCGAGGATCTTCGCGATCAAGGAGCTGCGCTCCGTGGCGAAGACCTACCTCCTGGACCGACGTCAGGCGAAGGAGCCGCACGCGTCGCCCCTCCTCGCCCGGTCGCACGCGGACCTCCCCCGCGCCGTGATCCTCACGGCCGAGTACGACCCCCTCCGCGGTGACGGCGCGGCCTACCTCGCCGCGCTCCGGGCCGACGGCGTCGACGCGAGCGGGACGATGTACCTGGGCGCGACGCACGACACCCCGATCTTCGGCGGCGTGCTCCCTGCGGCCCGCCGCTGGCACGACGACGTCGTGACCGCCCTGCGGTCACTCCACGACGCGGACTGAGTCGGGTCGCCGCGCCCAGCGGCTTCCCCTCGGACCGGAAAGCTGGAATCGTGTCGGCATGGACGCCCACGACATCCGGAACGCCTACCTCGACTTCCTCGAACGGAACGGCCACGCGTTGATCAAGCGGGCTCCGCTCGTCCCGCGCGGCGACACGAGCACCCTCTTCAACGGCAGCGGGATGCAGGCGCTCCTGCCGTACCTCCTCGGTGAGGATCACCCCGACGGACGGCGGTTGACCGACAGCCAGCCGTGCGTCCGGGCCCAGGACATCGAGGACGTCGGCGACAACCGGCACACCACCTTCTTCGAGATGCTCGGCAACTGGTCGCTCGGCGACTACTTCAAGGAGACGCAGATCCGGCAGTTCTTCACCTTCCTGGTCGACATCGTCGGACTGGATCCGGAGCGGATCTCCGTCACCTGCTTCATCGGCGATCCCGCGAACGGCATCCCGCGCGACGACGAGGCCGCCTCGATCTGGGCGTCGGTGTTCGCCGAGCGCGGGGTCTCCAACGGGATCGCGGAGATCGGCTCCCAGGCCGACGGCGACGCCCGCGGGGTGCGGCCCGGTGAGCGGATCTTCTTCTACGACGGCGGCGAGAACTGGTGGTCCCGCGGCGGGTCACTCGAGGGCACCCCGATCGGTGACCCGTGCGGCCCCGACAGCGAGGTGTTCTACGACTTCGGCCCCGAGTTCCAGGACCCGTCCTACGGCCTCGCGCATCCCGCGAGCGACGGCGGACGGTTCATGGAGATCGGCAACCAGGTGTTCATGCAGTACCGACGGCGCGAGGACGGCTCGTTCGAGGAACTCGCCAGACGCAACGTCGACTTCGGCGGCGGCCTCGAACGCATCGCCGCCGCGTCGATCGACTCCGACGACGTCTTCCGCATCTCGCTGCTCTGGCCCATCGTCGAGCGCCTCGAGGAGCTCACCGGGAGACGCTACGAGGACGAGACCACCGCCATGCGCATCATCGCCGACCATCTGCGGGGTGCGACCTTCCTCGCGGTCGACGGTGTGCGTCCGTCGAACAAGGAGCAGGGCTACGTCATGCGACGACTGCTCCGACGGGCGATCCGGCTGGCGCTCTCGCTCGATCTCCACGAGAACTTCTTCGGCGAGATCGTGCCCGTCATCGCCGGGTTGTACGCCGACGACTACCCGGAGGTGGCCGCCGCCCGCGACGAGGTCGTCGCCGTCCTCGTCAAGGAGGAGCAGTCATTCCGGCGCACGCTGGGCGCAGGGCTCCAGATGGTCCAGGGGTACGCCGGACGGGTCATGACGGGACACGACGTGTTCCGGCTGTCCGACACGAACGGCTTCCCGAAGGAGCTGACCATCGAGGAGGCCGGGCGCCTCGGCATCGAGGTCGCTTCCGACTGGGAGACGGAGTTCGCCGCCGCCCTCGCCGAGCAGCGAGCGCGGTCCCGCGGGGCGACACACCTCGGCGCAGCGGGACTCCCGGGCGGCGACACCGCCTGAGGGCCGGCCTCGCTCAGTCGCGCTTGAGCATGTCGATGCCGGCGCCGGCGAACTGCCGGAGGGTCGCGTCCGGCAGGAACGCACGGGTGAGCGCCGCCGCGATCCGCGTGAGGTCGCCCTCGTCGCGGTACAGGAGGTAGATCGGCTCCGATCGCGGGTTGAACTTCTGCTTGAACCGGTGGAGGGACGAGAAGCCGTACACGGGCTCCAGGATGCCGCTGAGCTGACCCAGCAGGTGCGCGATGCGGCCCTCGTCGTCCTCCACCCGGTGCGCGAGCGGCGCACCCGAGAGCGAGAGGATCTGCGCGCCCTCCTCGGCGAAGATCTTGGCCGAGGAGGCGATGAGGAACTCCATGACCGAACCGAAGCCCTCCTCGCGGCGCCGCATGAGGTCGAGCGTCCATCCGCGGTGCTCGCCGTCGGGGCCGAAGACCGGGAGCCAGCTGAGGAAGCCGTCGACGTCGCCGTCCGGCGAGATCGCGAGTGCCAGACGGACCTCGGGGTCGTCGGCCTCCTGCAGGGTCCCGAGGGTGAACCGCATCTCCGGCAGACCCTTGTCGCCGACCCAGCCCTCGGAGATGGCGCGGATCTGCTGTCGGACGCCCCACGTCTCGGCGCCATAGGTGCTCATCCGGAAGACCATCCCCTCGCGCTCGGCCTTGTTGAGCGCCGTGCGGATGTTCGACCAGGCCTTGCCGGTGAACGCGAGACCGGGAAGGTCGACGATCGTGTCGTCCGCGATGATGAGGTCGCGCCATCCCTCGGGCATCGCGTCCTTCGTCCCCTGGCTGGAACTGAAGAAGCACGGGATGAGGGAGTCGCGCTCGGCCGCCTGGACGAACTCCGCGACGCTCGTCCGCAGGTGATCCGGTGGGCCGAGCGGGTCGGCCAGCACGATCGCGACACCGGCGTGCTTCTGGTAGGGCACGAGGCCCACCGAGGTGCGGAAGTACTCCATGCCGTCCCACGTGGCCATCCAGGAGAGCGAGCCGCCGCCTTCGGTCCGGATGAGCGCGCGGGCGTCGTCCGCCGACGGCAGGTCCTGCTGCTGCTTGTGCCCGACGCCGAGCTGTCGGCGTCGGTGGGATGAGAACGCGCTGCGGGTCGCGACGAGGTAGACGAGGAAGGCGAGCCAGAGCACCGACGTCGCCAGGAACACGTCGGTGTCGCCCCAGTCGATCGGGAGGTCGGCGGGATCGAGCGGCGACAGCGCCAGGTACAGGACCGCGACCAGGACGTTGAGGATCGCCCAGACGACGCTCAGCACCCACGCCCAGCGACGACCGAGCCGCAGGCCGTTGGCGACGACGATGATCACGACCGTGTCGATCGCGACGTCGAGCCACGGGCCCTCCGCCGGAGCGGTCGGACCGAACGGGCCGTTGGTCGGCACGAGCAGGGCGACGATCTGGACGACGCCGAGGGCCACGCTCGTCGTGAACGCGAGCAGTCGGCGCTCGCGCACACTGGCCCGCTGGATGCGGAAGGAACGGTTCACCGCGAGGACGAAGAGCACCGCGAAGGCGTGCTCGAGGTCCGCGAGCGACCCGATGAAGAGGACCCCGATCGCGGCGTAGGACGCGACGATGATCCAGCCCCGCTGCCGCCACGGAGAGGCGAAGAGCGACACGCACGCGGCGAAGCAGGCCATCGTCCCGCCGGAGGGACCGACGTCGAGCATCCCGGCGAGGCTCGTCGCCCACGGCCAGGGCAGGTGACTCGCGGCCCAGAGGAACCCGGCGGTGGCGAGGACGGCGACGAGCTGACCGGCGGCGAAGGTGATGAGCGCGACCTTCGATCCCCGCCACCACTCCAGCAGGCCGACCCAGGCGAACCCGATCACCGCGAACACGTAGGCCCACGGCTCCACGACGAGGAACGTCCCGGTGACGGGAGTCCACCAGCGCCCGGCCTCGAAGGCGGGCAAGCCGTAGGCGACCGCGTCCCACCACGGTTGCGCCGTCGTCGACTCCCAGAGGCCACGCCCGACGACACCCACGACGAGGACGACCAGCACCAGGGCGATCGTGACCGGCACCCGGGCGACCACCGTTCGGATCCTCATGCGCGCCGCCCCCTTCGTGGTTCCACGGAGCACACGCGCGCCGTGCGGTCGAGGCTACAGAACGGCCTCGCGGGACCGCAACGCATCCCCGTCCGGCAGGCTGGCCAGCGCGAGCCAGAGTTCGGCCCGAGCGGCGAAGGTGTCGAGCGGTCGCCCGAGCACCTGTTCCACCCGGGTGATGCGGTTGCGGAGCGTGTGTCGATGGATCCCGAGTCGCCGCGCGGCGGGCTCCCACTGGCCGTTCGCCTCGAGCCAGCCGCGGAGGCTCGGCACGAGGTCGGAGCCCTCCTCGCGGTCGACGCGGAGCACGGGCTCGAGCAGTTCCTCGGCCACGGCGGCGGCGCGGACGGGGTCGAGCAACCCTGCCATCCCTGCCGCGGCGAGCGCCCCGAACCGCACGACGGCCTCGCCTGCGGAGACGGCGTGCTCGTGCGCGGAGACCGCCTGCTCGATCCCCGTCGGCAGATCGGCGAGCGCGAGGGATCGGGAGAGTCCGAGCCGCCGTGCGGGGGCCGCCGCGATCACCGCCTCGACCGCCCGATCGACGTCCGTGTCGGTGTCCCCCTCAGCCGCTGCGAGAAGCAGGACGGGCCGTCCGTCCTGCTCGGCGACGAAGAGCGAACCCGGACCGAGCGTCTCGGCCCGTTCCAGCTCGGTGAGGAGCGCCTCGCGCCCGTCGGTCGGCCCGGAGCAGACGCCGACACGAACCGCTCCGCTCGGCAACGGCGTGCCGAGCTGTTCGGCGACCTCGCGCGCCGCGGCGGCCTGTCCGGCGCGGAGCAGCTGCCAGACACCGGTGCGCAGCGAGCGCCCCGCCCGTCCGAGTGCGCCGCCCTGCTCGAGGGTGAGCCCGGCGATGGCGACGACCGAGGTCACGACGCTCTGGGCCGCGGCGTCCAACGGGCCGTCGGTCCCGGCGATGGCGAGCACGCCCCGGAGGTCGCCGCGTCGGCCGAGGGTCTGCAGCGACACCGTCCGCGTGCGGCTCGCGAGCGTCGCCCCCGAACGCTGTCCGCGGCTCAGGAGCATGGTGGCCTCGCCGGCCACCCGCTCCAGGAGGCGCTCGGCCTCGGGAGCGGCGGTGGGCCCGTCGCCCGCGATCGCCACCGGGGTCGCGTGCGCGTCGAAGAGCACGACCCAGGCGCCGAGGGACCGCGCGAGTTCGGTCACGACGGCGACCGTCGCGTCGGGACGGAGCGCGGCGAACGCGATCGCACGCTGGGCGCCCAGTGCCCAGGCGTCCCTCGCCCGAGCCGCCTCGGTGAGGAGGTCGGCCGCGTACCGGATGACGGCGATGAACGGCGTGCGGTACGGGACCTCGACGAGCGGCATCCCGTGCGCCGCGCAGGCCTCGGCGAGTTCCGGCGGTGTCCCGGCCGTGATCACCTCGGTACCGAACCCCAGTCCGGCGACACCGGCGTCGGCGAGGCGGGCGACGTACGCCTCGACCTGCGTCGTCGACACGGCGGTCCCGAACTGCGTGCCCGTCGTGAGCAGCACCTGGTCGGCGAGGAGGAAGGGCGTGGGGTCCGGCAGGTCCGACCCGGATACCCAGGCGACCTGCCGGTCGAGGGCGCCCTCGGTTCCTGCCACCACGAGCTTCAGGCCGAGCGCACGGTGGTCGAGGAGGTCCTGCAGCGTCGGTGCCATGGCGCGAGTCTACGCAGGGATGCCGGATCGTCCAACTGAAGCCGCTGGTATGGACAGACTGTCGACTGTACCGATGCGGACCGCTGCCTAGCCTGGTGGCACTGCTCGCGGACGACCTCGGCGCCCCCGCCGGACGCGGCAGCCGAAGGAGTACCGATGACGAGCAGCACCGCAGCCCCCGCGCCCTCCATCCTCGGCGGACCCTCGCTCCCCCAGGAACGTCGCCTCGTCACCGCCATCCCCGGACCGATCTCCGAGGAACTCATGGCCCGGAAACACGCTGCGGTCGCGTCCGGCGTCGGCACGACGATGCCGGTGTTCGCGGCCGGCGCGGGCGGTGGCGTCCTCGTCGACGTCGACGGCAACTCCCTGATCGACCTCGGGTCCGGCATCGCCGTGACCGGCGTGGGCAACAGCAACCCGCGCGTCGTCGAGGCCGTCGCCCGACAGCTGCAGGAGTTCACCCACACCTGCTTCACCATCACCCCCTACGACTCCTACGTCGAGGTCGCCGAGGCGCTCAACCGCCTCACCCCCGGCGACCACGCCAAGCGGACGGCACTGTTCAACTCGGGCGCCGAAGCGGTCGAGAACGCGGTGAAGATCGCCCGCAGCCACACGAAGAAGCAGGCGGTCGTCGCCTTCGACCACGCGTACCACGGCCGCACGAACCTGACGATGGCCCTCACTGCGAAGTCCATGCCGTACAAGAGCGGCTTCGGCCCCTTCGCCTCCGAGGTGTACCGCGCACCGCTGTCCTACCCCTTCCGCGACGGCGGGCTCACCGGCGCCGAGGCGGCACAGCGCGCGATCACCCAGATCGAGAAGCAGATCGGCGCCGACAACCTCGCGGCGATCATCATCGAACCCATCCAGGGCGAGGGCGGCTTCATCGTCCCGGCGGACGGCTTCCTGCCGGCCCTGCTCGACTGGGCCCGCGCGAACGACGTCGTCTTCATCGCCGACGAGGTGCAGACCGGCTTCGCCCGCACGGGTGCGATGTTCGCGTCCGAGCGCTTCGACATCGTGCCCGACATCATCATCACCGCCAAGGGCATCGCGGGCGGCCTGCCGCTCTCCGCCGTCACCGGACGCGCGGAGATCATGGACGCCCCGCACGTCGGCGGGCTCGGCGGCACCTACGGCGGCAACCCACTCGCCTGTGTCGCCGCTCTAGCGGCCATCGAAGCGTACGAGGAGGAGGACCTCGCAGCCTCGGCCCGGGCGATCGAAACCCGCATCGTCGACCGCTTCACCGCGGCGCAGACCTCCGACCCCCGCATCGGCGACATCCGCGGGCGCGGCGCCATGATGGCGGTCGAGTTCGTCGACCCGGCCACCGGCGAGCCCGACGCCACCCTCACGGCACGCGTCGCGAAGGCCGCCCACCAGGCCGGCGTCATCGTCCTGACCTGCGGCACCTACGGCAACGTGGTCCGCTTCCTCCCACCGCTGACCATCCCCCTCGAACTGCTCGACGAAGGACTCGACGTCGTCCTCGAGGCGCTCGCCGCGGACTGACGCCACGCCCGCCGGTCCCGCCCTTCGACAAGCTCAGGAACCGCCTGTCGAAGGGCAGGGACCGAGGCGGCCCCCGCAGCACAACCCCGGACCCTGAGCTTGTCGAGGGGCATGCACGCTGAAACACTGTGACCGACGGCACCGACACCACCAAGGAGCTCCCCCCCCCATGACCGACGCACGTGAAACCGATCTGCTCGCCAAGGTCCCGAACGGCCTGTTCATCGGAGGCGTCTGGCGCGACGCGACGGAGGGCGCGACGCTCGACGTGAGCGACCCGTCCACCGGCGACGTCATCAAGACGATCGCGGACGCCTCGGTCGCCGACGGCACGGCGGCCCTCGACGCCGCGGTCGCAGCCCAGGACGAGTGGGCGGCGACCGCTCCCCGCACCCGCTCCAACATCCTCCGGAAGGCCTTCGACCTCCTGCAGGAGCGTCGCGAGGAGTTCGCCCTCCTCATGACGCTCGAGATGGGCAAGCCGCTCGCCGAGGCGAACGGCGAGGTCACCTACGGTGGTGAGTTCCTCCGCTGGTTCTCCGAGGAGGCCGTCCGCATCTCCGGACGCTACGGGTCGAACCCCGAGGGCACCGGCATGATGACCGTCTCGCAGCACCCCGTCGGCCCGTGCTTCCTCATCACCCCGTGGAACTTCCCCCTCGCGATGGCGACCCGCAAGATCGCCCCGGCGCTCGCAGCCGGCTGCACGGTCGTCGTCAAGCCCGCCGAGCTCACCCCGCTCACGACCCTGTACTTCGTGAAGCTGCTCGAGGACGCCGGGCTCCCCGCCGGCGTCGTGAACGTCATCACCACCTCCAGCTCCTCCGCGGTCTCCGGCCCGATCATCGCCGACCCGCGGCTCCGCAAACTGAGCTTCACGGGATCGACGGCCGTCGGCCAGAAACTCATCGAGCAGTCCGCGAAGAACGTCCTCCGCACCTCGATGGAGCTCGGCGGCAACGCCCCGTTCGTCGTGTTCGAGGACGCCGACCTCGACAAGGCCGTGGAGGGCGCGATGGCCGCCAAGTTCCGCAACATCGGACAGGCGTGCACCGCGGCGAACCGCTTCATCGTCCACCGGGACGTCGCGGATGAGTTCGCGAAGCGCGTCACCGACAAGGTGAACGCGTTCCGCATCGGTCGTGGCACCGAGGACGGCGTGACGATCGGCCCACTCATCGACGACCGCGCGGTCACGAAGGCGAAGACCCTCGTGGGCGACGCCGTCGAGCGCGGCGCCGAGGTCCTCACCGGCGGCGAGGCCGTCGACGGACCGGGCACCTTCTTCCAGCCGACGGTCGTCACCGGGGTCGTACCGGGGTCCGACATCCTCCGCGAGGAGATCTTCGGCCCGGTCCTCGCGATCGTGCCGTTCGACGACGAGGATGAGGCCGTGCGGCTCGCGAACGACACCGAGTACGGGCTCGTCTCCTACGTGTTCACCACCGACCTCGCCCGCGGACAGCGCATGATCGGCCGTCTGCAGACCGGCATGATGGGCCTCAACGTGGGCGTCATCTCGAACGCCGCAGCACCGTTCGGTGGTGTCAAGCAGTCGGGCATCGGACGCGAGGGCGGGCTCGAGGGCATCCACGAGTACCTGTACACGAAGTACACCATGACGCCCATCGGCTGATCCACCTCGGTCGGCACAACGGAAACCGTCGCCGATCACCGATCCGACCGGCGACCTCGCCATCCTCGGTTCCATCCGACCGCCGGATCCGCCATACTCGACTATCGGCGCCGGGCCCGAGCACCACCCGAGCACCACCCCGGTCCCGAGCGCCACCCGGTCACCCGAGCACCACCCCGGTCCCTGAGCTCGTCGAAGGGCCACGAACAGGAAGACACCTCATGAGCGCTATCGAACGCGACGTCGTCATCATCGGCGCCGGGGCCTCCGGGCTCACGGCCGCCACCAAGCTCCGCGCGGCGGGCCTGTCCGTCGCCGTCCTCGAGGCGCGCGACCGCGTCGGTGGTCGCCTCTGGACGAACCACATCGACGGAGCCATGCTCGAGCTGGGCGGCCAGTGGGTCTCCCCCGACCAGACCGCGCTGCTCGCCACACTCGAGGAGCTCGGGCTCGACACCTACTCCCGCTACCGCGAGGGCGACAGCGTCTACGTCGATGCCGAGGGCGTGCGCACCCGCTTCACGGGCGACATCTTCCCCGTCGCCGAGTCGACCGCAGCGGAGATGGAGCGACTCATCACCCTGCTCGACGAGCTCGTGGAGGAGGTCGGTGTCACCGAGCCGTGGGCGCACGCCCGGGCGAAGGAGTACGACCGCATCTCGTGGAGCGCCTGGCTCGCCGAGCAGACGGACGACGTCGAGGCGCGCGACAACATCGCCCTCTTCATCGCCGCTGCGATGCTCACGAAGCCCTCCCACTCCTTCTCGCTCCTGCAGGCGCTCCTCATGGCGGCGTCCGCGGGCAGCTTCACCCACCTCGTCGAGGCCGACTTCATCCTCGACAAGCGCGTCGTCGGCGGCCTGCAGCAGGTCCCGATCAAGCTCGCCGAGGCCCTCGGCGACGACGTCCACCTGTCCTCGCCCGTGCGTCGCCTCGAGTGGTCCGACGCCGGCGTCTCGGCTGAGGCGGACAGCGTGACGGTCAACGCGCGGTACGCGATCGTCGCCGTCCCGCCGAACCTCTACTCCCGCATCGACTTCCAGCCGCCGCTGCCCCGCCTCAGCCACCAGATGCACCAGCACATGTCGCTCGGGCTCGTCATCAAGGTCCACGCCGTGTACGAGACGCCGTTCTGGCGCGAGGACGGTCTGTCGGCCACCGCGTTCAGCCCGTACGAGCTCGTCCACGAGGCCTACGACAACACGAACCACGAGGACCCGCGCGGCACGCTCGTCGGGTTCGTCTCGGACGAGCGCGCCGACGAGGTCTTCAAGCTGAGCGCCGAGGAGCGTCGCGAGCGGATCCTCACCTCGCTCTCCCACTACTACGGCGAGCAGGCCCTCTCCCCAGTCGTCTACTACGAGAGCGACTGGGGCAGCGAGGAGTGGACGCGAGGCGCGTACGCGGCGAGCTTCGACCTGGGCGGCCTCTCGCGTTACGGCGCCATGCAGTCGACGCCGGTCGGTCCGATCTTCTGGTCGACGAGCGACCTCGCCGCCGAGGGCTACCAGCACGTGGACGGCGCGATCCGCAAGGGCGCCGACACCGCTGAGGCGATCATCGCCCGCCACCAGGCGTAGCGATCCGGGGAGCGGGGCCCGCTCCGCTCCCCGCCCACCACCTCCGGTCCCTGAGCACCACTTCCGGTCCCTGAGCTTGTCGAAGGGCCACCCCCGTCGATACCCTGCACCAACGAAACACCCGCACACCGCCGTGCATCCTGGTCCCGGTCCCGCCCTTCGACAGGCTCAGGAACCGCCATCACACGCTCGCACCCGATCGAAAGCGAACACCAGATGAGATACATCGTTGGCTACACCGATACGCCGGCGGGACGCGACGCGCTCGCGCTCGGCATCCGGATCGCTCGGACCACCGGAGCCCGGCTCGACATCGTCCTCGTGCTCGCGAACGAGGAACGCCCGACGATCACCCCGGCCGATCCCGGGTACGAACGGTTCCTCCGTGAGACGGCCGAACGCTGGCTCGCCGAGGCGCTCGACGCGGTTCCAGCCGACATCACCGCCAAGACGCACCTCGTGTACGACGAGTCGTTCGCCGAGGGCCTCTTGGAGGCCTCCCGCATCCTCGAGGGCGGGCTCATCATCATCGGTGCGGCGCGCGGTGGACTCCTCGGGCGGTTCACGCTCGGCAGCGTCGCGAACACGCTCCTGCACTCGGCGGTCGTCCCGGTCGCCCTCGCTCCGGTCGGCAGCCGGGACCTCCTCGAGGCCCAGCCCACCGGCGGCACCGTGAGCCGCATCACCTGCGCGATCGGCACCCGCGCCGGCGCGCACCAGCTGCTCGACGCGGCCATCGTCGTCGCCAAGAACGCGGTCATCCCGCTCCGGCTGGTCTCGCTCGTCGCGCTCGACCAGCCGGAGGGCGCCGAGCACCCCGAGGCGACCGCCCGGGCCGAGTCGCACGCGGCGGAAGTCCTCGCCTACGCGACCGAGCATCTGCCGAAGGACATCGACGTGACCACCGAGATCGCCTCTGGCACCCGTATCGAGGACGCCGTCTCGAACCTCGAGTGGAAGCCCGCGGAGATCGTGCTCGTCGGTTCCAGCCGACTCGCCACCCCGAAGCACCTCTTCCTCGGCTCCACGGCAGCGAAGATGCTGCGGGAGCTCCCCGTACCCATGGTGGTCGTGCCCCGCGACTCCGTGCTGACCCTCGGAGACCCGACATGACTCCTCCCGAAACCACCCCACCACGCGACGTCGCCCACCCCGAGACGACCGCGACGGGCGCCCTCTCCAAGAAGGGCCTCGGCGCCGGCACCGTCGGCCTCATCGGTGCGATCGTCATCGGCATCTCGTGCATCGCCCCGGCGTACACCCTGACGGGTGCCCTCGGTCCGACGGTCGCGGAGGTCGGCACCCACGTGCCGGCCATCTTCCTCGTCGGATTCATCCCGATGCTGCTCGTCGCCTTCGGCTACCGGGAGCTCAACAGCCGCATGCCGGACTCCGGCACCTCGTTCACCTGGGCGACGCGCGCGTTCGGCCCGTGGGTCGGTTGGATGGCCGGTTGGGGCCTCATCGCCGCGACCATCGTCGTGCTCTCGAACCTCGCGGGCATCGCGGTCGACTTCTTCTACCTGATGCTGTCGCAGATCTTCCAGAACCCCGACATCGCCGGCCTCACGTCGAACCCGTTCATCAACGTCATCACCTGTCTGGCGTTCATGCTCGGGGCGACGCTCATCTCCTACCGCGACATGCAGACGACGCAGAAGCTGCAGTACGTGCTCGTGGGCTTCCAGTTGCTCGTGATGGTGCTGTTCGGCATCGTCGCCTTCGCGCACGTGGCGGGCGGTGACGCGTTCGACGCCCTCCCGATCTCGCTCGACTGGTTCAACCCGTTCGCCGTCGGGTCGTTCAGCGCCTTCGCCGCAGGCCTCTCGCTCTCCATCTTCATCTTCTGGGGTTGGGACGTCACGCTGACGATGAGCGAGGAGACGAAGGGGTCGAGCTCGACGCCGGGCAAGGCCGCCACCGCGACCGTCATCATCATCGTCGTCCTCTACCTGTTCCTGTCGGTCGCGCTCATCAACTACGCGGGCGTCGGCGACGGCGAGTTCGGGCTCGGCAACGAGGACATCCAGGGCAACGTGTTCTTCTCGCTCGCGGGGCCCATCCTCGGCCCGCTCGCGATCCTCGTGTCGATCGCGGTGCTGTCGTCCTCGGCCGCCTCGCTGCAGTCGACGTTCGTCTCCCCTGCGCGGACCCTGCTCGCGATGGGACACTACGGCGCGCTGTCGCCGAAGTTCTCGAAGGTGCACCCGAAGTTCTTCACGCCCGGCTACGCGACGATCGTCTCGAGTGTCGTCGCGTCGGTGTTCTACGCGGTCATGCGCTTCATCTCCGAGGACGTCCTCTGGGACACGATCACGACCCTCGGCATGATGATCTGCTTCTACTACGGCCTGACCGCGTTCGCGTGCGTCTGGTACTTCCGGAAGCAGTGGTTCTCGAGCGCACGGAACTTCTTCTTCCAGTTCTTCTCCCCGCTCGTCGGCGGTCTCATCCTGGGCGTGCTCTTCTTCACCACGATCATCGAGAGCGCGGACCCCGACTACGGCAGCGGGTCGAACATCGGCGGTGTCGGGCTCGTGTTCATCCTCGGCATGATCATCATCGTGGCGGGCATCGTCATCATGCTCATCCAGGCGAAGCTCCGACCGGACTTCTTCCGCAACAAGACGCTCGCCCGCGGCATCGCCGGCGACGCGAACGAAGCGGACGCCGCCCTCCCGGAATGAACCGCTGACCACGACGCGGCGCCGAGGCCCCGCCGTCGGACGGTCGTCGTGTGCTCGGCGCTAGACTGTTCGCATCCCCGCCGCGTCGCAACGAAAGAGACCTCCGTGCCGACCATCGTCGTAGAAGTCATGCCGAAAGCCGAACTGCTGGACCCCCAGGGCAAGGCCGTCGCCGGCGCCCTCGCGCGTCTCGGCAAGAGCGAGTTCACCGATGTCCGCATCGGCAAGCGGTTCGAGCTCACGGTCGACGGCCCCATCACCGACGCCACGCGCGCCACGGTGCAGCAGATCGCCGACGACATCCTCTCGAACGCCGTGATCGAGGACGTCGTGGCCATCCACTACCCCGAGGGCTCCGAGGCATGACGACCCGTATCGGTGTCATCACCTTCCCCGGTTCGCTCGACGACCGCGACGCCCAGCGCGCGGTCCGCATGGCGGGTGCCGAGCCCGTCGCGCTCTGGCACGGCGACCACGACCTCCAGGGCGTCGACGCCGTGATCCTGCCCGGTGGCTTCAGCTACGGCGACTACCTCCGCGCCGGAGCGATCGCCGCGGTCTCGCCGATCATGACCGAGCTGAAGGACGCCGCCGGCAAGGGCATGCCGATCCTCGGGATCTGCAACGGCTTCCAGATGCTCGTCGAGGCGCACCTGCTGCCCGGTGGCCTCATCCGGAACGCCCACCAGCAGTTCATCCGTCGCGACCAGCTGCTCACGGTCGAGAACGCCGACACCGCCTGGACCCACCAGTTCTCGAAGGGGCAGGAGATCACCATCCCGCTCAAGAACGCCGACGGTGGCTACATCGCCGACGCCGAGACGCTGGCGCGCGTCGAAGGCGAGGGTCTGGTCGCCTTCCGCTACGCGGGCGTGAACCCGAACGGTTCCCTCGACGACATCGCCGGGCTCACGAACCCGGCCGGCAACGTCGTCGGGCTCATGCCGCACCCCGAGCACGCGATCGAGCCCGGTTTCGGTCCCGACACCCCGGTCGCCATGCGCTCCGGTGTCGACGGTCTCGCCTTCTTCACGAGCGCGGTCCAAGCCCTCCAGGCGGTCTAGCCAACACGCGTCGTCTCCACGCCCGTCCCGATCCGTCGGGGCGGGCGTGTTGCGTCGATGGGCGCATCCCTGAGCCCCGCCCCGGTCCCTGAGCCCCACACCGTGGTCCCTGAGCCTGTCGAAGGGCGGCCAGCAGCACCGGCTACCATCGACACTGGTCGGACCAATCGAGGGGGCAGGATGGCGGAGCCGCTCGAAGCGCTCGTGGCGAGGCTCGTCGAACTGGCCACGCCGGAGCCCGGCACCTCCGCGCGGCGTCTGCCGCCCGAACGCGAACTCGGCGAGGCACTGCAGATGAGCCGCGGCGCCCTCCGCGAGCAGCTCGCCGTCCTCGAACGGCTCGGCTTCCTCCACCGCACCCAGGGTCGGGGCACCTCCATCGACGCCCCGGGCGACGACTTCGTCCGCAGTTGGTTCACCATCTCCCGTCAGCTGGGCTACCTGTCCGACGACCAGTTCGCCCGGTCGCGCATGATGCTGGAGGAGACCGTCGCCGAGGCGGCGGCCGGGCTCGTCAACGACGAAGCGGTCGCGGTGCTGCGCGGCGACGTCGACCGCATGATCGCCGCGACGCTCGCCGGGGATCACGATGCGGCGCTCGAGGCCGACGTCGACTTCCACAGCCGACTGAACGCCATCGTCGACGACCCGATCTTCCGACTCATGCACGAGGGCTTCAGTCACGTGCTCCGCGAGACGATCCGGCAGCGTCGACTCCGCGCGCTCGAGGTGGAGCAGCCGGACGAGCGCGGCGTCCGGCGGACCGACAGCGTGCACTACGCCGTCGTCGACGCCCTGGCCGCTCGAGACGCCGAGGCCGCGAGGCGCGCGATGCGCCAGCACTTCGAGGACTGGTTGCAGCTCGAAGCCGACGACGCCGCGAGCTGACGCGTCGCGACCCCGACCCCGTCCGGGCAACCTCAACCGGTCCCTGAGCCTGTCGAAGGGCACATGTGGGCACTTCGACAAGCTCAGTGACCGGAAGAGGCGCACGCGCATCCCCTCCGGTCCCCGAGCAACCGTCCCCGGTCCCTGAGCAACCCTCCCCGGTCCCTGAGCAACCCTCCCCGGTCCCTGAGC